>NZ_JBIAXP010000041.1:0-89556 GCF_042896795.1 Kitasatospora sp. NPDC001261
ATTCCGAACCCGGAAGCTAAGCCTTACAGCGCCGATGGTACTGCAGGGGGGACCCTGTGGGAGAGTAGGACGCCGCCGAACAATTCTTCAGAAGAGCCCCCATCCGGGTCCCGGATGGGGGCTCTTCGCGTTTTCAGGGCCGGGGCGAATCTATTCGTCGGAGTCGGATTCGGGCTGCGGCTTCTCCGTGGGCGCCTGCCCCTGGGCCTGGGCGGGTTGCTGGGCATCGGGCCGCGGCGCCTGGGGTGCCTGAGGAGCCGACGACGCCTGACCCGAGGCCTGATCCGACGGTTGGGCCGTCGCCTGGACCTGGTCGGCGGGAGCCGCCGGGGCCTCCGCCGTCCCCCAGGCCGGCCGGCTGAGCCACTTGTCCGCGCTGTTGGTGAGACGGGCGACGCCCGTACCGTCCGGCCGCATGCTGTAGAGGTCGGCGCCGGTGCCGGCGGGCGCCTGGGCGAAGACGATGGACTTGCCGTCAGGAGCGTAGGCGGCCGCGCCGTAGAAGGCGTCCGAGGGCGCGGGGGTGAGGGCGCCGACGGCGCTGCCGTCGGGGTGGACGGTGTAGATGCCGCCGCCGGGGGCGTTGTCGGGGCCGGCCGGGTAGGTGGTGAAGAGGATCTGGGTGCCGTCGGGGGACCAGTCCGCGCGGTCGCCGGCGCGCAGTTCCCAGGGGGTGAGCTGCCGCAGCCCGGTGCCGTCCGCGCTGACCACGTAGATGGCGCGGCTGTTGGCGGGCTGCCCGGTGGCGCTGGTGCGGTACTCGAAGGTGAGCTGTTTGCCGTCGGGGGACCAGCTGGGGTTGCTGACCGCGCCGGAGTAGGGCTTGTCGTTGGTGAGGAAGGTGAGCCGCTGGACGTCGGTGCCCTCGGGGGTCATCAGGTAGAGGTCGGAGTACTGGATCTGGTGGCTGCCGGACGGGTCCAGGGCGCCCCAGGAGCGGCTGAAGGCGACCTGCTTGCCGTCGGGGGAGAAGGCGGGGGCGCGTTCGTCCTCGTTGGCGCAGTCGGCGGTGCCGCTGTCGCAGAGCTGGTTGACCTGGTGCTCGGGGCCGCCGGCGGTGAGGACGGTCCAGAGCCGGGCGGTGCCGGTCTGCGGGTCGGTGCGGTCGAAGGCGATGGTGGCGCCGTCGGGGGACCAGTCCGGGCGGTCGTCGAGCGCGCGGGCCGGCGGCTGGGTGACCTGGTGCTGGCCGGTGCCGTCGGGGGAGAGAGTGACGATCGCGGTGCTGGTGCGGGCGGCGTCGGTGTAGGCGCGGCTGACGATCAGCCCGTTGTGCGCGGCGGCCGCGGGGGCTCCGATGGCCGCGCCGACCACGCCGGGGGTCGCGGCGGGTGTCGCCTCGGGGGTGGCGGTGGGGGTCTCCGGCCGGATCTCCGAGAGCGGGATCTCCCCGGGTTCGGCCCCGCAGCCGGTGAGCAGGGCGCCCAGAAGCAGAAGGCCCGCACCGGCGCTCGCGCGGGTGCGGGCCCTGCCCGTGGGTGACTGCCGTGTGCCGGTGGTGATCCGTGCCATCTCCGCCTCCGAGACTCTCGACCGCTCCGACGTGTGCCCCCGCCGAGGATTCAGGACGAAGGCCCCTGAAAGGAGCTGTCACTGTGTCAGACGGGGGACGTCGGCGGTCCGGCGACACGCGACGGACCGCGCTCGCTCGATCGCACGGAGTAGAGGGGAGTGGAGGGGAGAGGAACAGAGGGGAGCGGAGCGGGCCTCAGCCCCGGGCGGCGCGGCGCTCGGCCTTCGCGAGGGCCTCTGCCTCGTCCTCGGCCTCGGCGACCTCCAGGGTGGGCGCGGTGCCGCCGAGCTGGGCGGGCAGCCACCAGGTGTCGTCCGGGCCGGAGGGCTTGCCGGGGTACTCGCGCTGGGCCTGGTCGAGCATCTCGCTCATGGCGGCGCGCAGCCGCCGGGTGACCATCACGGGCTTGTCGTCCGGCCCGAGGTGGATCGGCTCGCCGATCATGATGGTGACCGGGACGTGCCGCTTGGTGAGGGTCTTCGGGCGGCCCTTGGTCCAGAGCTGCTGGGTGCCCCAGAGCACGACGGGCAGCAGCGGGGTGCCGGAGTCGGCGGCCATCCGGGCGGCGCCGGTCTTGAACTTCTTGAGCATGAAGGAGCGGCTGATGGTCGCCTCGGGGAAGACCCCGACCACCTCGCCGGCCTTGAGGGCGCGCACGGCGGCCTCGTAGGCGGGCTGGCCGTCGGTGCGGTCGACCGGGATGTGCTTCATGCCGCGCATCAGCGGGCCGGAGATCCGGTGCTTGAAGACGTCGTCCTTGGCCATGAAGCGGGTCTTGCGCTTGCCGCCGCGGTACGCGCCGAGGCCCGCGAAGAGGAAGTCCAGGTAGCTGATGTGGTTGCTGACCAGTACCGCTCCCCCCCTGGCGGGGATGTGTTCGGCGCCCACGATCTTGATCCGCGCGTCGAGCGCGCGGAAGGCGGTGAGTGCGGCGCCGATCACCGGCGGGTACACGAACTCTGCCACGGTCAGTCCTGACTTCCACGGGCCGGAGCCCGGTTCGGCGGGTACCCGCTCCGTTGCGCGGGCGGTGCCGACCGGAGTACGGCACTCCGCGGCGGTCACGGGTGATTCACGGAGATGATCCCCCGAACGAGTGCCTGCTGTCACCTGAGGCGTGCGGTCAAGTGGGTATTGCCGATGTGATCTCCGTGATGAATTCGAACGGGAACTTTTCGGCCGCTCGCATCAGGCGCGGGAGGTGAGGCGGCCCTGGGCGTGCCGGACCAGGGGGTAGAGCTCGCAGCCCACGGAGTAGCCGAACACGGCGTTGGCGAAGGCGGCGGTGAGGGCGGTCGAGGCGCCCATCACGCCGAGCCATGTCACCTCGGTGCAGTAGCCGAGGGTGCCGACCGCGGCGAAGACCATGAGGACGCCCTGGTCGAGGCGGAGCGGCCGTTCGTCCTCGGTGGCGGAGGGCGGTGCGAGCCGGGGCAGCACGAGCGCCTGGAACAGCCGGACGTACGGGGCCAGGCGCAGGCCGCCGAACGAGCCGAGGGCGAAGACGAGCGTCTGGGCTCCCAGGAGCGGGCAGCTGCCGGTGGCCAGGACGAGGGCCAGGACGATCGCGGTGAGCGCTGCGGCTAAGCGGGGACCGCGGGGATCGGTCTGCAACGGGGCTCCGGGTGGTCGCGACGGGCGGCGGCAGCGGCGGGGCGTCAGCGCCGTCGGTGGACGGTGGTCCTGGCCGGGGCGATGACGCGGCGGCGGACCGGCGGCGGCATCGGGCGGCGGTCGGAGTCCATCGGCCGATCGTACGTGTCCCGGCCCTGGCGGTCGACCGTGTTTCGGGCGCCGCGGGCGCTGCCGCAGACTGGGGGATGACCGGGCCGACGGCGTGCGTTGTCGTGCCTCGACGGGGCCGGTCCCGGCCCGCCGTGGCCGGGGGTGACGGGCCGGGAGTGACGGGAGGACGAGGGTGAGCACCGAGGACGGGGCGGACGAGGTACCGCTGTCGGAGGCCGTACGGCTGTCGGGGGCGGAGCTGGGCGGGCCGCTCGGCGCGCGGGCGACGCTGGTGCAGTTCTCGACGGCCTTCTGCCAGCCGTGCCGGGCCACCCGGCGGGTGCTCTCGGAGGTGGCCGGGATGGTCGACGGGGTGGAGCACATAGAGGTGGACGCCGAGGAGCGGTTGGAGCTGGTCCGCCGGCTGGAGGTCCGGCGGACGCCGACCGTCCTGGTGCTGGACGGGGAGGGCCGGGTGGTGCGTCGGGCGGCGGGCCAGCCGCGCCGGGTGGACGTGATCGCGGCGCTCGGTCGCGTGGTGTGAGCAATCCGGCCGCAGGTGTTCCGCCCCGGCGGGTGGAGTCGGCCCCGCGCTGGGGCAGGATGGGCACAGGCGGCGGGAGCAGCCGCACGGCATAAGCTACTGGCCAGTAGTGACCACTGCACTACCGGCGAGTATGCTGCCAGGAAGTTCCGGACCGGCACGGGAATTCGCTGCCCGGAGCGGGTGCGTGCCGTGTTCGCGCCCGCTTGCACCGCCGCAGCCGCCGGACGAGACCAGTACAGGAGACAGGCCGTGAGCTTGAGGATCGTTGTCTGTGTGAAGCACGTGCCGGACGCGACGGGTGACCGTCGTTTCGCGGACGACCACACCACCGACCGGGAGGGTGTGGACGGCCTCCTGTCGGAGCTGGACGAGTACGGCGTGGAGCAGGCGCTGCGGATCGCGGAGGCGAACGAGGGCGCCGAGGTGACGGTGCTGACGGTGGGGCCGGACGACGCGAAGGACGCGTTGCGCAAGGCGCTGTCGATGGGTGCGGACAAGGCCGTGCACGTGAACGACGAGGACATCCACGGTTCGGATGTGGTCGGGACGTCGGCGGTGCTGGCGAAGGCGCTGGAGAAGGCCGGGTTCGACCTGGTGATCGGTGGCATGGCGTCGACGGACGGTTCGATGGGTGTGCTGCCGGCGCTGCTGGCGGAGCGGCTGGGCGTGCCGCAGGTGACGCTGCTGTCGGAGGTGTCGGTCGAGGGCGGCGTGGTGAAGGGTCGTCGGGACGGTGACGCGGCGACGGAGCTGGTGGAGGCGGCGCTGCCGGCGGTGGTCTCGGTGACGGACCAGTCGGGTGAGGCCCGGTACCCGTCGTTCAAGGGGATCATGGCGGCGAAGAAGAAGCCGGTGCAGTCGTGGGACCTGGACGACCTGGGCATCGAGGCGGACGAGGTCGGTCTGGCGGGTTCGTGGACGGCGGTGGAGTCGGTGGCGGCGCGTCCGGCGCGGACCGCGGGCACGGTCGTCAAGGACGAGGGCGAGGGCGGCAAGTCGCTCGCGACCTTCCTCGCCGACCAGAAGTTCATCTAGTCCCACCCGTTCGCGAACCCAACGATCGATCAGGAGCAACGAATCATGGCTGAGATCCTGGTTCTGGTGGACCACGCCGACGGCGCGGTGCGCAAGCCGGCCCTGGAGCTGCTGACCCTGGCCCGCCGTATCGGTGAGCCGTCCGCCGTCGTCCTGGGCGCCGGTGCGGCCGCGGCCGGCATCGCGGCGAAGGCCGGCGAGTACGGTGCGGTGAAGGTGTACGTCGCCGACGGCGCGGAGTTCGCCGACCAGCTGGTGGTCCCGAAGGTGGACGCGCTGGCGCAGATCGCCAAGGCGAACGACGTGGCGGCGGTGCTGGTGACGTCCTCCGGTGAGGGCAAGGAGGTGGCCGCGCGCGTCGCGCTGCGGATCGGCTCCGGCATCATCACCGACGCCATCGACCTGGAGGCCGGCGACGGCGGTCCGGTCGCCACCCAGTCGGTGTTCGCCGCGTCCTTCCAGGTGAAGTCCAAGGTCACCAAGGGCGCGCCGGTCATCACCGTGAAGCCGAACGCCGTCGCCCCGGAGGCCGCTCCGGCCGCCGGCGCCGTCGAGGACGTCGCCGTCGCGTTCACCGGCAACGCCGCCAAGGTCGTCTCGCGCACCCCGCGGGTGTCCTCCGGCCGCCCCGAGCTGACCGAGGCCGCGATCGTGGTCTCCGGTGGCCGTGGTGTCGGTGCCGCCGAGGGCTTCGGCGTGGTCGAGGAGCTCGCGGACGCGCTGGGCGCGGCCGTCGGCGCCTCGCGTGCCGCCGTGGACGCCGGCTGGTACCCGCACAGCAGCCAGGTCGGCCAGACCGGCAAGCAGGTCTCCCCGCAGCTCTACATCGCGGCGGGCATCTCCGGCGCCATCCAGCACCGGGCCGGCATGCAGACCTCGAAGACCATCGTGGCCGTCAACAAGGACCCCGAGGCCCCGATCTTCGAGCTGGTCGACTACGGCGTGGTCGGCGACCTCTTCCAGGTGCTGCCGCAGCTCACCGCCGAGGTGAAGGCCCGCAAGGCCTGATCCGCGCGGAAGGTTCGGAGGGCGTGGCGCCGGGTGCCCGGTGCCGCGCCCTCCGTCGTACCCGGCCGCCCCCGGTCCTTCCCCGGCCTTCCCGGTCGTTCTCCGCCGTCGCCGGCCCCGCTCGCCGTCCCCGGCGCGCGGCGGGCCGGGCGGCGGCCCGTAGAGTCGGCGCCGGCGCGTGGCGCACGGGCGCGGCGCGGTGGTGATGGACGAGGCGAGGACGGTGGCATGGCACTGCTGACGGCACTTCAGGGCGGTTTCGGCGACGCGGCGGACGCGCTGCGGATCGACGGTCGGACGCTCTCCCGGGAGGACCTGCTGGGCGCGGCGACCGCCGTCGCCGACCGGGTGGCCGGCGCCCCGGCGCTCGCGGTGCTCGCCCGGCCCACCGTCGAGACCGTCACCGCCGTGGTCGGCGGCCTGCTGGCGGGCGTCCCGGTGGTGCCGCTGCCGCCCGACTCAGGGCCCAAGGAGCGCGAGCACATCCTGCGCGACTCGGGCGCGGCGCTGCTCGCGCACGCCGTCGGGGAGGTGCTGCCGCAGGACACCTCGGTGGCCGGGCTGCCGGTCGACCCCGCGCGGCGCTCCACCACCAGCTACGCCGAGCCGGCCGCCGGGTCGACCGGCTTCGTGCTCTACACCTCGGGCACCACCGGCGCCCCCAAGGGCGTGGTGATCCGGCGCGAGGCGATCGCCGCCGACCTGGACGCCCTCGCCGCCGCCTGGCAGTGGACCGCCGAGGACACCCTCGTCCACGGCCTGCCGCTGTTCCACGTGCACGGGTTGCTGCTCGGCGTGCTCGGCGCCCTGCGCACCGGCAGCGGACTGGTGCACACCGGGCGGCCCACCTCGGAGGGGTACGCGGCGGCGGGCGGCAGCCTGTACTTCGGGGTGCCCACCGTGTGGTCCCGGCTGGCGGCGGACCCGCAGGCCGCGGCCCGGCTCGCCCCGGCCCGGCTGCTGGTCTCCGGCAGCGCGCCGCTGCCCGTGCCGGTGTTCGAGAAGCTCGCGGCGCTCACCGGGCACGCCCCGATCGAGCGGTACGGGATGACCGAGTCGCTGATCACCGTCAGCACCCGGGCGGACGGCGAGCGGCGCCCCGGCAGCGTCGGGCTGCCGGTGGAGGGGGTCCGCACCCGGCTGGTCGGCGAGGACGGCGCGCCGGTGCCCAGCGACGGGGAGAGCGTCGGCGAACTCCAGGTCTCCGGGCCGACGCTGTTCAGCGGTTACCTCAACCGGCCGGACGCGGACGCCGAGGCGTGGACGGCGGACGGCTGGTTCCGCACCGGCGACGTCGCGGTGATCGGGGCGGACGGCTTCCACCGGATCGTCGGCCGCGCCTCGGTTGACCTGATCAAGAGCGGCGGCTACCGGATCGGCGCGGGCGAGGTGGAGGCCGCGCTGCGCGACCACCCGGCGGTCGCCGACGCGGCGGTGGTCGGCGTGCCGGACGAGGACCTCGGACAGGCGATCGTCGCGTACGTCATCCCGGACGGCGCCGTGACGGGGGAGCAGCTGACGGCCTTCGTGGCGGAGCGGCTCTCGGTGCACAAGCGGCCGCGCCGGGTCGTCCTGGTGCCCGAACTGCCCAGGAACGCCCTGGGAAAGGTGCTGAAGAAGCAGCTGTTGGCGGAGGCCGGCGGCCGCTGAGGAGAGGGCGGTCGGACGCCCCCTCGGATGACGGGTGTTCACCCTGATGCGCCGTCGGTGCTCACCACCCGTGACCCTTCCATTGGCGCACTCCACTGCGCGCAGTGAGCGGACGCGTGCCTAACGTGACACGCAGGCAGGGCCGACCCCCCGGGCGGCACGCCGGCGGCTTCCGGTCGCAGGACCGGAAGCCGCGGTGTGCCGGGCGGGGGCCCTGCCGACAAGCACGGCCAGTCCTGGCCGGTCACAGCAACCCGCTGCAAATCCGCAGCGATCCGCAGCGATCCGCAGCAGTGAAGGAAGTCAGCACGATGACCACCGTCAACACCGGCGCGCCGGAGGCCGCCGGCGAACCGACCGGGCAGCAGGACGCTGCCACCGTCCGCCCCTCCCGTCCGTCCCGCAGCGCGCGGCTCCGTCGGGGGATAGGCATGGTGGCCGTGATCGCGACCAGTGCGGGCCTGATCGGCCTCGGCACCGGTGTCAGCCCCGCGGCCGCCGAGCCCGCCCCGGCGCACGCCGGCTGGGACGGCTCCCGGTACTGGTTCAAGAACAGCCAGGGGCAGTGGCGCTGGACCTCGCACTACGACGTCTACGTGCAGCGCACCGGAGGCGGCTCCTCGTCCGCCGCCAGGACCACGACCACGTCCTCCGGCGGGATCACCCAGGGCTGGGACGGCTCGCGCTACTGGTTCCGCAACAGCAGGGGCGAGTGGCGCTGGACCTCGCACTACGACATCTACCTGGAGCGCACCGGAGGCGGCTCCTCCTCGGACTCCCCGGGCTACTTCGACGACTCGGTCGCCGAGGACCGGGACGTCGAGACCGCCGTGCAGTTCGCGCTCTCCCAGCTGGGCGTGCCGTTCCGCCGGGCCGGCAACGGGCCGGACGGCTACGACTGCTCGGGCCTGGTGCAGCAGTCCTTCCGGCGCGGCGGGATCAGCCTGCCGCGGGTGGCCAACGACCAGTACGCGGCGACCACGCCGATCGGGGCCGGCCAGCTGCGCCGCGGCGACCTGCTGTTCTGGTCGCCGGACGGGACCGCCCGGGGCATCCAGCACGTGGCCATCTACCTGGGCGACAACAGGTACGTCGAGGCCGCGCGGCCCGGGACCAACATCAGGATCTCGGGGATCAGCAGCGGCTACTACCCGTCGTACATGGGGCGCCCGTAGCGGGGCCGCCGTCCGCCCGTCGGGGGTGCCGGGTCCGCCCGGTGCCCCCGACGGGGGTGTCCTCGTCGGTCCGGGCCGAGCCCGGGGCGCGCGACGCCCGCTCGGCCCGACGCCCGGTCAGAGGTCCGTCGGGCGGGGCAGCGCGCCGCGGGCGCCGAGGCCGGTGACGGCGAAGGCCCCGGCGGCGACGGCGGTGGCGGCCGCGTCGGGCAGCGCGGCGCCGCGGGCGAGTGCGGCGGCGAGGGCGCCGCAGAAGGCGTCGCCGGCGCCGGTGGTGTCGACCACTCGGACGGTCGGGGCGGGCAGCCGGGTCGGCGTCCCGTCCACGACGACCAGCGCGCCCTCGCCGCCGAGGGTGACCACGGCGCCCTCGGCGTGTTCGGCCAGCGCCCGGGCGGCCCCGGTGACGTCGGCGGCGCCGGTGAGCTGGCGGGCCTCGACGGCGTTCGCGACGACCAGCGGGCGGCGTCCGGTGGGGCCGGCCTCCGGCAGGGTGCCGGCCGGGGCGGTGTTGTGCAGCCAGCGGGTGCCGCCCGAGGGGCCCGCGGCGGGCAGTGCGGCGGCGGTCGCGCGGATGCACTCCGCGGGGACCTCGTTGCTGGTCAGGACCACGTCGACGGGGAGCAGCCGGAGGCGGGTGAGGGCGGCGGTGACCTCCTCGGGGGTCAGGTGGGCGTTGGCGCCGGGGACGACGACGATGCTGTTCTCGCCGGCCGGGTCGACCATGACGATCGCCTGGCCGGTGGGCGCGTCCGGGTGGGTGAGCACGGCGCCCGTCTCGACCTGCGCGCCCCGCAGGTCGGCACGCGCCGCCTCGCCCTCGGCGTCCCGTCCGACCTTGGCGACCAGGTGCGTCGCCGCCCCCATCCGGGCCGCCGCCACCGCCTGGTTGGCCCCCTTGCCGCCGAAGCCCCGGGTGGCGGCGGTGGCGAGGACGGTCTCGCCGGGGGAGGGCAGCACGGGGCAGCGGAGGATGCGGTCGGTGTTGACCGAGCCGATGACGACGACCCGACCGGCGGGAAGCAGCTTCATCGTTCCTCTGTACGCGGTGGGGCGCGGGCGGCGCAAGGAGGCGGGCGGTGGCGGTCGAGCGCAGGGCGCGTACGGGCCGAGCCCGGGGCGCGCGCGGCGCACGGGGGCGTACGAGTGGGGGGCGTGCGGAGCGTGCGCGTGGGGCGTGCGTAGCGGGTCGACCCACCAGGCATCCTGTGCCCTAGCAGTGGCGAAGGGGTGCAATTTTGATGTAGACCGGTCTGCATATTTCCGCGTACGGGCGTCTGACCTGGGCACATGCCGCTGTCACGGGGCAGATCGGGGCGTGCGGGCGGGCGCGCCGGGGAGGCATGGGGAGCGGCGTGGCGCGGGTACCACCACGGGTGGCGCTGGTTCGACCAACGGGGGCGCTGCCCGGTGCGAACGGCATCGGGGGAAGTCGAGGGCAGGGGACGTTGTGATCGTCTGGGTCAATGGCACATTCGGGGCGGGCAAGACGAGCGCCTGCCGCGAGCTGGTGGAACTGCTGCCCGGGAGCGTGCTCTTCGATCCCGAGCTGGTGGGCTTCGGCCTGCGTCGGATGCTCCCGGCCGACCGGCTGGCGACGGTGTCCGACTTCCAGGACCTGGCGGCCTGGCGCCGGCTCGTCCCCGAGACGGCGGCGGCGCTGCTCGGTGAGGTCGGGGGCCCGCTGGTGGTCCCGATGACCCTGCTCAGGGAGGACTACCGGGACGAGATCTTCGGGGACCTGGCCTCGCACGGGATCACGGTGCACCACGTCGTGCTGGACCCTGAAGAAACGATCCTGCGCGACCGCATAGCCCACCGCGACGAGTGCCCGGGCGACCCGGAGGGCAGCGAGCGGGTCCGCGCCTGGTGCCTCGAGCACCTGCCCCGCTACCGCGCCGCCCGCCGCTGGCTGGTCGGGGACGCCCGGATGATCGACACCAGCGGGATCTCCCCCCGGGAGACCGCGCACCGGATCGCCGAGCTGGTCCGGGTCGGCGCCGCCCGCTGCCCGATCGTCCAGACCCCGGATCCGACCGGCGACACCGTCGCCTCCGCCGTCCTGTTCTTCGACGAGCAGGACCGCGTGCTGCTGGTGGACCCGGTCTACAAGCCCGACTGGGACTTCCCCGGCGGCGTGGTCGAGCGCGGCGAGGCCCCCACCGACGCCGCCCTGCGCGAGACCGCCGAGGAGCTGGGCCTGCGCCTGGACCCGTCCGCGCTGCGCCTGCTCGCCGTCGACTGGGAGCCGCGCACCGGCCCGCGCCGTGGCGGCCTGCGGCTGATGTACGACGGCGGGCTGCTGGACGAGGAGGGCCGGCAGCACCTGCTGCTCCAGCAGGAGGAGCTGCGCGGTTGTCGCTTCGTCACCCTGGACGAGGCCGGGGAGCTGCTGCCCCCGGGACGCTACCGGCGGCTGGCGGCCGCGCTGGACGCGCGGCGGAGCGGCGAGCTGCGGTACCTGGAGGCGGGGAGCCGGGTGGCCGTGGGGCTGGCGAGCACGGCGGACGCGGCGTAGCGGCCGGTCGGCGCGGGGCCGGGGGCTGGTGGAGGGACCGTGGTGCGCCTCCCGGCGCGGCGCGCCGCGGTCCCGGGCGGCAGGATGGGGGCATGCCCTTCACGTTGAGCCACCCCGCCGCCGTCCTGCCCCTGCTGCGCGCCGCCGGGGCGCGCGGGCCCCTGGTGGCGTCGGCGCTGGTCGCCGGGTCGATGGCGCCGGACGTGCCGTTCTTCGCCGAGTCCCTGCTGCCCGGGGTGTACGGCCAGGGCGGGCTCACGCACCGCTGGTGGGCGGTGCCGACGGTGGACGTGGCGATCGCCGGCGCGCTGGTGGCCGGCTGGCACGGGCTGCTGCGCGGGCCGCTGGTGGCGCTGCTGCCCGAGCGGTGGGCGGGCGGCGCCGAGGCGTTGACCGTCCGGCGGGCCGGGAACGCCGCAGGCCCCGCGGACGCCGGTGCGGTCGGCGGTGCGGTCGGTGGCACGGCGTGGTTCGCGGCCTCGGCGGCGATCGGGGCGGCCACCCACGTCGGCTGGGACGCGTTCACCCACGGGGACCGGTTGGGGGTGCGGCTGCTGCCCGTCCTGGACCGCCCGGTGGCCGGGGTCCCGCTGTACGAGGCGCTGCAGTACGGCAGTTCGGCGCTCGCCCTGGCGGCGCTGGGCGGTTGGGCGGCGCGGGCGGTGCGGGCCGTCGAGCCGGTGCGGCCGGCCGTGCGGCTGGCGCCCCGGGTCCGGCGGGCGGCCGTCGCGACGCTGGGCGCGGCGACGGCCGCCGGGGTGCTGCACCGGCTCGCTCCGCTGCGGCGGAACCTGGTGCCGGAGGTCTGCTTCGGCGCCGGGGCCGGGCTCGCGGTGGGCGCGGTCGGTTACGCGGCGGTGCTGGCGGCCGCCCGCCGGTTGCGCGGCGGGCGGCCGGACGTCCTCCGCGAAGAGCCTCGGGACGTCGCTGCGAAGGTCCGTCAGACGGAGCGCAGTTCGGCGTAGCGGCGGAGGAACAGCGCCTCGGTGAGGGCCATCTGCTCCAGCTCCCGCGGGTCGACGCTCTCGTTGACCGCGTGGATCTGGGTGGTCGGCTCCTCGACGCCGATCAGCACGATCTCGGCCTGCGGGTAGAGCGAGCGCAGCGTGTTGCAGAGCGGGATCGAGCCGCCCTCGCCGGAGGCGACCATGGGCGTCCCGAAGGCCTCGGCCATCGCCTCGCCCATCGCCTCGTACGCCGGGCCGCTGGTGTCGGCGCGGAACGGGGCGCCGTTGCCCTGGCGCTCGACGGTGAGCCGGGCGCCGAGCGGGACCCGCGCCTCCAGGTGGGCGACCAGGGCGTCCTGGGCGGCGCCCGCGTCCGTGCCCGGCGCGACGCGCAGGCTGATCAGGGCCTTGGCGGTGGCCTGGACGGAGGAGGTGGCGCCGATCACCGGCGGGGCGTCGATGCCGAGGACGGTGACGGCCGGGCGGGCCCAGAGGCGGTCCGCGAGGGTGCCGGTGCCGGTCAGGGCGACGCCGTCGAGCACCTTGGCGTCGGAGCGGAACTGCTCCTCCGGGTACTGGACGCCGGTCCAGGTCTGGTCGGCGGTCAGGCCGGCCACCGCGACGTCGCCGTTCTCGTCGTGCAGCGAGGCCAGCATCCGGACCAGGGACTGGAGCGCGTCGGGGGCGGCGCCGCCGAAGGCCCCGGAGTGCAGGTTGCCGGCCAGCGTGGTGACGGTGGCCTCGACGATCGTCATGCCGCGCAGCGAGGTGGTCACGGTGGGCAGGCCGGGGGCGAAGTTGCCGGTGTCGCCGATGATGATGGCGTCGGCGGCGAGCAGCTCGGGGTGGGCCTCGGCGTAGCGCTCCAGGCCGCCGGTGCCCTGCTCCTCGGAGCCCTCGACGATGATCTTCAGACCGACCGGGTAGGCGTCGCCGTGGACCTGACGCAGCGCCCGCAGCGCCGTCAGGTGCATCAGGATGTTGCCCTTGCAGTCGGCGGCGCCGCGCCCGTACCAGCGGCCGTCGCGCTCGGTCAGCTCGAAGGCGGGGCTGTGCCAGGCGTTCTCGTCCAGCGGGGGCTGGACGTCGTAGTGGGAGTAGAGCAGGACGGTCGGCGCGCCCTCGGGGCCGGGCAGCTCGCCGTAGACGGACTGGGTGCCGTCCGGGGTGTCCAGCAGCCGGATGCCGGTCAGGCCCTCGGCGGCGAAGGCGTCGGCGACCCAGCGCGCGGCCTTCTCGCACTCCTCGACCGGGAACTGGCGCGGGTCGGCGACCGACGGGAAGGCGACCAGCTCGGCGAGGTCGGTGCGGGCACGGTCCATCAGGGATCGGACGGCGTCGGCCAGGGGCTGTGACATCGGGGCTCCGGGGGGACGGTCCGCCCTTGGGGTGGTGCGGGCGGAGGAGGCGGTTTGCGGTAGTGCCGATCATAGGTGGAGCGGAACAGGGAGTTCCGAGGGTGGGCCGCGGACCGGGCCTCCGAGGGGACGGGCCGCCTTCGGGCGGGCCGTACGACCGGGTGGCGCCGGTGCGGGGGCGGCGCGCTCGACCGGCGCGGCCGGACGCATAGGATTGCTCGACGTGACTGACTCCGGAAGCTCCGATTCCCGTAGCCCGCTCGACAGCCCGGCCGAGGGCGGTCCGACCGACGACGCGGCCGCGCCGCTGGACGGCGTCTGGGACGTCGTGGTGGTCGGCGCCGGACCGGCGGGCTCCTCGGCCGCGCACGCCGCCGCGGCCCAGGGCCGCCGGGTGCTGCTGCTCGACAAGGCCGAACACCCCCGGTACAAGACCTGCGGCGGCGGCATCATCGGCCCCTCCCGGGACAGCCTGCCGCCGGACTTCCGGTTGCCGCTGCAGGACCGGGTGCACGCCGTCACCTTCGCCTACAACGGGAGGTACACCCGTACGCGGCGGTCCAAGCGGATGCTGTTCGGCCTGGTCAACCGGGACGAGTTCGACCTGCGCCTGGTGCAGGCGGCCAAGCAGGCCGGGGCGGTGCTGGTCACCGGAGTGACCGTCACCGGCGTCGAGCAGCGCGGCGGGGAGCACCGGACGGCCCTGGTGACGGCTGCCGACGGGCGCACCTTCGAGGCCCGCGCGGTGGTCGGTGCGGACGGCAGTGCGAGCCGGATCGGCCGGCACGTCGGCGTCACCTTCGACCAGATCGACCTCGGCCTGGAGGCCGAGATCCCGGTGCCGGCCCAGGTCGCGGCCGACTGGGCGGGCCGGATCCACCTCGACTGGGGCCCGCTGCCCGGCAGTTACGGCTGGGTGTTCCCGAAGACCGAGACCAGCAGCCTGACCGTCGGCGTCATCTCGGCGCGCGGCGACGGCGAGCGGACCAAGCAGTACCTCGCCGACTACATCCGCCGGCTGGGCCTGTCCGGGTTCACCCCGCAGGTCGAGTCCGGGCACCTGACCCGCTGCCGGACCGAGGACTCGCCGCTCTCCCGCGGCCGGGTGCTGGTCGCCGGGGACGCGGCCGGACTGCTGGAGCCGTGGACCCGCGAGGGCATCTCGTACGCGCTGCGCTCGGGCCGGCTGGCCGGCGAGTGGGCGGTGCAGGTCGCCGAGGCGGGCAACGCGGCGGCGGTGCGGCGCGAGGCGCTGAACTACGCGTTCGCGGTCAAGGCCGGGCTGGGCGTGGAGATGCGCGCGGGCAAGCAGCTGCTGGGCGCCTTCGAGCGGCGGCCGTACCTGTTCCACGCGGCGGTCTGCCTGGTGCCGCCGGCCTGGCGGGCCTTCGCCCGGACCACCCAGGGGCACACCTCCTTCGCCCAGGTGCTGCGGCAGTACCGGGCCGCGCGGCGGCTGGCGTCGATGGCCTCACGGTAGGGCGGCCGTCGTGGCGTCGTGAGCTCGTGACGCTGTGGAGCGGGGCCGGTGTCCCTCCGTGCGCGGGAGGGGCACCGGCCCCGCTTCCCTTGCGGGGAGCGCTACTTGAGCCCGGTATCCAGTGCGGACATCAGGGTGCCGGACGGGGTGTCGCCGGACATCTCCCAGATCATGCCGCCGAGCAGGTTCTTCGACTTGAGGTAGGCGGTCTTCTGTGAGATCGACCAGGCGTCGTCGAAGGTCCACCACTGCCCGCCGGCTCCCGTGTAGCCGTACGTCGCAACGGACTTGGGGTCGTGGTAGACCTTGAGGCCGGAGAGGCTGGTGATCAGGTTGTTGTACCCGCGGGTGCCGGCCTCGTCGCTGAACTGGCCGGGTGCGGCGCCGTTCGCGGACTGCCAGGCGCCGTTCGCGCCGCCGTCCGCGACGCTCTGCCAGCCGCGCCCGTAGAACGGGAAGCCGATGGTCAGCTTGCGCGGGTTGACCCCGGCGTTCAGGTACGTCTGGACGGCCGTGTCCACGCTGAAGTGGGTGGCGTACGGGTCGTTCGGGTCCTGGTAGAGGTTGGAGGCGTGGCCGGTGCGGTTCGGCTCCCAGGAGTTGTCGCTGCCCGAGCCGTGGAAGTCGTAGCCCTGGACGTTGGCGATGTCCAGCGAGCCGAAGATCTTCGAGAGGTCCCAGCCGGCCGCGACCTTCGCCGGGTCGGCCGGGGTGAAGGCGGTGAGCAACTTGTGCGAGCCGCCCAACGCGTCCAGCTGCTTGCGGAATTCGGCCAGCAGCAGGGTCAGGTTGCCCTTGTCGTTGGCGCTCCAGTGGTTGCCCGGGTGGCCGTCGGCGGAGCCGGGCCACTCCCAGTCGAGGTCGATGCCGTCGAAGATGCCCGCTGCCACGCCGTCGCCGCCGGCGCCGTTGTAGGCCGGCAGGTTGCCCTTGATCCAGGTGTCGACGCAGGACTTGACGAACTTCTGGCGGGACGCGTCGGTGGCGGCGGCGTCGGAGAAGTACTTGGAGTAGGTCCAGCCGCCGAGCGAGACGACCACCTTCAGGTTGGGGTACTTGGCCTTCAGCTTCTTCAACTGGTTGAGGTTGCCGCGGAGTTTGCCCCAGCCGTCGTCGGCCACGCCGTCCACCGACTGGTCGGCGCTCATCGCCCGGCCGTAGTCCGCGTCGGCGTCACCGGCGCCGGTGCCCTGGTCCGGGTCCTCCGGGTTGGCGGTGGTGCCCTTGGTGACGCCGGCCTGGCAGGTCAGGTTGACCGGATCGATGTTCTCGAAGGCGTAGTTGACGACGTCGAGCTTGGCGGCGGCGCCCGAGGTGTCCAGGTTCTTGACGAAGTACTGGCGGCCGTAGATGCCCCACTGGACGAAGTAGCCGACCCGGGCGTACTTCCCGGCGCCGACCAGGTCCGAGGTGGTCACGGTGAGCGGGGCGGAGGCGGGCGAGGTGTTGTCGGCGGCGTCCCGGGCCTTCACGGTGAACGTGTAGGCGGTGGACGGGGAGAGGCTGCCGACGGTCGCGCCGAGCGTGCTGCCGGTGACCGTGGCCACCAGGGTGCCGCCCTGGTAGACGTCGTACGCTGCCACCCGGACGTTGTCGGTGGAGGCGTTCCAGGCGAGCGTCACGTCCGTCGAACCGACCGTGGTGGCCCGGAGGTTGGCCGGTGCGGTGGGCGGCGAGGTGTCGGTGGACGGGTCGAAGGTGGACGCGGTGACACCCGCGCTGAGCGGGCCGGTGTTGCCGCGGCTGTCCTTGGCGCGGACGGTCAGGGTGTACGAGGTGGCCGGGGTGAGGCCGGTGACCAGCACGCCGGTGGACGGGCTGGAGGCGAGCACCGTGCTACCGCTCAGCACGTCGTAGGAGGCGACCGGGAAGTCCCCGCCGGTGGCGGCCGGCCAGCTCAGGGCGAGCGTGTGCGCGGTGGACTCGGTGACCGTCGGGGTGCCCGGCGCGGATGGCGGGACGTCCGCGCTGCCGTCGCACTTGTCGCCGTTGACACGGCAGTTGAGCGGGGCGGTGACCGGGCCGTTGCCGACGAACCAGAAGCTGTACGGCTCGGTGGTGCCGTGGGCGTTGACGGTGGAGTTGTAGAACGCCGCGGTGGCGGTGACGTGCCGGCCGCTCACGGTGGCGGTGCCGTTGTAGCTGTTGCCGATGGTGACGCCGGCCGGGAGGTCGAACTCCAGGGTCCAGCCGCTCACCGCGGTCGCGTTGTCGTTGTGGACGATGTAGGTGCCCTGCCACCAGGAGCCGTTGTCGGCCGTGGTGAAGGTGGCGGTGAGCTTTCCGGCGGCGTTCGCCGGGGCGGCCAGCGCGGTGAGCGCGGCGAGGGGCAGGAGCAGGACGGAGAGCAGTGCCAGCAGTCTGCTGCGCACGCGCGGGCGCCCGGCCCGGGATCGAGCGGACATGGTTCTCCCTGTGACTGTGGGGGTTGAACAGGGTGACGTAGAACCTTGGTTGATCCGTGCGGTTGATCCGTGTGCGATCGATGCCTGTGCCGTGGGGAGGCAAGGCATGGGAACTGTAGGAGGACTGGACCAATGCGTCAACAGGTCTGTACCACTTGGGAGTTGTCCCCGATGCTCCCGCCGTCTCGCCGCCCCCGTCGCTCCGCTATTCCCTGGTGCTCCCGCCGCTCCCGCTACTCGCGGACGATCGCCATCGCCTCGATCTCCATCAGCACGTCGGGCCGGAACAGCGCCGAGACCTGCACGGCGGAGGAAGCGGGCGGCGGAACGGAGCCCAGGTACTCGTCGCGGATCTCGCGGACCACGGCGAGGTGGGCGATGTCGGTCATGAAGTAGGTGAACTTCACGACGTCCTCGAACCCGGCCCCGGCGGCGGCCAGGCAGCGGCGGAGGTTCTCGAAGACCTGCCGCGCCTGCGCCTTCGGATCCCCCGGGCCGACCAGGTCCCGGTTCTCGTCGAACGGGACCTGCCCGGACACCTGGACCAGTCGGCCGCTTCCGGCGACGACCTGGGTGTAGCCGGTGCCGGGCGCGACTCCGGGCGGCTCCGTGATGCGGGTGAGGTGAGAGGTGGTCATGGGACGGATCCTGATCCATGCCCCCTCGGGCAGGCAAGCCCGACGGCCCGGGGGCTCCGGCTCGCTCTGGCCGAGGGGCGGGTGGGCGTGCCAGAGTCGTCCGGGCGTCGTCCGGGCACCTCCCGGACCGCGTCCGCAGTCCGACCCACCCTCAGCCGGAAGGCAGGCCCCGCCGATGACCAGCGCAGCGCCCCTCGTCCACGTCAGCACCGCCGACGCCGTCACCACCCTCACCCTCGACTCGCCGCACAACCGCAACGCGCTCTCCACCCGGCTGATGGCCGAGCTGCACGCCGGACTGGCCTCCGCCGCAGCCGACCCGGAGGTCCGCGCCGTGGTGCTCGGGCACACCGGCAAGGTGTTCTGCGCGGGCGCGGACCTCTCCGAGGCGACCGGCGCGGACCCGACGGTCGGCCCGCGCGGCCTGGTCGAGCTCCAGCGGGCGATCGTGGACTGCGCCAAGCCGGTGATCGCCGTCATCCACGGCCACGTCCGGGCCGGCGGCCTCGGCCTGGTCGGCGCGGCGGACCTCGCCGTCGCCGGACCGGCCTCGACCTTCGCCTTCACCGAGGTGCGGCTCGGCCTCGCGCCCGCCGTCATCTCGCTGCCGCTGCGCCCGAAGCTGGACCCGCGCGCCGCCTCCCGCTACTACCTCACCGGCGAGGTCTTCGACGCCGCCGAGGCCGCCCGGATCGGGCTGATCACCAGCGCCACCGACTCCGCCGAGGCCGCCGACGTGGCGCTCAAGGGCCTGCTGGACGCGCTGCGCCTGGGCTCCCCGCAGGGCCTGGCGGAGTCGAAGCGGCTGGCCAACGCCGAGGTGGTGCGCTCCTTCGAGCGGGACGCGGAGGAGCTGGTGGAGCTGTCGGCGCGGCTCTTCGGCTCGGCGGAGGCGCAGGAGGGGATGCGCTCGTTCCTGGAGAAGCGGCCCGCGCGCTGGGTGCGCTGAGGGCCGGGTTTCCCGGGTGCCCGTTCGCCCGGGGGCGTCGCCGCCCCCGGGCGTGACGACCCGAGCGCAGGGGTCGCGGCCGGCACGGTCAGAGGACCGCCGCCGTCTCGCTCCAGAGGGCGAGCAGGCTCTGGTCGCCGATCGCCTTGACCTCCCCGGCCTGCTGGGCGGACAGCCGGTTCCACAGCAGGAGGTAGAGCTCGTGGGCCGGGCCGGCGAGGGTCAGATCGGCCGGCTCGGGGCCCTCGCCGGTGGTGACGGCCGGCGCTTCCCGGGTGATCGTCAGGTGCCAGGAGCCGGGGCCGTCGGTGGCCCGGACCAGGAGGGTGCGCGGCCGGTCGCTGCGCAGCTTGGACCGGCCGAGGGTCGTGAAGCCGCTCACCAGTTCGTCGATGCCGTCGAGGGCGAGCGCGGTGTCCACGACCGGACCGGGCACCCCGGCGGCCGCGTCGGCGTCGCGGCGGTGCACGGCGGTCTCGTGCGCCTGGCGCCGGGCCCAGAACGCCAGCGGGCTGGGCGAGGACAGGAAGGTCCAGCACTCGAGGTCGGCGGGCGCCGCGGTGAGGGTGTCCACCAGCGCGGCGTGGCCCTCGCGGTACCAGTCGAGCAGCTCGGTGTTCGAGGGCAGCGGCCCGACGGCGGCCTGCGCGTCCGCCTCGTCCGGCGGGGTCGGCGCGCCTCCGGACACGATCGCGGCGGCCCAGCGGTGGACGGAGCCGATGTGCTGCAGCAGCTTCGTCAGCTGCCAGTCCGGACAGGTCGGTACGGGGGCGGACAACTCGGTACGGGCCGCGGCCTCGGCGAGCCTGGTGCCCTCGCGGCGCAGCGCGTCGATGTGCTCGGTGATCTCCATGGGACGGAGTCTTCCATCGCGGCCGGTCCGCCGGTCGCGGATTTCGGACATTCCTCCGGTTGCCTCCCGGCGGACGGGCGGATGCTACGGGCCGGTAACGTGAGCGCATGCCGATAACCCGTTCGCTCGTCTCAGCCGTCCGGACCGGTGGCCGCCGCGCCGCCGGACGCCTCGTCCACCGGGGCTGGCGCTGGGTGCAGCGGACCGGAGCGGTCACCAGCCGCAACCCCGGCCCGTACCGGTTCGGCGAGCTGGGGGACGGCACGACGCTCAGCTTCCCGCTCGGGGCGGTGTTCAACGAGCAGTGGATCACCATCGGGCCGTTCTCGATCATCGGCGAGCGGGTCACCATCAGCGCGGGCTTCCTGCCCGGGCTCGACCTCGGGCCGGAGCCGATCGTGCGGATCGGCGGCGGCTGCGTGATCGGCCGGGACAGCCACATCGTCGGCCACCAGTCGATCGTCATCGGCGACGACGTGTGGACCGGCCCCGGCGTGTATATCAGCGACCAGTCGCACGAGTACCGGGACACCGAGCTGCCGATCGGCAAGCAGTGGCCGCGCAACGAACCGGTGGAGATCGGCACGGGCAGCTGGATCGGCACCGGCGCGGTGATCCTGCCGGGGGCGCGGATCGGCCGCAACGTGGTGGTCGCGGCGGGTGCCGTGGTGCGCGGCGACGTTCCCGACCACAGCGTGGTCGCCGGGGCGCCGGCCAAGGTGGTGCGCCGCTGGACGGAGGAGGAGGGCTGGCAGCCGCCGCTGCGCCACGACGCTCCGCAGCCGGTGCCGGACGGCGTGACCGCGGAGCAGCTGCGCGCCCTGGTCGGCTGGGACCTGCGGTTGCCGGGGGAGCAGGGCTGAAGTCGGTCGCCGGGCACCGGCCCGGTGCTGGCAGTCGTCCCGAACTACCCGGCGAGGGAGGCCTGTTCGGCGGTACGGGCGGCGATGGCGGCGGCGATCCGCGGGAGGTCGGCGGGGCGGGCCGGATCCAGGCCGGTCAGTGCGGCGATCCGGCGCAGCCGGTAGTCGACGGTGTTCGGGTGCAGGTGCAGGGCGCTCGCGGTGTGGCGGCGGTTCAGGCCGCCGGCCAGGTGGGTGTGCAGGGTGATGAGCAACTCCCCGGCGTCGGCGAGCGGTTCGAGCAGGGCGGCGAGCCGGGAGCGGGCCTGGCTGGGGCGGGTGAGCTGGTACTCCAGCAGGACGTCGTCCAGCCGGTGCAGCCCCGGCGGTCGGCCGAACGCCCTTGCCACGTCGAGGACTTCGTAGGCGAGAGCGGCCGCGCCGGGCACCTCGGCGGGGGTGGCGGGCGCGGCCCCGGCCAGGACGGGAACGCCGGCCGCCCGGGCCGCCGCGGCGAGGGCGGCGGCGAGCAGCGGCCACGGCGCCTCGCCGGCCCCGTCCTCGTCCGGACCGGGTGACGGTCCGAACGGGACGAGCACCAGGCCGCCCGTGGGGGTGAGCGCGGTGAGCGCCGACTGCCGGGTGCGGTGGTCGAGTTCGGCCTCGAACCGGCGGAGCTTGCGGAGGGCGGCGATGCCCGGATCGACACCGGGGGAGTGCTCGTCGGGGTGGTCGGCGAGGGACAGGCAGAGCACGGTGTACCCGGTGGACAGGCGGAGCCCGGCGCGCTCGGCGGCCGCGTCGGCGGGGGTGCCCGCGAGCAGCGCGCCGAGCAGGGAGTGCCGGGCCGAGTCCCGTCGGCCGGTGGCCGGGCGGCGGCCGTCCAGGTAGCCCGCCCCGGCGGCGGTGACGGCCTGGCGGAGCTGGTCGAGCAGCAGCCGGTTGAGGGCGAGCAGGTCGGCGGCGTCGTCGTCCCGGGCGTGCCGGGTGGCGAACTCCCAGCAGACCTCCAGTCCGAGGTGGTGGGCGAGCAGGACGGCGTCCAGCGGCAGGCCCTCCTCGGCCCGCCGGGCGGCGGCCTCCCGGACGGCGGTGAACTCCTCGGCGGGGGCGGGGAGTCCGGTCCGTACGGTGTGGGCGAGGGCGCGGATGCGGCGCTCGGTGTCCCGGGTCAGCTCGCCGGTGAGCTGTTCGCGGGGCAGTCGGCGGTAGACCGGTACCCGCTCCAGCAGGGCGGCGACCACGGTCTCGGCCAGCTCCCGTACGCCGCCGAGCAGTCGCTGGTCGGCCGGGAGCCCGCCGATCACCGGGACGCGCCAGTCCGGCGTCCGGTCGGAGGTGTTCGGGGGTGCGGGGTGGGGTGCGTTGTGACCGGTCACAGAGAACACCGTCCAGGTCTGGGGGACGCCCAAGGGCCGGGCCGGAGGGGCGACCGCATGATGGTGCCCTCGGGTTACCTGTTGGTAACAAACTTCCGCTGTGGAGGCAACAGTTGAGAACCCCACTTCTCCGCTTCTCCGCAACTCCGGTGCGCCGCAGGGGCGCAGGCGCGCTGGGTGCGCTGCTGCTGGCGGGGGCGGTGCTGGCCGGTGCGACGGTGTCGCCGGCGAGCGCCGCCGTGCCCGTCGCGAGCGCCTCGGCCGTCGCGGCCGCAGCATCCACCTCGTCCGGCTCGGCCGCAGCGTCCGCCTCGTCCAGCTCGTCCGCCTCGTCCGCCGAACTGCCGCCGGACGGCGACACGGTGGCCTCGCCGCCCGGCGCCAACGACTGGACCTGCCGGCCGACCACCGCGCACCCCGACCCGGTCGTCCTGGTGCACGGCACCTTCGCCAACCGCTACGAGAACTGGCTGGCGCTCTCCCCGCTGCTGAAGAGCCTCGGGTACTGCGTCTTCGCCCTCGACTACGGGATGATCCCCGGCGTCACCTCCAGCGGCAGCGGCCTGCTGCTGCCGATCGGCGGCCTCGGGCCGGTGCCGGAGTCGGCGGCCCAACTCGGCCGGTTCGTGGACCTGGTGCGGACCGCGACCGGCGCGGCCAAGGTCGACATCGTCGGGCACTCGCAGGGCGGCATGCTGCCGAACTACTACCTCAAGTTCCTCGGTGGCGGGTCCAAGGTCGGCAGGCTGGTCGGGCTGGTGCCGTCCAACCACGGCACGACGCTCGACGGGATCACCAACCTGGTGCCGTACTTCCCGGGCGTCGCGGACCTGGTCTACACGGTCTGCAAGGCCTGCCGGGACCAGGCGGTGGGCTCCGACTTCAACACGGTGATGGCCTCCCGGCCCGACACCGTACCGGGTGTGCGCTACACGGTGATCTCGACGGTCCTCGATGAAGTCGTCACCCCGTGGCGGACCCAGTTCCTGAGCGGCCCGGACGTCGACAACCAGGTGGTGCAGGAACACTGCCCGGTCTCGCTGGTGGAGCACGTCGGGATCGCGTTCTCGCCGACGGCGCTGCACCTGGTCACCAACGCGCTGGATCCGGGGCACGCCACGCCGGTGTTCTGCGGGTGAAGCGGCGGCGGCGCTCCTGCCCCCGGGGTGGTCCCGGGAGGTGGGAGCGCCGCTGTTCGGTGGTGCGGCCCTTGATCGGCTCTCAGGGCGCGGTGCGGAAGGCGATGACGGCGGTGGTGCCGTCCGGGTGCAGCTCGTACGTGCCCGGGGTGTCGATCAACGCGGCGTCGTAGCGGGCGAGTTCGACGCCGTCGACGGTGCCGCCGTCGACGGAGGCGCCGTGGATGGAGGCGCCGTGGATGGTGGCGGTGCCGACGAGGCAGACCAGGAGGGCGGTGCTCCCGTCCAGGACGTCGACCGTGGTGGCCGCGGTGGCCAGGTCGACCGCGGCCTCGACCCGCCCGCGGCGCGTCATCACGTTGAAGTCCACCACCGGGCCGGCCAGCAGCCGACAGTCGGTGGTGGCGTCGCCGGAGAAGGCGAACGGCCGGAACGGCGCGTCGACCAGCTGCTCGGTACCGTCGACGGTGAGCGCCATGCCGGCGCCCTCGACCAGGGTGATCACCCGGTCGATCCCGGGGAACGGGGAGAACGGCCCCGCCGAGGCGACGTCCGCGAGGCTGACCCGCCAGTCGAAGGCGTCCAGTCCGGCGCCGACCGGGAACCCGGCGACCTCCCTGGTCACCCCGCCCCCGTTGAGCCACGCCGTCGCCGGGCGCTCGCCCGCCCGCAGTACCTGGAAGCGTTCGCTGGTCGTCATGGCCTCGCATCCTGTCACACGGCGGATGACGGATGGCAGGTGACAGATAACAGATTTCAGTGTCTGTCGGCTGTTATCTGTCGGCTGTCATCTGTTCGCTGTTCCCTGTCATCCGTTGCCTGTCGACCGTCACCGGTCGTCCGTCACCCGCCGTCCGACCGACAGCGGCAGGAGCGCCGCCACCGTGGCCGCGAGGGTGACCGTGGTGAGGGCCAGCGGCAGTCCGGCCGCGTCGGCGAGGAAGCCGATCACCACCGGGCCGATCAGCATCCCCCCGTAGCCGAGCGAGGAGGCGAACGCGACGCCCTGCGGCCCGCCCGCCGCACCGGCCCGGGCGATGGCGAGCGGGAAGAGGTTGGCCAGGCCGAGGCCGACCAGCACGAACCCGCAGATCGCCACCGGCACCACCGGCGCCAGGGCGGCGACCAGCATGCCGACCGCCGCCGTCAGCCCGCCGAACAGCATCAGCCGGGCCTGGCCGAGCCTGATGGACAGCCAGGTGCCGCCGACCCGCCCGCCGGCCATCGCGAACGCGTACGCGCCGTAGCCGGTGGCGGCCACCACGGAACTCGCCCGGACGTCGTCGGTGAGGTGGAGCGTGGCCCAGTCGGCGATCGCGCCCTCGCCGTACGCGGTGCAGAGCGCGGTGAGGCCGAGCAGCAGGACGAGCAGGCGGGTGCGGGGGCGGGTCGAGCCCGCGTCCGGCCGGGCGGTCCCGGACGGTTCCGCCGTGCGGCCCGTGCGGCCCGTGCGGCCCGTGCGGCCCGTGTCGCTCGTACGGTCCGTATGGCCCGGTGTGACCGTTGCCGCCGCCGGGCTGCGCAGCAGGACGACGCCCGCGCCGACGGTGACGGCCATGCCCAGCGCCGCGCTGAGCGCGAGTGCCCACGCGGTGCTCAGTGGGCCGGCGAGCAGTCCGCTGACGCCGGTGCCGACCAGCCCGCCGAAGCTGTACCCGGCGTGGAAGCTGGGCATCACGGGCCGCCGCAGCTGCGCGACCAGGTCGACGGCGGCGCTGTTCATCGCGACGTTGGCCCCGCCGTACCCCGCGCCGAACAGCAGCAGCACCCCGCCGAGCGCGGTGACCGAGTGGGCGTGCGCGGGCAGTAGCACGGCGAGGCTGAGCAGGGCGAGCGAGCCGACTGTCACCGGCCGGGAGCCGTACCGCAGGCAGAGTCGGCCGATCACGGGCATGGTGAGGACGGCGCCGATGGACAGGCAGAGCAGGGCGAGCCCGAGGGCGCTGTGCGAGGCGCTGACCTGACTGCGGATGTCCGGGATGCGGACGACCCAGGAGGCGAAGAGGAAGCCGTCGACGGCGAAGAACGCGGTGAGGGCGATGCGTGCAGGACCCCAGGGGCTGTCCGTCACCGGGGGTGTGCTGCGAGACTGGGAGGAGGGGCGATCGGGCCGGGTGCGTGAACCGATTTTGTTTCGAAGCGACACAAAGTCACAATAGGGGCGTGCAGCTCTCACCATCAAGCCCGAGGCCCGGTACCGGGAACGACTCCGACGCGCAGCGCGACAACCACCGCCGCGCGGCTCCCGACCGGGGCCGGACGCTGCTCGGCCCAGCGCTCTCCCTGATCCACACCGGCCAGACGCCGACCCGCTCGGCGCTCACCCGCGCGCTGGACGTCACCCGGGCCACCGCCGGCGCGGTCACCGCCGAACTCGAGGCGCTCGGCCTGATCACCGTCGACTCGCGCCCGGCCGGCGGCGGCCGCGGCCGCCCGTCGCACCGGCTCGCGATCGACCCGAACGGCCCGGTCGTGGTCGCCGGGCAGATCCACGCCGACGGACTGAGCGTCACCCTGGCCGGCCTCGGCGGACTGCTCGACCCGCCCGTCCACCTGCCGCTGCCCGCCGCCACCGACCCGGTCCGGATGCTGCGCGCCGTCGCCGTGGCCGGTGCCGAACTCGCCCGCGCGACCGACCGCCGCTGCCTGGGCGCCGCGCTCGCGCTGCCCAACCCGGTCACCGAGCCGGACGGCACCGCCCTCGCCGCGCTGCACTTCGCCTGGCCCAGCGGCACCCCGGTCGCCGACCTGTACGACGTCGAGGTCGGACGCGCCGACCACGGCCCGAAGGCGCTGCGCCCGCTGCCCACCGCGATCGCCAACGACGCCAACCTGGCCGCGCTCGCCGAGTACCGGCACGGCGCCGGCCGCGGCGCCCGCCACCTGCTCTTCGTCACCTCCGGCCACCGCGGCGTCGGTGGCGCGCTGGTCATCGACGGACACCTGCACACCGGCAGCGCCGGCCTCGCCCTGGAGGTCGGCCACCTCACCGTCGACCCGCAGGGACGGCCCTGCATGTGCGGCAACCGGGGCTGCCTGAACTCCGAGACCGACCCCGACGCGCTGTTCACCGCCGCCGGGCTCACCCCGGAACCGGGACGCCCGCTGCTCGACCAGGCGCGCGAGCTGTGCCGGGCCGCCGCGACGGACGACCGGGCGCGGGCGGCGGTGGAGCACGTCATCGACCGGCTCGGACTCGGCCTGGCGGGCGTCGCCAACATCCTCAACCCCGACCGGGTGGTCCTCAGCGGGCTTCACCTCCACCTGCTGGAGGCCGCGCCCGACCGGCTGCGGTCGGTGGTCGCCGAGCGCAGCCTGTGGGGGCGCAGCGGCCGGGTGCCGATCGTCGGCGCGGAGCTGGCGCACGGCGCGCTCGCGGGCGCGGCCGAGCTGGGCTGGGGGCCGTACCTGGCGGACCCGCAGTCGGTGCCGGTGCTGCCCTGACAGCGATCGGGTCTGCCCTGGTCGATGGGTTCCGCCCCCGACGGTGACCAGATCTGCCCTGACGGCGATAAGCGGAAGCTGGCTCTTCGAAAACGGTCACTTATCGTCACTCTCATACACTCGTAGTGAGCATCGGGGGGCCATCACGAGGGAGACAGCGACCATGAGCACCCAGTCCGGCATCGAGCCGACCGCCGACGTCGACCGCTCCGACCCGGAGTACCGCGCCTGGCTCAAGGAGGCGGTGCGCAAGGTCCAGGCCGACGCCAACCGCTCCGCCGACACCCATCTGCTGCGCTTCCCGCTGCCCGCGGAGTGGGGGATCGACCTCTACCTCAAGGACGAGTCCACCCACCCGACCGGCTCGCTCAAGCACCGCCTGGCCCGCTCGCTCTTCCTCTACGGGCTCTGCAACGGCTGGATCCGGCCCGGCAAGCCGGTGATCGAGGCCTCCAGCGGCTCCACCGCCGTCTCCGAGGCGTACTTCGCCCAGCTCGTCGGCGTGCCGTTCATCGCCGTGATGGCCAAGAGCACCAGCCAGTCCAAGATCGACCTGATCCAGTTCCACGGCGGCGAGTGTCACCTGGTCGAGCGTTCGGACGAGGTGTACGAGGCCTCCGCCCGGCTCGCCGAGGAGACCGGCGGGCACTACATGGACCAGTTCACCTACGCCGAGCGGGCCACCGACTGGCGCGGCAACAACAACATCGCCGAGTCGGTCTTCGCCCAGCTGCGCCTGGAGCCGCACCCCGAGCCGGCCTGGATCGTGGCCACGGCCGGGACCGGCGGCACCTCGGCGACCATCGCCCGGTTCGTGCACTACATGCAGTACGACACCCGGATCTGCGTCGCGGACCCGGAGAACTCCTGCTTCTTCGACGGCTGGGTGCGCCACGATCCGGAGGCCGTCTGCGAGAGCGGCTCGCGGATCGAGGGCATCGGACGGCCGCGGATGGAGCCGAGCTTCGTCCCCGGGGCGATCGACCGGATGATGAAGGTGCCGGACGCCGCGTCGATCGCCGCCGTCCGGGTGTTGGAGCAGGTGCTCGGCAAGAAGGCGGGGGCCTCCACCGGGACGGGCCTGTGGAGCGCGCTGCGGATCGTCGCCGAGATGCGGGCGACCGGGCGGACGGGCAGCGTGGTCGCCCTGATCTGCGACCCGGGGGACCGCTACCTGGACAAGTACTACTCGGACGACTGGCTGGCGGGCGAGCGGATCGACATCGCGCCCTACCGGGCGGCCCTGGAGTCCTTCCTGGCCGACGGCGCCTGGACGGGCTGACGCGCCGGCCGGCGGACAGACGACAGCTGACAGATTTCAAACTCTGTCAGCTGTCGTCTGTCGTCTGTTATCTGTTATCTGTTCGCTGTCGCCTGTTCGTCGTCAGCCGTCAGCCGTCAGCCGGTGCCCGCCACCCGCCGGATCACCGCCCGACCGCCCGCAAGGTCGATCCCCGTCCGCTTCGGCGCGCCGTCGTGCTCGTCGTCCCGCAGCACCAGCTCGACCCGTCGCTGCTCCAGCTGCACCCGCTTGCTCGGGTAGAGCAGCGCGTGCAGCTCCTCCGTCGCGGTCGCACCCGCGCCGCGCCCGTCGCCGCGCCCGCCGTCGGGTCCCACCGCCGGCCGGGCGCGCAGCCGCCGCGCCACCGCACCGAGGAAGAACACCACGACCAGTCCGGCCGGCAGCAGCAACCCGCCCGCCGCGCCCGTCAACAGCACACCCATGCCCGCCTCAACGGCCCGGCGCGGCCGACGAGCTCCCCGGCGACGAGCTCCCCGGCGACGAGTTCCCCGGCGACGAGTTCCCCGGCCGCCGGCCCTACCGCAGCGGGCCCTACGGCAGCGGCGCCGTGGGCAGGTCGGCCGGGACGAGCAGCTGGAGCTCCTCCGTGGACGGGTCCGCGAGATGGGCGATCCGTACCGCGTGCCGCTCGACCATGGTCTCGAAGACCTGTCGCGCGGTGCGCCCGTTGCCGAAGTTGGGGCCGCGCTCCATCCCGCCGAAGTGTTCCAGCAGCGCCTCCTCCGTCTCCTCGGAGAGCGCGTACTCGTGCTCGGCGCACTGCGACCGGGCGATCTCCAGCAGCTCGTCCGCCGTGTAGTCGGGGAAGCCGATGGTGCGTGAGAAACGGGAGGAGACACCGGGGTTGGCGGAGAGGAAGCGCTCCATCTCGGCGGTGTAGCCGGCCACGATGACGACCACCTCGTCCCGGTGGTCCTCCATCAGCTTGACCAGGGTGTCGATCGCCTCGCGCCCGAAGTCCCGCGCCCCGTCCTCGGGTGCGAGCGCGTACGCCTCGTCGATGAAGAGCACCCCGCCGCGCGCCCGGTCGAAGGCGGCCGCGGTGCGGATCGCGGTGGAGCCGATGTGTTCGCCGACCAGGTCCACCCGTGCCACCTCGACCAGGTGTCCGCGCTGGAGCACCCCGAGCGAGGCGAGGATCTCGCCGTACAGCCGGGCGACGGTGGTCTTGCCGGTGCCGGGTGCGCCGGTGAAGACCAGGTGGCGGCGCAGCGAGGGAGCCTTGAGCCCGGCCTGGCGGCGGCGCCGGCCGACCGAGATCAGGTCGATCAGTGTGCGCACCTCCTGCTTCACCGTGGCCAGCCCGACCAGCGAGTCCAGTTCGGCGAGCGCCTCCTCGGCCGGCCGGCAGTCCGGGATCGGCGAGATCGCGGCCGAACCGGCCGCGGCCGACGCCAACAGCGGTGCCACCGTGGTCAGTTGGGCGGTCCGCGGCGCGGGCACGTCGGTGGACCCGTACGACGACCCCAGCCCCGGACCGCGCCCACCTGCGGATCCCGGCCCCGCCCCGCCGCCGGGCGGGGCGGGAGCGGACGGCACCGGAGCCGCCCCGACGTCGTCCGAGATGCACCCCTCGGTGACCGGACCCGGCTCGGAGAACTCGAACCCGGCCCGCTGGTTGTGCTCCGCCCGGCAACGGGTGAGCTGGGTCCGGCAGCCGTCGATGATGTGGAAGCCGAAGCCCTTGCCCTGCGAGACCCGGCAGTCCTCGAAGGTGCCCCGCCCCTGGGCCGAGACGTACACCCCGGCGTCCGTGCTGGCCCGTACGGTGCAGGCGCGCAGCACCGGGTCGGCGCCCTTGGTGACGATCACGCCGGTGGCCACGTCGGAGATCTCGCAGTCGGTGAGCAGTCCGCCGCTGCCGTGGTCGCGGAACCAGAGCCCGGTGCCCGCCTCCTGCACCCGGCAGGAGGCCAGGGAGACGGTGGCCCCGCCGCTGACCGAGACCGCCGAGCTGCGGATCCGGCTGAACGAGCAGCCCTCGGCGGTGGCGGCGGAGTCCCGGTCGAGGACGAACAGGGCGTCCGGCAGGTCGTGCAGCGAGCAGTCGGTGAGGGTCAGCCGGGCACCGTCGCTGACCCAGAGCGCCGGGTACTCGCCGGTCGAGCCGTGGATCTCGCAGGACTCGGCGACCGCCTCGGTGCCCTGGTCCCAGACCGACAGCGCCCCGCGCCCGAAGTCCCGGACGGTGCTGTTGGCGAGGCTCAGCCGGGCGCGTCCGCGCAGGTCGGCGCCGTTCTCGGGCAGGTCGTGCACCCGGCAGCCGGTGAGCACCAGTTCGGCCTCGCCGTCCAGGGTGAGACCGTTGCCGGTGACCCGGTGGATCTCGCAGTCGACCAGCCGCCCGCCCGCCTGCGCCTCGGCCTGCACGCCGCTGCCGCGGATCTCGTAGATCTCGCAGCCGGTCAGTTCGGCGGCGCTGCCGGGGTCGGAGAGCAGGACGCCGGCGCCGGAGGCGTGGTGGACGCGGCAGCGGTCCAGGGCCGCGGTGGCGCCGCCGAGGACGGCCAGTCCGGCCTGGCCGGCGGCGGCGACCTCGCAGTCCTCGAAGGCGGCGGCGGTGTCCGGGCCGCGCAGCCGCAGCCCGAGCCCGCCCGGGTTGGTGACCACGCAGCCGCGCAGGGTCGGCCGGGCGCCGCCGGTGACCTCGATGCCGGTGGCCGAGCGGGTCTCCACCCGGCAGCCGCTGAAGGAGGGGGTCGCCTCCGGCCCGGTGACCAGCACGGCCGGGGTGGTGCTGTCGCCGCCCTCGACCACCAGGTCGCGTACGGTGGCGGCGGCGGTCACGGTGAGCGCCACCCCGGAGGGCGGGTCGATCCGGACCGTCCCCGGGCCCTGGGCCGGGACGATCGTCACCGGCTTGTCCAGCAGCACGTTCTCCCGGAAGGTGCCCGGGCGGACGGTCACCGTGTCGCCCGGTTCGGCGGCGGCCAGGGCCTCCGCGAGCGTGTCGTACTCGCCCGCGCGGCGACGCCAGCGGGATGCGCTGTCCTGGGTGACCCGGACCCTGTGCTCAGCCATGACGGTCTGTCGTCCCCACCTTCGTCGAGCCGGCGATCAACGGGCCGAACGCGCGGGGGTGCGCGGGCCGTCCGCCCACCGTAGCGCGCCCACGTGGGTGGTCCGGCCGCCCGCGGTCGCGCGGACACCGGTAGCGCTCAGCGCCGCCACAGGTTCCGACCACTTGTTTCAACGAGCGCGCACAGCGGTGGTTCCGTCCGGGCGCGCCGGTTTCGGAGTGCGGCGCGTGCCCGGCGCCGGTCCACGGGCCGATGCGCCCCGCCCTCCGGCACGGGCGGTCGGCGGTCGGCATCCGATGGTCGGTGGTCAGTACTCGACCGTCGGCAGCCGGCGCGGAGGGTCGGCGGGAGCGGCCCACTCTCCCGGAGAACCGGCCCGAGCGCTCAGCGCCCGTCGGCGGGCCAGTGCGCCCCGTCCTCGAGCACCTCGAGCTCGTCGCCCAGCCGCAGCGTGCCGAGCTCGTCCCCCTCGACGCCGGCCGGCCGCTCGGGGATCAGGTTCTGCCCGAACGCGGCCTTGCGCAGCAGCCGGTGGTGCCGGGCCAGGGTGCGCAGCGGCTCCTTGCCGCGCCGCTCGCCGGTCTCCTGGTCGGTGGTGGTGATCATGCAGCGGCCGCACGGCTTGACCACCTTGAAGGTGACCGAGCCGATCCGGATCCGGCGCCAGGTGTCCTCGGCCCACGGTTCGGTGCCGCCGATCACCACGCTCGGACGGAAGCGCTCCATCGGCAGGGTCTCGTGGCCGTCCGGGTTCTCGGCGGCGATCAGCTCGTTGAGGCGGTCCAGCGAGGCGGTGGTGGTGAGCAGCAGCGGATAGCCGTCGGCCATCGAGACGCTGTCGCCGGGCGCACTGTACTCGGGGTCGACCGGCCGGGCGCGCGGGTCGTCAAGGTGCACCAGGCGGTAGTCGCCGAGGTGTTCGGCGATCCACCGGTGCGTCTCCTTGTCGGCCTCCGCGGCACGGAAGCGCGTTCCCCAGACCTCGACGTCGGCGAGCGGGTCGCCGGCCGCGACAGCGGGGGCGGGGACCTCGATCCGGGAGCCGTCGGGGGTGGTCAGGGTGAGGACGCCGTCGGGCAGCAGTCCGGTCCGCACCCGTGCGAGGGCCGCGTCCTCGCGCTGGCTGACGAAGCGTCCGTTCGCGTCGGCGAGCATCCAGCGACGGTCTCCGGCCAGACCCCAGGGGTGAACCACGGCGGTGTCCGGGCTCAGGCGGTACATCGACTTGACGGGGTAGACGTGGAGTCCGGTGAGGTGCATTCCTCCATCCTGCCAGCCTGCGGGGGTTCGCCGGGAATGCCCTCTAATGCGCACGGACCGCCCGGACGCCGTGGGGGGCGTTCCGGGCGGTCCGTGGATGACCCGTTTCTCCGTTCGCCCGGCGTACGGGGGGCGCCGGGTGCTGCTCAGGTGGTGCGGGTGCGGGCCGCGTGGGGGGACGGCCTCGGGGTGTCAGCGGCTCAGTAGCCCTGGCCCTGCTGCTGGTAGCCGCCCTGGAACTGGCCGGACTCGCCGTACGGGCCCGGGCGCTGCGGCTGCGTCGGGCGGACCGGCGCGACCGGCGCCATGGCCGGGCGCAGCTGGGCACCGCCGAAGGACTGGTCGCCGCCCTGGCCCTGGAAGCCGGGGCCGCCGGCGGCCGGACCGCCGAACGACTGCTGGCCGCCGAAGCCCTGCGGAGCGGCGGGCTGGCCCTGGCCGAAACCGCCCGGTCCGCCGGCCGGCTGCGCGCCGAAGGTCTGCTGGCCGCCCTGGGCGCCGATGAAGGTGTTCTGGCCGCCGAAGCTCTGGCCGCCGGTCGGCTGGTAGCCGCCTCCGGCGGTCTGGCTGAAGGCGGGGGTGCCGGGCTGCGGTCGCTGGTACGGCTGGGGGGCGCCGTAGCCGGGGACCGGAGGCTGGGGGGCGGCGTACGCCGGCGCGGGCTGCGCGGGGATGTACGCCGTGGCGGGGCCGGCGGAGGGGCCGCTGCTCGGGCCGGGGCCCAGGGCGAGGCGGGCGGGCGGCAGCGCGGGGAGGTTGCTGCCGGCGCTTTCGTACCCGTTGGCGTACCGGTTCTCGTAGGACGGGCCGAGGCCGGATCCGTAACCGGACGACAGCGCCGGCGGCAGGGCGGCCGGCACGTTGATGGGCGCGATCTGGGGGACGCCGCGCTCAGCCACGAGGCTGTCGTAGATCGGCGTGCCGGAGGAGTAGGACGGAGAGGGGTAGCCGACTCCGTCGTAGGAGCGGGGCGAGGTCATGGGGCATACGGTAAGCCCACAACGCGCCTGCTGAGGAGAGCGGGAGGGGGAGCAGTTCGAGTGTTTACACAGTCTTCGCTCGCACAAAGGTTTCGAAAGTAGGAAAGACGGACATTCCGGCGACCGGTTCCGGACAAGCTTGGCACCCCGTCAGTGGTCGAACGGCGGCCGGACGGAGGCCCCGGAAGGCCTTGTGGTGACCGGCCGGTGGACGGTCGGGGGCCCTGCGGAGAAACTTTTCCCGGACAGGGCGTGCGCGGGCGCATTCGAGCCCCCGCCGAGCAGGCGACGGGGGCTCGTGAATGTTTCGGGAATAAAATTCCCGTCAGCTCTCCGGGGCCCGGTTCAGGCCCGCGACCTGGGCCGTCGGCCCGATGGCCGGCTGCCGATCAGGCGGCGGCCCGTCGCTGGTCCGGGTGTCGGCGCTCAGTGCGACTGCAGGGCCTGGGCCTGTGCGGGCAGGGCCGGCTTGCCGATCTCGGAGGTGCAGAAGGAGCACCGGGTCGCGGCGGCCGGGATGCTGCTCAGGCACTCCGGGCAGTCCACCTTCGCGGCCGGCGCGGGCTTGGCCGATTCGAAGCGGGACTGGAGCTTGCCGACCGGCAGCACCACGGCGAAGTAGATGACGGCGGCGGTCAGGACGAAGCCGATGACCGCGTTGACGAAGAGGCCGTACGGGAACCGGGTGCCGGCCACGTCGAAGGTCTTCTGGGTGAAGTCGCCGACGGCGCCGGACGCGACGCCGACCAGCGGGGTGAGGAAGGCGCTGACGAACCCGGTGACGACGGCGGTGAAGGCAGCGCCGATCACGATGCCGACCGCGAGGTCCACCACGTTTCCGCGCAGCAGGAAGCTGCGGAATCCCTTGAACACCGGGTGACTCCAAATCCGTACGGGGGAGGGGGAGATGGGGCGGCACGGCGGGTGCCGCCCCAGGCCGGACATCCTGCCGAGCGGGCCGGGCCGAGGTCCAACCGCGTTCACCCGAATCGGGTAACCGCCGCGGCGCCCCGCGTCCGTGGGCCCTGCGGGGCGGGGACGCTCCGCGTACCGGCCTTTCCCCGGTCGAACAGCCGAGCCAGTCGGTTGGTCGACCGCTCCAACTCGCCCCTGTGGCGCCGCGTGTGGCGCCGCATGTGACACCGGCACGCGCCGGTCCGGGGCGGCGCCGACCCGGCGCGACAGGGTGGACCGGAGCGCGGCAGGGGGCGAGACGGGGCGCACAGCGGTCGCGTATGGCGCACGACGGCGGCCCCGTGGCGCACATCCGGTGTACAAGCGCGGGCGGATGGGCCACCATCAGGTTGCGCGAAGGGGATGTACCGGGCGGAGCACTGTGCCAAGGTCGGTCCATGCCCGACCATTTGTCGGCCGATCCGGCCGGAAACCGTCCGCGTGTCCTGCACCTGATCAGCGACTCACGCCGGGGCGGCGCGCAGAACTTCGCCCGTGACCTCCACCGGGAACTGGGCCGTCGGGGGCAGTCCTCCGCGCTGTGCGCCCTCGCCCCGCACCCGGCCGTCCCCTCCGGCCCCGGCGGGGCGGGCCGGGACTCCACCGGCCCCGGTTCCGCGGGCCGGGGCCCCGATTCCGCAGGTCCGGGCTCCGGGGCCGCGAGCCCGGACCCCGAGGCCGCCGGCCGGTCCGCCGTCGACTGCTCCGCCGCCGCCGGGCTGCGCTCCGCCGCCGTGCTGGGCCCCGGCCGGCTGCACCCGAGCACCCTGAGGGCGCTGCGCTCCGCCTCCCGCGCCGCCGACGTGGTGCTCGCCCACGGCTCGGACACCCTGGCCGCCTGCGCCCTCGCCCTGGCCGGGACCCGTACGCCCTTCGTCTACGTCTCGGTCGGCCACCCGCGCTACTGGACCGCCAACCGGTTGCGCCGGGTGCGCGGCGGCGCGCTGATGCACCGCGCGGCCGCCGTCACCACGCTCACCGACGAGGCGCGCGTCGTCCTGGAGGAACAGTTCCGGCTGCCCGACGGGAAGGTGCACGTGATCCCCAACTCCCGTGCCGCCGAGAGCTATCCGCCCGCCGACGGCCGGGACGACCGGCGTGCCGCGCGGCACGCGCTGGGCCTGCCGGCCGACGTGCTGCTGGTCGCCTGGATCGGGGCGATAGCCCCGGAGAAGCGGCTCGACCTGGCCCTCGACGTGCTCGACCGGCTGCCCGACGTCCGGCTCGCCGTCGCCGGGGACGGACCGCTGCGCGAGTCGCTGGCCCGCCACCCGGCCGCCGCCCGCGCCCACTTCCTCGGCCCGCTGCCCGACCCGGCCCCGCTCTACCGCGCCGCCGACGCGCTGCTGCTGACCAGCGACAGCGAGGGCGTGCCCGGCGCGCTGATCGAGGCGGCGCTGGCCGGGGTGCCCGCCGTGGCCACCGACGTCGGCTGGGTGCGCGAGGTGGTCCGGGACGGTGCCACCGGCGCGCTGGTCGCCCCCGGGGACCCGCTCGCCCTCGCCGAGGCGCTGGGCAAGGTGCTCGCGGTCAACCGGGCGGGCCTCGGCGCGGCGGCCCGGGCGCACGCGCTGGAGCACTTCGAGCTGGGCGCCGTCGTGGACGCCTGGCAGCAACTGGTCGCCGAGGTATGGACGGCGGGTCCGGAGGCCGCCCGCTGACCGGGGTGGCCAGGCGGGCCAGGGGTGCCATGCCGACCGGGGTGGCCGGGCCGACCCCGTCGGGTGGCCGGCCCGTCCGCGCGCCCGGCCCGGCTACGCCGTCCGGGCGAATCCGGCGCGGCCCGTGCGCAGCAACCGGCCGGTAGCGAACCGCCGCCAGCACACTGCCCGGTGTGAAATCGAAGTCGCTGCTGCGGTCCACCGTCCTGCTCGCCGTCGCCGTCGGGATTGCCACGTCCCCCGTCCAGGCCGGCGCGATCACCCACCAAATCCCGTTCGGGGGCGCCCAGTTCGTCAAGCTCGACCATCCGCAGCCGGTCCGTGAGAGCGTCCGGACCGAGGCGGTCGAGTTCTTCTGGTACGACTGCAGCCACTCCCAGGCGCTCGAACAGCCCCTGCAGGCCTGGGCGGAGAAGCACCGCGCCGATGTCGCGCTGCGCCGCATCCCGGCCGTCTGGCCCGGCAGTCCGGACGAGGCCGCGCAACGGAGCCACGCCCGGATCTTCTACACGCTGGAGCGCCTCGGCCAGGTCGACCGCCTCCAGGTCAGCGTCTTCCGCGCCGTGCACACCGAGCGGGTCGACCTCACCACCGAGGCCACCGCCACCGACTGGGCCGCGCGGCAGGGTGTCGACGCCAAGGTGTTCGGTGAGACGTACCGCTCCGCCGAGGTGACGCGGTCGGTCGAGGAGGCCGCCGCCGACTTCACCCGCTACGGCGTCAACGAGCTGCCGACGGTCGTCGTCCAGGGTGAGTACCGCACCTCGCCGACCCAGGCCGGCGGGGTCGAGGCGATGCCCGAGGTGCTCGACCACCTGGTGCAGCAGGAGCAGGCGCGGGGCCATTGAGCCGGTGCCCCGGCCCTCGCGGTGACAGCGGATCAGCTCGCTCATGTGCCCTGCCCGGCAGGCGTCTTGTCCGAACGGCACCTTGCCTAACCATTCACATGCTGTTTAATGGTTAACATGAGCGAGCTGATGATCCCTCACGTCCACCACCGCCACGTCGACGTCGACGGCCTGCGCGTCTTCTACCGCGAAACCGGCCCGCTCGACGCCCCCGTGCTCCTGCTGCTGCACGGCTTCCCGTCCTCCTCCCACCAGTACGCCCGGCTGCTCGACGCGCTCGGCACCCGCTACCGCCTGATAGCCCCCGACTACCCGGGCTTCGGCCACAGCGACAGCCCCGCGCCCGACGCCTTCACGTACCGCTTCGACGCCCTCACCGACGTGATCGAGGGCTTCTGCCTCGCCCTCGGCCTGGACCGCTTCGCGCTGTACGTCTTCGACTTCGGCGCCCCCGTCGGCCTGCGCCTGGCCACCCGGCACCCGGAGTGGATCACCGGCCTGGTGGTCCAGAACGGCAACGCCTACGAGGAGGGACTCTCCGCCCAGGCAAGGGAGTTCATCGCGAACAGGCGCGGCGTGCCGGGCGCGGAGCAGGCCGCCCGCTCGATCCTCACCCCGGACGTCACCCGCGGCCAGTACGAGGGCGGCACCGGCGACCCGAGCCTGGTCGCCCCCGACGGCTGGACGCTCGACCAGCACTTCCTCGACCTGCCCGGCCGCAAGGACATCCAGGTCGAACTCGCCCTCGACTACTTCTCCAACGTCGAGCTCTACCCCGCCTGGCAGGCCTGGCTGCGCGCCGACCAGCCGCCCACGCTGGTGCTCTGGGGACTGGGAGACCCGTTCTTCACCGAGGCCGGTGCGCGCGCCTACCTGCGCGACCTGCCCGGGGCCGAGCTGCACCTGTTCGACACCGGGCACTTCGCGCTGGAGGAGAAGCTGCCCGAAATCGCCCCGCTGATCGACGACTTCCTCGCGCGGATCGGGAAGTAGCCGACCGGTGAGGGGTGTTCGGGGGCGGGAGGCTCAGGCGGGTCGGGCGTGTTCAGAGCCCTTCGGCGTGCTTCAGTCGCGGCGCAGCAGGTAGGTGACGAAGCCGAGCGTCCCCCGGTAGCCGTGCAGCCACCCGGTGCGGTGCCGGTCCGCCGCCTCCCGGGCGGCCGCCGTGTCCGGGTGCTCCGGGTGGTCCAGCGCCCACTCGGCCAGCGAGCCCGTCCAGGCGAACTCGTACTCGTCCCACTCCTGTTCGGTGCTGACAAGCCCGAATACCGGCGTCCAGCCCTCCGCGAGGACCCGCTCGGTGGTCGTCGCGAGATCCGCGAAGTCCTCCCGTGCCGCGCCCAGTCCGTCCAGCGCCGCCCGGGACGGCTCGCGCTGCCAGAACCCCTCGCCGACCAGCAACCGGCCGCCCGGGGCCAGGAGTTCGCGGGCCGCGGCGAGCGTCGGCAGCAGGCCGCCGAACGCGTGGGTGGCGCCGACGCACAGCACCAGGTCGAAGGGCTCCTCCGCGGTGAACCCCCGTGCGTCCAGGTGGTGCAGGCCGATCCGGCGGGCCACGCCCAGCGCGGCCGCGGACTCCCGGGCCCGGGTCAGCGCCGCCGCGTCCAGGTCCACGCCCACTGCCCGCCAGCCCGGGCCGGCGGCCAGCGCCCGGAGCAGCCAGGCGCCCTCGCCGCAGCCCAGGTCCAGGGCCCGGCCCTGCTCCGTCCCGGCCATGGCACGGTCCAGCAACCGGGCCACCGAGCCGTCCGCCAGCGGGGCCGCGATCGGGTGGTGGGCATGGGCGAGGCGGGAGATCTGCTGACGGTCCATCCGAGCAGTATGGATCGGGGCGGTGCGGCGCGCAGCGGGTTTCTCAGGCCCGGGAGTACGTCCGTCCCTTCCACGCCGAGCCCCGGCCGCGCCAGTGCTGTACGGCCGAGTCCACCGTCATCAGCAGGTACAGCCCCGCGGTGAACGGCAGCAGCAGCACGGCCGCGGCCGGCTGCCCGTAGTACCGGACCATCGGCAGGTACGTGCCCGCCATCAGCGCCCACGCCGCCCCACCCGCCGCGGCCACCGCCGGCGCGCCCGCCACCAGCCCGGCCACCGTCGCCACCGGCGGCACCAGGTACACCAGCGCCAGCCCCAGCACCGTCCCGAGCAGCAGCGCCGGCGAATGCCTGAGCTGGGCGTACGCGCTGCGCGACACCATCCGCCACAGCTGCTCCAGCCGCGGGTACGGACGCACGCTGTCCACGTCGTCGGCCAGACCCAGCCAGGTCCGGCCGCCGGTCGACTTCACCGCCCGGGCCAGCGACACGTCGTCGATCACCGCGCCGCGGATCGCCGCCACCCCGCCCGCCCGCTCCAGCGCCTCCCGCCGCACCAGCGAACAGCCGCCGGCCGCGGCCGCGGTCCGGGCACCCGGACGGTTGCTCCGGCGGAACGGGTACAGCTGGGCGAAGAAGTACACGAAGGCCGGCACGATCAGCCGCTCCCAGCCGGTCTCCACCCGCAGCCGGGCCATCTGGGACACCAGGTCCAGGCCGTTGCTCTCGGCGGCGGCCACCAGCTCGGCCAGCGAATCCGGGCCGTGCGCGATGTCGGCGTCCGTCAGCAGCAGGTACTCGGCGTCCGGACCGGCCAGCTCCACGCCGTGCCGCAGCGCCCACAGCTTGCCGGTCCAGCCCGGCGGCAGCGGGGGAGGGGTGGTGACGGTGAGCTCCAGCCCGTCGATCGTCCGCAGCTCCGCCGCCAGCGCGCCGGTGTCGTCCGAACTGTGGTCGTCCACCAGGATCACCCGGGCCCGCCCCGGGTACTTCTGCGCCAGCAGCGTCGGCAGGCTCACCGGGACCACCGAGGCCTCGTCCCGGGCCGGCACCACGACCGCCACCTGCGGCCAGCGGACCGGCGGGCGACGCGGCGGCAACCGAACGTCGGTGCGCCAGAACGAGCCGTGGCAGCACGCCAGCCAGAGCCAGACCAGCAGGGAGAACGCGGCGATCCACAGCAGGACGGTCACCCCGGCAGTCTGCCGCAGAACCGGGCCCGACGGGCGGATCGACTAAAGTCTTGAGCCGTGAAGATCGCACTGATGGACTCCGGAATCGGCCTGCTGGCCGCCGCCGCCGCCCTTCGGAAGCAGCGCCCGGACGTGGATCTGGTGCTCTCTTCCAACCCGGCCTCGATGCCGTGGGGGCCCCGTACGCCGGAAGAGGTCACCGAGCTGGCCCTCGGCTGCTGCCGGGCCGCCGCCGCGCTCGAACCCGACGCGCTGGTGATCGCCTGCAACACCGCCTCCGTCCACGCGCTCGCCACCCTGCGGGCCGAGCTGGAGCCCGGGCTGCCGGTGGTCGGCACCGTCCCGGCGATCAAGCCCGCCGCCGTGCGGGGCGGCCGGGTCGCCATCTGGGCCACCCCGGCCACCACCGGCAGCGCGTACCAGCGCGGGCTGATCCGCGACTTCGGCGGTTCGGCGGACATCACCGAGGTCGCCTGCCCGGGCCTCGCGGACGCGGTCGAGCACGGCGACGACGAAGCCGTCACGGCCGCCATCGCCGACGCCGCCGCCCGGACGCCGGCCGGCACCGACGCCATCGTGCTCGGCTGCACCCACTACGAACTCGTCGACGACCGCATCCGCGCCGCCGTCGCCCCGACCGCCGCCCCGGGGCTCACCCTGCACGGCTCGGCCGACGCCGTCGCCGCCCAGGCCATCCGCCGCGTCGCCGACCCCACCCGCACCGGCACCGGCACCCTCACCGTCCTCCACGCCGGCACCCCCGCCCACCTCCCCCCGGCCGCCGCCCTCTACCCCCAGGGCAACGCCCTCGCCACCCTCATCGGCTGACCGCGCGAGAAGTCGGCCCGGCTGACTTCCCGCGCAGCCCGCTCCCTGAAGCCCTTCTGGTCGGTCGCACGAGAAGTCGACCCGGCCGACTTCTGGTGCAACGACTGCCCCGAACCGCCCCGCCTCCCCAGGATGAGCGTCTGGCCGCCACGGCCTCTACGCGCATAGAGCCGCTGGGCATGGGATCCGGCCCGCCGACATGCGCAGGGAGTCGACCCAGCCGATTTCCTGCGCATGTCGGCCGAGAGTCGGCGCACGGGAAGTCGATCTGGCCGACTTCTCGCGCAACGACCGCTTCGAGTGGCACCACCCCCGACTCAAGCGGCCAATCGCCCTGGCCTCTATGCGCATAGAGTCCCCGGACGCGGGCCCGTGCCCGGCTTGCTTGCATGGGAAGTCGGCCCAGTCGACTTCCTGCGCCATGCCCGGATGCAACGGCTGGGCAGCCCGGCTCCTGGAGTCTGTTGGTCGCCAGCCCTGGGCTTGCTGGTGCACAGGAAGTCGGCCCGGCCGACTTTTCGCGGAGTCGCTGCTTCGAATCGCGCAGAAAGTCGGCCGGCCCGACTTTTCGTGCAGCGAGCGTTCCGGGCTTCCCGGCGGCGTGCGGGAGGTTCGTCTGGTCGAGCTCCGGTGCCGCGCTGGGATGCTGCGGCTACACGTCCCGCGCCCCGAGCCGGTTGATTGCCAGCCCGGGGCCCGCCTGCGCACAGGAAGTCGGCCAGGCCGACTTCTCGCGCAGTGGACGCGCCTGGTCCGGCCGCGTCTTCTCCGCGTGGCGAGCGGCCGGCCGTTGCGGCTTCTGTGTGAACGTGGCGGGGTGCGCCAGAAGTCGGGCCGGCCGACTTCCTGTGTGGCGGCCGGGCTCGCCCAGCCCGTTGAGCATGCACTCGCTGAAGCCTCTTGGGGCGCGCCAGAAGTCGGGCGGGCCGACTTCTGGGGTGGGTTTGTGTCGGAAGTCGAGTGCGTGGAGTCGACTTTTTGCGGGGGCGGGGGTGGCATTCCGGGCGCCCGAAATGACTTGGCTGGGCGCGCGAGAAGTCGGCCCGGCCGACTTTTGGTGCGGGATTGGCTCGAGTGATTGGTTGCTTTGGGGATGGGCTGCCGGGGTGCGCGCCGCACAGGAAGTCGACCCGGCCGACTTCCTGTGCGGCGTGATGGCGCCCGTTGCTAGGCGACGGCCTGGCGGCGCCAGCGGCGGTAGGCGGGTTCGAGGCCGGAGAGGATGGTGTCGAAGCGGCGGGTGCTGGTGGTGGAGTCGACCTGGAGGCGGCTGATCTGGAGGGGATGGGAGGGGAGCCGGGGGCCCAGGCGGTGGTCGGAGAGGAAGCCGAGTCGGTAGCCGAGCTCCTGCAGGACGGTTTCGGCGCGGACGTCGTGGCCGCCGTCCGGGTAGGCGAAGGCGATCGGCGGTTCGCCCAGCCAGCGGGTGAGGGCCTCGTGGGCGCCGGTGATCTCGGCGCGCACGGTGTCGTCGTCGCAGCGCCCGAGGCACGGGTGCCCCTGGGTGTGGTTGCCGATCGCGACGCCCCCGTCCCGCAGGGCGAGCAGGTCGGCCGGGGTCAGCTGCTCCTGGCGGGGTGGCCGCCGGTCGGCGCTGACCCGCAGTTCGTGCAGACTGCGCCGCCGGTCCGGGTCCGGCATGGCCTTGAGCCGCCGGAGCAGCTGGGACGGGTGTCCACAGTCGAGCGAGCGGGCCCGGCCCCCGTGCCGGGCGAGGAAGTCGGCCTCGTGCCACCAGAACGGCCGTTCGGTGCCGATGAGCTCCGAGATGACGAACGCGGTGGCCGGAATGCCCCGGGCGTCGAGGGCGGGCAGGGCGTGGGTGAGGACGCTCCGGTCGGCGTCGTCGAAGGTGACCAGGACGCTCCGGGGCGGCAGTGGCCGCCGTTCGGTCACGGCCTGGAGGACCGCGCCGAGCGAGACCGGCGTGGCGAGCCGCTGGAGCCGGTCGAGCTGGGCGCCGAACGAGCGGTGGTCGGTCACCCCGTGGTACGCGAGCACCGCGAGCCGTTGGGCGGCCAGGGCCCGGAACAGCGGTTGGACGGGGGCGAACCGCAGCCATTCGCCCCGAGCGTCCTGCTGTTCCGTGTCGACGGCTGCCCGGTGACGGCCCCCGCCGTCCAGGTGCGTGCCGTGGCGGTGCTCCTCGCGCCGACGGTCGCCGTGCAGGAGATCGCCGCCGAGCTGATCGCCGCGAAGGTGATCGCCGTGCAGGTGGTCGCCGTGCGGACGGTCGGTGGGCCGGCCGGTGCCGTGCCGGTCCGCCGACCACCCGACGGTCAGGGGCAGCGCGCGCATGCGGGGTGCCGGCCGGGCGCGGGCCATGGAGATCGATGTACTGGACTGGGACTGCGGCACGGTTCCCCCTCGTTCGCCGAGCGGCGTGGCGGTACCGCCGGAGGACGGAGCCCGGCCTCCGACTCCAGGGGCGGCGGCTCCGCTCCTGGATATTCCTGTTCTCGGTGGGGGGTTCACACCCGTCCCTCGAACGGCTCCTGGATCACTCAATGCCATTGAGACCGCTGCACCGGACGGATGGTTGTACCGGGGGGACGAGGATTTTTCGTGGACTGATTGTGGAGCCGGAATGCACGCCCGGACGCCTCGGACACACTTCGGGGCGGGCCCGGCGTGCCGCTGACCAGCCCGGATCCCCCGGTTGCGCAGCGTGTCCGGACCTTCACTCCCTGCGGGCTGCCACCCGCGCCGCCCCGGGGTACCTTGGGCTCATGGCAGATGCGGACCGTGACCCCTTCCACCTCCACGGGGCCTCCCGGATGGCTCGCGCGTGCAGCGGCGGAGCCCTGGTCACCCACCAGGTCCCGCTGACGGTGGTGGGCCTGGCCTGCCTGGCGCTCGGCATCGTCGTGGCCGTGTTCGTGCCGGACAGTGACGGGCCGGCCTGGGCGATGGCGGTGGCCGGCTGTCTGGCCGCGGGCGTCCTGCTGCTCGGCCGGATCGCCTTCGGCGTGTTCCGCGACCGGCGCCGCGCCGCGCTCTGACGGCGCCCCGGCTGGCGTACCGGCCGTACGGTCGGCGGGTTCCGTCCGGGCGTTGCCCCCACCCGTAACGTCGATCGCTCTCGGAATTCCGAAACGGCCGATCGAGCGAAATTGGTCAGACCGACTGAATATCGTCCAGTCGGACAATCTCAGGCCCTCTTCTTTCACCATTCCCGGACGACAGCTTCATCCCGCCTCTACTGTGAAGGCGTTCTTCCGGCTCGAAGCGCCGTGGAGGTGGAGCGATGAGCGGTAGACCGGATCGCGCCGCGGCCGTCTCATGAGACGCGCCGGCGACCTCGCCGTCGCCGCCCTGGCCGCGGTCGTCGCACTGCCGCTGGCCCTGCTGATCGCCGTCCTGCTCCGCTGCGGCACCGGCGGCCCGGTCCTCCAGCGGCAGATCCGGACCGGCCGGCACGGCCGCGAGTTCCAGCTCCTGCGCTTCCGGACCGGAGGGGACGGCCGGCTCACCGCCCTGCTGCGGCAATCCGGCCTGGACGAGCTGCCGCGGCTGTGGAACGTGGCGCGCGGCGACATGGGGGTGATCGGGCCCCTGCCGGTCGGCCCGGACCAGGCGGCGCACTACTCCCGCCGGGAGCGCGGCCGGCTCGCCGTCCGGCCCGGCCTCACCGGCTGGGCCCAGCTGCAGGCCCTGAGCCGCGGCCGGACGCCCCGCCCGCTCAGCCGCCCCGAGTGGGCGGAGCTCGACCTCTGGTACGTCGAGCACCGTTCGTTCGGGCTCGACCTGCGCATCCTCGGCCTCACCGTGCTCGCCCTGCTGCGGCCCGACACCGGCCGGGCGCACCGGGTCGGCCCGGAGCCGCCCCGATAGGCTGCGGCCCATGGCCATTCCCCCCTTCCTCGCCGAGCTCCGCGCCATCGTGGGAACCCGCCCGCTCTGGCTGAGCGCCGTCGTCGCCGTCGTGCTGGACGACCGCGACCGGGTGCTGCTCGCCCGCCGGGCCGACGACGGCCGGTGGGCGCCGGTCGGCGGCATCCTCGACCCCGGCGAGCAGCCCGCCGACGGCGTGGTGCGCGAGTGCGAGGAGGAGACGGGGGTGGTGGTCGTGCCCGAGCTGCTCGCCTCCGTCACGGTCTCGCCGCAGGTCACGTACCCGAACGGCGATGTGACGCAGTACCTGGTGCTGACCTTCCGCTGCCGCGCGGTCGGCGGCGAGGCGCGGGTGAACGACGACGAGTCGCTGGACGTCGGCTGGTTCGGGCTGGACGAGCTGCCGCCGATGATCGAGAGCGAGCACGAGCGGCTGCGCCACGCGCTGGAGTGCGAGGGCCCGGCGGTCTTCACCTGGGAGGGCAAGGAGCGCCCCTGAGCCCGGGGGCGGGCCCATCACGGCCCGCCGCAGGTCCTCAACCACCCGCCCGCGCCGGTCAGCCCTTGTACTGCCGGTAGGCCTCCTCCGCCGCGTCCAGCACCGCGGCCAGGTCCCCGCCCGCCGTGGCGGTGGCGGTCGCGGCCACCGCGCCCTCGACGAACGGGGCGTTGGCGAACCGGACCGGGAAGGGCAGCCCGTGCTCGTCCGCGTCGGCCAGCAGCGCGCGGACGGTGGTGACCGCCCCGCCGAGGTCGGCGAGCACCACCACGCCGTGGCCCTGGTCCACCCGCCGGGTCGCGGCGGCCACCAGGACGGCGCTGATGCCCGGTCCGTCCGACGGGTCGCCGCCGGTCGCCGCGACCGGCGCGGGGGAGTCGGATCCGGTCAACGCGAGCGCGAGGGAGCGTACGGCGGTGGCCAGTTCCTGGCTGTGCGAGACCAGGACGATCCCGACCCGTCCGTGCGTGGCGGTCCGGGCGGGGGTCGGCCGGGGCAGCTGGGTGGGTGAGGGAGGCGTCCGGGGTGCCGGGGGATGGGCCGAGGGGGCGTCGGAGATGGGGATGACGTCGGCGCGGGTGCCGTCCCGGCGGCTCATCGGCTGCTCCCTCGAACGGGTCGGTCGGTGGATCGTTCTGGCAAGGCGCGCTCGGTCGAACCGGTTGTCCCGGTCGGTCAGGGCGGAGCGGCCCGGGCCCCGGCACCTCCCGGGCCGGGCCGGGGAAGCGGTCGTACGGCGCCCTGGCAGCACTCTGGCAGCTGCCCGCCGCCCCCGCCGGTCGGGACACGCCTCGACCCGTCCTCCGGCCGCACCCGTCCCCGCCCGGAGGAGTCCTCGTCAACCCGCTGACCGGGGCCGGGCGGTGTGGCTAGGCTGGCCCAGGAACGCCGTCGGGAGGAGATCGGTCAGTGGGATCCAACAGCGGGACGGACACGGAGGTCAGCGTGGTGCAGCCGGATCTGGCGCCGAACGGGAAGCCCAGGGTGGACTTCACCGGGGCGGAGTGGCTGTGCAGCAGCCAGGGCGTCGGCGACGTGCAGATCGCCTTCGTGGACGGCTACATCGGGATGCGGGACGGCCGCCAGGAGGACGGGCCGGTCCTGGTCTTCACGCCGGGCGAGTGGCGGGCCTTCGTGCTCGGCGCCCGGGACGGCGAGTTCGACCTCACCTGAGCCGAGGCGCGCGGAGCCCGTCGGCGCCGAGCCGGCGCCCGGCACCACGGGAGCGGACCCCCGGTCGACGGGGGTCCGCTCCGTAGACGATCTTTCGGGTCCGAAACATCACAACTGATGATCCATTGAGCGTGCCCCGTCAGAATTTCTGTTGACTGTTAGACAAACGCAGCTCAGAGTAAGAGCACGGGCAGACGCCGTGCCCACCGCCCCCACGCGGCCAGACACGGCGCCTGCTGTGCGGCCCGGCAGTACTGCCAGGCCATCCTCCCAGTCATCCCCTGCGCACCGGGGTGCGTCGGCCGGTCCCGGCCCCGAGATGGGGCCGGCAGTCGCCGGGAGGTTGGCGCCGAAGCCGAGAGCGACTCGGATGACGGCACCGGTGCTCGGGACCCGCACGCCCCCACGCGGCGGCGTCCCGAGCAGATCCACGGGAGCGACGGGCCGGGGCCCCGCGGATCTGGCTTGTGAAACTTGGAACTGTTGGCTTGTGTGTTCGTGCTGTGTGCGACGACGAAGCTGGGTGCTCGGCGGTTCGGCACGACAAGTGCACAGTGAGGGAAACGCGTGTAGGGCCGCGTTGCGACATGCCGTCCCCCCGGAGGGTGAAACCCAGAACGGCTGTCGTGCTGAACCGAACGTAGCCCGGACGGTTGCTCAGAGTCAACATTGGTCTCTGAGCGTCGATCTCCCGGCCACCCCCCGGCGGTGCCCCACCCACCTCGCGAACGCGGTGTGCCGGACACGTACGATGTTCCCATGTCTTTTCTCCGCCGTCGCTCCGGACAGCCCGCCGGCCCGGACTTCGACGTGCTCGCGATGGACCCGGGCGACTGGCCCGGTGACTTCGGTGCGGCCATGATGACCGGCCCGGACGGCTCCTGCCAGGGGATTTTCCTGCGCTACGACCTGTTCGGCGGCAGAGGTCCGGCGATGTTCATCGGCAACCTCCCCGAGGGTTCGCCCGCCCGGGAGACCGGCGACGAGGTGCCCTTCGAGGTGCGGCAGCTGCTCGCGGCGCTGGAGAACGACGAGCCGGTCGAGTTCGTCTCGGCCGAGGACTTCCCGGTGATGCTCGGGGATGACCTGCTGATCGTGAAGAAGGTCAAGGTCAGCGAGGAGCGCGTGTTCTGCGCCCAGTTCGGCCGCAGCGACGGCGTCCTGGTCACCGTCGCGTCCTGGGACCGACCGATTTCGGACGACCTGTATCAGCTGCTGAAGCCGCTCCCCGCGGACATGTTCCAGCAGGGCTGATCCCGCCGGGGCCGGCCGGCTCCGCCCGGGGGTCGGACGCTGCTTGACGGTATCGATCAACGGTTCGTACAGTCGCGAACATGCCGTGCCGCCTTCCGCTGCTGACCCGTCGCAGGCATCTGGACCTGCGGCGCACCGCCAGCGCGGCGTGTCCGGGCCGCTGAGGGGGGATTCGTCCCCCGGCGGCGGGCGATCGGCCGGGTGTCCGGTCGGCGCCGGGACCAGGGGCGGGCCGTGAGCCGGCCTCCGGGGCCGCCGATCGCCACCGCGCGCCCGTACGGCGTGCCGCCCGTACCTGCCGAGCCCACGCTGCCGCCCGGAGGCACAGCATCATGACCACTCGCGCCGCCAACCGTTCGACCGCCGAGCGTTCGTCCGAGGACCACGCGTCCGACGACCGCCCCGCCGACAACCGTTCGCCCAGGAGCGCGTCCGCCGGACGCCGTTCGCGGACCGCCGCTCCGCCGGCGGGTTCCGAACCGACGGGTTCCGGCCATCTCGAATCCACCGGTTCCACACCCACAAGTTCGGCCCCCGTCGGCGCGGCACCCGACCGGAGCGCGGTCGAGACCGCCCTCGCCGGACTGCCCCGGGTGGTCGACCTGCTGGCCGCCCGCGCCGAGGAGCACGACCGCGACGCGACCTTCCCGTACCAGGGGATCGAGGCCGTCCACGAGGCCGGACTGCTCACCCTCACCGTCTCCGAGCGGTACGGCGGTCCGGGCGGAACGCTCGCCGACACCGTCCGGGTGCTGTCCCGACTCGGCCGCGGGGACGCCTCGGTGGCCGTGGTCACCGCCTTCACCCTGCTCCAGCACGCCGAGCAGGCCCGCCGGGCCGACTGGCCGACGGCGGGCTACCGGCGGCTGCTCACCGAGTCCCGGCGCGGCCCGGCGCTGGTCAACACGCTGCGGGCGGAGCCCGGTGCCGGGGCGGGCGAGCTGCCCGGCACGGTCGCCCGACGGGACGGCGACGGCTGGCTGCTGACGGGCCGGAAGACGTACTGCACCGGAGCCGAGGCGCTCGCCTGGATGGCGGTGACCGCGCGGACCGACGAGGAGGAGCCGCGGATCGGCACCTTCCTGGTCCGCGGCGAGAGCGAGGGCCTGGAGATCGACCCGACCTGGGACCAGCTCGGGCTGCGGGCCAGCGCCAGCCACGACGTGGTGCTGGACGGGGTCCGGGTGCCGGGCGACCTCGCGCTCGGCCTGACGAACGGTCGCCGGACGGCCCGTCAGAGTGCCGACGCCGACGCCGAGCTCTCGTCGGCCTGGCACGACCTGGCCCTCTCCGCCGTGGCGATCGGGGTCGCCCGGGCCGCCGAGGCGTGGCTGATCCGCTTCCTCAACCAGCGCACCCCGGCCAATCTGACCGAGCCGCTCGGCACCCTGCCCCGCTACCGGACCGCCCTCGGCGAGATCGAGGCCCAGCTGATCGGGGCCGAGGAACTGGTCGAGGGCCTGGCCTCCCGGGTGGACCGGGGCGACCAGGAGGCCGTCGCCCGGACCGGTCCGGCCCACCTGCTGGCCACCCGGGCCGCGACGGCGGTGGTCCAGCAGGCCGTCGCCCTCACCGGCAACCCCGGCCTGAGCCGGCGTCACCCGCTGGAGCGCTACCTGCGGGACGTGCTCAGCAGCCGGGTGCACCTGGCCCCCGACGAGACCGTCCTGGAGGCCGCCGGCCGGGCCGCCCTGGAGCGGGGCGCCCGGCCGTAGGGCCCGTGGTCGAACTCCCGGGCCCGGCGGGTCCTGACGGTGGTCCGACGGGCCCAGGCGGTGGCTCAGCGGGTCCCGACCGCGGCGCGGACGGCCCGGCGGGCGAGCGCCGCGTCGTCGTAGAGCCGGCGGATCATGATCCGCTGCTCCTCGCCGGCGCCCGGCACGTCGTACAGCCGGATCTCCCGCATCAGCACCAGCACCAGGTTCACCAGGAACGCGTCCCGGGCCAGCGTGCCGCCGCTCTGGGCGAGTTGGCTGATCTGGCGGCGTGCCGCGGTGTCCCCGGACAGGACGCTCCAGAGCACCGCCAGGTCGTAGCCGGGCAGGTACCAGCCGGCCTGCTCCCAGTCGACCAGCACCGGTCCGGACGGCGCCAGCAGCATGTTGCTGAGCAGGGCGTCGCCGTGGCAGAGCTGGAGCGGGGTGCTGCCGAGGCCGTGCAGCAGGCCGCGGAGGTCGCCGGCGTCCCGGTCGGTGAGCTGGCCCACCGAGTGGTAGCGGGAGATCTCCAACTGGTAGTCCAGGCGCGGCTGGAAGACGTCGGTCGGCGGCCGCCACAGGTTCAGCGTGCGGACCGCGGTGAGCAGCGCCCGCACCTCGCCCGGGGTGGGCGCGTTGACCGGGTGGCGCTCGCGGGCCGCCGGGCGCCCCGGGACGCGCTCCATGACCAGCACGCACCGGTCGTGGTCGGCCGCCACCAGCCGGGGCAGCCGCACCGGCGGACGGTGCCGGACGAACGCCCGGTAGACCGCCACCTCGTGGTGGAAGTCGGCCACCAGCTGCTCGAAGTACTCACTCCGCACCGCCTGCGGCGCCAGGCACTTGGCGACCACCGGAGCCCGCCCGATGGTGCCCGCCACCAGGATGTGGCGGCTGCCCTCGCGCAGGACCTGGCGCGGGGTGAACGCGGGACATATCCGCGAGACGCCCGCGAGCGCCGCCCGGACCGCCGGGGTCTGGAGCGCCGACGGGTCGATCCGCTCCGGGCCGCCGCCGACGGGCAGGCCGGGCCGCCGGGCCCGCAGCACCTGGCCGTCGGCCTGCCGGGCCAGCGGCATCCGGCCGCCGCCCGGCAGGGCGGTCTCGGGGGCGCGCAGGCCCAGCGCGGTACGGCCGGCGGGGCCCAGCGCCGTACGGCCGGTCGGGACGACCCGGGTGTCCGTGGCCCGGCCCTCGGCGCCGCGCGGGACCGCGGGACGGCTCGCCGGGGGCACGGCCCTGGGGCCGGTGCGGCCGGCGGCTGCGGTGGGGGGGCGCAGCGCTGGGCGGGTCGCGGTGGGCGTGGGGGTCGTCGCTGAGGAGTACATGGGCTGAGGGAGGTCCCTTCCGGTCCGTCGGCGGGTGCTTGCCCCGCGGGGGCGGGGGAGGGCCGGTGCCGTGTGCTTCCTGGCGTGACGGCGGCCCTGCGGGTGGTGCGGTACGTCGTGCGGTGCGCTGCTCCGCGCGGTACCCCGTAGCGGTGCGGTCGGTGGTGCGCGGGCGCCGGGCACGGACGCGGGGTCAGGAACCCCTGGTCGGCGGTGCTCCGGCCGTCCGCACCCTGGGGAATGCGGTCGGCCGGACTGCCGTGGCCGTGCCCGGCGCTCCCGCGCCACCCGGCCGCGCCACCCCCTCGGGTGAGGACCGGGAGCGCCCCGTGCCACCGTCGGGGGACAGCCCCGACGCTGGTGGGACACCGCCCGACCCGGGGGGCGAGGTGGCGCACCCCTACAACACACCCGTCGGGCACTGGCTTAGTAGTCTGGCGGGCCCTGGCGAACGGTGGCGAATGCTCGCCCGGCACTTGCCCGAGCCTCTAGCCTCGGATCAGCCGAGGAACCTGGGGGCTTCGTTGAGCAGGGAACCCAACACCCGACTGGCCGACCTGTTCGTCCTGACCGGATGGTCGAAGGGCGAGCTGGCGCGGCTGGTCAACCGTCGGGGTGCCGCGATGGGGCAGTTGCAGCTGTCCACCGACACGTCGAGGGTACGGCGTTGGATCGAGCAGGGGGAGATCCCGCGCGATCCGGTGCCGCGGGTGCTGGCGGCCGTGTTCACGGAGCGGCTCGGCCGTGTCGTCACCACTGAGGACCTCGGTCTGGAACGACACCGGCCCACCAGGTCCGGAGCGGACGCGTCCGCAGCAGTGCCATGGTCGCCGGATCGAACAGCCGCGGTCCTCACCGAGTTCACGGGAATGGACCTCATGCTGAACCGACGTGGATTGGTGGGCGCCGGAGCCGCGCTCACGGCCGGGGCGGTCATCGCCGACTCGCTGAAGGGCTGGCTGGGCGGGGACGCGGTCGCGTACGCGGCCTCCGTCCCAGGGCCGCGACAGGCGGTCGCCGGGGGCGGAGCGCACCCGGCGGCGGACGTGTACGACGCGGGCCCGGTCGGGCTCGACGAGGTGGAGTCGCTGGAGCACTCGGTACAGGTGTTCCGGGCCTGGGACGCGGCCCGCGGCGGCGGGTTGCAGCGCAAGGCGGTGGTCGGTCAACTGAACGAGGTCGGCGGCCTGTTGACGCACCGGCACGCAACCGCGGTGGAGCAGCGGCTGTGGCTGGTCGCGGCCAACCTGGCGGTGCTGGCGGGCTGGATGTCGCACGACGTGGGGCTGGAGCCCACCGCCCAGAAGTACTTCATGATCGCGGCCGACGCGGCCAAGGAGGCCGGCGACCGGCCACGGGCCGGCGAGGCGATCTCCCGGGCCGCGCGGCAGATGGTGCACCTGGGCCGGGCCGACGAGGCGCTGGACCTGATGTCGGCGGCCAAGGCGGCCGGCGGCCGGCTGCTGCCCAGAACGCGCGCCATGCTCAACACCGTCGAGGCGTGGGCGCACGCCTCGATCGGGCACTCCCAGGACACCTACCGGCTGCTCGGGGAGGCCGAGGACCTGTTCACCGAGGAGGCACCGGAGCCACCGCCCTCGTGGATGCAGGTGTTCGACGAGGCCGAACTGCGCGGCATGCAGGCCCTGGTGCTGCGCACGCTCTCCGAGCACGACCCGGGGGCGGCCCCCGAGGCCCGCCGGCACGCGGAGCGGGTGATCACCCTGCGGGAGGGGACCGGGCAGCTGCGGTCGGCGCTGTTCGACCGGATCACCCTGGCCTCGGTGCACCTGCTCACCGGCGAGCCGGACGCGGCGCGGTTCCAGGCCAAGATGGTGATGAACCTGATCGGCCAGAACTCCTCGCACCGGACCTGGGACCGGCTGCGCGAGATGTACCGGCTGACCGCGCAGTACCGGGGGCTGCCCGTGGTGGACGAGCTGCGGGAGGAGCTGGGCCGGGCGCTGCGGGCGGCGGACGCCAAGAACCGGCGCCGGCTGACCTGACGGGCCCGCGGACGTACGGGCCCGGGCCGGGCCGTCGGGCGCGGTACGGCGGGGCGGGGGTTGTGGGCTCGGGGTGAGGGGGGCCGTGCGCTCAGTGCGGCGGGGCCGGGCGGAGCAGCATGCGCAGCGCGACGACCGTGCCGTCGGTGCCGAGGACGGGCTCGCCCGCGCACTCGACGCCGTCGTAGCGCCCGTCGGACCGGCGGACCCGCAGGGTGCCGGCGGCGCAGCGGCCGTGCACCAGGGCGTCGGTCATCATCCGCCGCAGCAGCGGCCGGTCCGCCTCGGGGAGGCGGTCGGGCAGCCGGTCGAGGCTGAGCGGGCCGTGGCCCGGCTCGCAGCCGAGGAGGAGGTAGGCCTCCGGGCTCCACTGGATCCCGTCGGTCAGCAGATCCCATTCCGCGGAGCCGATCGGGCCGTCGTCGGTGATCGCGTCGTGGTCGCCGCCGGCGCCGAGGTACGGGCCGGTCGGCTCCTGGGCCGTGCCGTCCACTCTGCCGTCCGTTCCGCTGTCGGCGTCGCCCGTACCGTCGCCCGTGCCGTGTCCGCCCGGGCCGCCGGCGCCGACCGTGACGCCGTTCGCCGTGCCGCTCCCGGCGCTCGCCGTACCGCCCCCGCCCGCCGGGGCGCCGTCCACGTGGGCGGCTCCCGGCGGGCGGGTGGCGCCTAATGGCATGTTCATGGCGGACCTATCGCTCGGTACACGGCCCGCGGTGTGCGGGCCGTTCGGACAGTGAGAAGACTGTCGCACAGCGTTGTCACCCCTGTGGGTGATTTCGACAGAACGCGGGCAAAATTTCCGCTGGCATATGCCACTGTGGCCGGAGCCGTCGTCGCCCTGTGTGCGGACGGGGGCCCGAGGCGGTAACCTTCGGTGATTCCGGCGCCCGGGCGCCCACCGCAGTACCGACCAGAGACCCCGGCGACGGAAATCCCGTTGCCACTCCGACCGCCGCAACGGATGCTGACCTCATGTTCGAGCCAGTGATAGCACCCAGTGCCAGCCTCCTAGGCCTCCTTCAGCGAGGCCGTGGTGACGGGCAGCTCCACGCGCTGGCCGCCGACCGTGCCGAGGCCATCGCCGCGCTGGAGGAGTGCGTCACCAGGGACCCGCGAGCCGACTGGCAGGTCGAGAGCCGCTCCCTCTACTACGCGCGCATCTACATGGACCTGGAAGCCCCCCTCGAGGGCATCGAGGACCACCTCCACTCCGCCGAGGACCTGGTCACCGACGACGAGAGCCGCACCGGCCTCGCCCTTTCCGTCCTGGGCCACCTCGCCGCGTACGGCCGGCGCGACGCGCTGCTGATGCTGCGCGAGTACGCCGCCACCGGCGCCAACTGGGCGTGGGCCCTCGACGAGCTGGCCCTGCGCGACGACGACCGCGGCCTGCTGCTGCTCGGCACCGCCGTACTGGACCACTTCGAGCCGGGCCCCGAGGGCGACGCCGAGCTGCGCGAGTTCATCCGCAACGCGTACGAGCCCCGGCCCTGGCGGCTCTGGGCGGCCTACCACCCCAGAGTGGCGGCGGCCAGCGAGCAGTCACCCTTCGACCTGTGGCAGCGCCAGATCAACCGCAGCGGGGTCACCCCCGGCTGGTCCACCGCCGACGTGCTGGCCTGGGCCGACCAGGGCGAGCTCGGCGGCCTCGGCGCCGGTGCCTTCCTCGGCCGGCCCGACGCCCGCCCGGAGCCCGCGCGCGGCCCCGACTCGCCGTCCGGCCCCGACGCGGTGGACCGCCGCGCCGCCGCGGCCGCCCGCTGCCTGACCGCCGTCGTCCGGCCGGAGGACCGCCCGCTGCTGCTGGAGGCGGCCCGCGACGGCCTGCCCGGCGCCCGCCGGGCCGCCCTGCGGCACCTGGTGGAACAGCGCGACCCGGCCGCCGTCGAACTGATCGAGGCCGCCGCCGCGGACGTGGACGACCGGATCGTCCGGGCCGCCCTGGAGCTGCTCGGCCGGATGCGCGGCCCCGAGGTGCTGACGCAGGCGCGCCGCTGGGCCGACCCGGCCAGCGGCGGCGCCGACAGCGCGCTCGGCGAGGCCGCCGTCCAGTTGCTCGCCGACGCCGGGGAGCCGGCCGACGCGCCGCTGGTGGTGGCCGGGCTGCGCCGCTGGATCTCCGTGCGCGGGGTCAGCGGTACCGGGCTCGGGTCGCTGGTCGACGGTGCGGGGCGGCTGGCCGCCGCCGACGCCGTCCCGGTCCTGCGCCACGTCTACGGGGAGGCCGCCTCCTCCGAGCTGCGCGGACGCGCCGCCCAGGCGCTGGCCGCGACCGACGTGCACTTTCCCGAGGGGCCCGCCGTCGAGTGCCTCTGGGACTGCGAGGAGTCCACGCGTGAGCTCGCCGCGCGCCATGTCGCCACCACGGGCGACGCGCGTGTGCTGGAGCGGTTGCGCAGGCTCGCCGCCGACCCGGCCGAGGAGGCCGAGGTCCACGCCGCCGTACGCGGCCGGCTGACCGCCGCCCGGGAGTTCGGGCGTTAGGGTCCACAACGTTCGGTGGGCCGGGACACCGTGTCGGTGTCCCGGCCCACTCGTTTCCGCGGGTCCTGGTTTGTGGAACCCGGTTCTACTTCACCGCGCCCGCGTCCGGAGTCAGGACGCCGCCGACAACCAGTCCGATGATCAGAACGCCGAGCAGCACCCGGTAGACGACGAACGGCAGGAAGCTGTGCGTCGAGATGTACTTCAGGAACCAGGCGATCGCCGCGTAGCCGACCAGGAAGGCGATCGCGGTGGCCAGGATGGTCGGCCCCCAGGCCGGGGCCGGTCCCTCGCCGATCTTGAACAGCTCCAGCGCCCCGGAGGCGAGCACCGCCGGGATGGCGAGCAGGAACGAGTAGCGGGCCGCCGCCTCCCGGCTGTAGCCGAGCAGCAGACCCGCGCTGATCGTGCCGCCGGAACGGGAGACGCCCGGGATCAGCGCCAGTGCCTGGGCGAAGCCGTAGACACCCGCGTGCGGCAGCGTGAGGTCGGTGATCGGACGGGCGTGGCGGACGGCCCGGGTGCGGTCGGCGAAGGCCAGGATCAGGCCGAAGACGATCAGCGTGGTGCCGATGATCCGCAGGTCGCGCAGGTGGGTCTCGATGGTGTCCTGGAACAGCTTGCCCAGGATGCCGATCGGCAGGGTGCCGATGATCACGAACCAGCCCATCCGCGCGTCCGGGTCCGAGCGCAGCGCCGGCCGGAACAGGGACAGTGCCCAGGTCTTGATGATCGAGGCGATGTCCCGGCGGAAGTAGATCAGCACCGCCGTCTCGGTGCCGAGCTGGGTGACGGCCGTGAAGGCCGCACCCGGGTCGTCCCAGCCGAGCAGGGCCGAGAAGACCCGCAGGTGGGCGCTGGAGGAGACCGGCAGGAACTCGGTGAGCCCCTGGATCAGGCCGAGGACGGCCCCGTGGAACCAATCGATCACCGGGCACCCGCCGGGGGTATCCGTCGGGCGAGGGGCAGGGGCGGCATGGGCGGGTCCTTGCGGGTCGGATGGGCGTGCGGGACCACCGTGACCCGCCCGGCCCGCGGGCCGCGCGCGAGCCCGGCGCGCGGCTGATGGTACGGGGTGAAAGTGACAGTTCTTTGTTCACCCTTTGTTCCGGCTTTGCGCACAGGGCCCCTGCCGCTCCGGCGACAGCCGGGAGCTACAGCACCGGCCGCGCCCGGACCCAGGTGCGGTCCGCCGTCAGGTAGCGCTCGACCACCAGACCGGCCTCCGCGAGCGCCCGCTCGAACGCCTCGGTGCTGAGCGGTCGGGACAGGAAGGTCTGGGTCCAGGTGCCGTCCGGGAAGACGTACTCGAACCGCACGGAGTTGACGCCGTCGCCGACCGGCGTGGCCGAGACCAGCCGGGCCCGCCCGTCCGGGCCGATCGAGCTCTCCCGCGGCACGTTCCGGTGCCAGTCCTCGCCCTCGCGCTGCACCAGCACGCAGCCGTCCTCGGCGACGTGCCGGCGGCAGGTCTCCAGCAGGCCCCGGCGGACCGTCACGTCACCGGCGTGCACCAGGAAGGAGGCGAGCATGACGACGTCGAAGCGCTCGCCGAGGTCCAGTCCTTCGATCGGGCTGCGCACCGTGCGGACGTCCGGGCGGACCCGGGCCAGCATGTCGGCGGACTCGTCCACGGCCGTCACGGTGAAGCCGCGGTCGGTCAGCGGGTGCGTCATCCGGCCCACGCCGCAGCCGAGTTCGAGGATGTGCGCGCCGGGCGGCACCGCCGCCTCGATCACGTCCGGGGCGTCGCCCGCGGGGAGGCGGGTCCACACCTCGACGGCGCAGCCGTCCGGGGTGATCGCACCCTCGCCCGTTCCGTCGTAGCCATCGCGTCGTTCGTCTGCCATGCCGTTCATCGGAACACGGACGGGTGGGCGGGGGAAGAGGGCGGAGGCAGGTCCGCGCGGGCCGCGGCGCGTTCGGGGCCCGGGCTACCGGGGGCCGTCCTCCAGGTCGGCCAGGGTCGCGTGCAGCCAGGCGAGTTCGGCCTCGGTGGTGGCGCGGGCGACGAGCAGCAGGCCGCGCCGGAAGGGGTCGTCGAACTCCTCGGCGCCGAGCGGGCGGTCGCCCTCGTAGAAGAAGCTGGCCGGCTCGGCGAGGAAGGCCAGTCGGCGGCGGAGCACGGCGGCCTGGGCGGCGGGGTCGGCGAGGTGCCGCAGGAAGGCGAGCAGGGTGAACCAGCGGTTCTCGTCGCTGACGTCGAGCGGTTCGGGCTCGCGCAGCCGGTCGAGCAGCGCGGCGCGGCCGGCCCCGGTGAGGTGCAGGGTGTGCCGGGGCGCGGCGGCGCTGCCCGGCTCGGTCTCGCGGACCAGCAGGCCGTCGGCCTCCAGACGCTTGATCGCGGGGTAGAGCGTGCCGTCGCTGATCGGTCGGACGTGCCCGGTGAGCGCGGCGAGGTGGCGGCGCAGCTCGTAGCCGTGCAGGGGGCGGTCGTACAGGAACCCGAGGATGGCGAGCTTCAGCATGGGGCCACTCTGTCAGATCCGTCCCTCGGGGCATGGGTATCTCGCTATCGTGATACCTCGTGTTCGAGGTATGGTCCTGCTCGTCCGCCGGAAACCCCCGGGCCGGCACCCCGGGCCGGCCCCCACAAACGAGGAGCGAGTGAGCATGCGCGAGGCCCCCGTCACCCCGAACGGCGACCGGATCCGCTGGGTCGAGCTGCCCGGCGCCGAGCCGGTCCGGCTCTACCTGCACGGGCTCGGCTCCAGCTCGCCGGCCTACTTCGCAGCCGTCGCCGCCCACCCGCTGCTGGCCGGGCGGCGCTCGCTGCTGCTGGACCTGCTCGGCTTCGGCCTCAGCGACCGGCCGACGGACTTCGGCTACACGCTGGAGGAGCACGCGGACGCGGTCGCGGCGGCGGTCGCGGCCGCCGGGCCGGACCGGGTCGAGGTGGTCGGCCACAGCATGGGCGGGGCGGTCGCGATCGTCCTCGCCCGGCGGCACCCGCACCTGGTCGAGCGGCTGCTCCTGGTGGACGCCAACCTGGACCGGATCGACCCCGACCGGCGCCGCCCCGGCAGCAGCGGCATCGCGGCCTACGACGAGGAGGAGTTCCTGGCCGGTGGCCTGGGCGAAGTCGCCGAGCGGGTCGGCCCGTTCTGGTGGTCCACCATGCGGCTGGCCGGCCCGGAGGCGCTCCACCGCAGCGCCCGCCACCTCGCCAGGGCGACCGAACCGACCATGCGCGAGCTGCTGCTCGACCTCGACCTCCCGCGGACCTTCCTCCACCCGGCGGCGGACGGCGAGCCCGCCGGTGCCGACGCCCTCCGTGCGGCCGGCGTCCGGGTGGTCGCGGTGCCGGACTGCGGGCACAACATCATGATCGACAACCCGGACGGCTTCGCGGCCGCCGCGGCGGAGGCGCTGGAACAGGGGTGAGCGGGGTCGTGGGTCGCCCGGTGCTCCCGCTCAGCGCTCCCGCAGGGGCACGAAGCGCACCGGCGTCCCCGGCCGGGCCTGGGCGGCGGCCGCGAGGTCGGCGGTCGGCACGACGCCGATCACCGGATAGCCGCCGGTGGTCGGATGGTCGGCCAGGAACACCACCGGCCGGCCGTCCGGCGGAATCTGCACCGCGCCCAACACCATTCCCTCGCTGGGCAGTTCGCCGTCCCGGGCGCGCGCGACCGGCGGGCCCTCGGTGCGCAGCCCGACCCGGTTGCCGGTCGGGGAGACCAGGTACCGGTCGCGGCCGAGGCGGGCCACCGCCTCCGGGGTGAACCAGTCCGCGCGCGGTCCGAGCCGCAGCCGCAGCACCAGTTCGGCCGGGGGAGCGGGCAGCGGCACCAGCTCGGGCCGGGCCCGGTACGGCGGCGGGGTGCCGACCGGCAGGCGGTCCCCGGCGGCCAACGGGGCCGGCCCGAGCCCGGCGAGCAGGTCCGTCGAGCGGCTGCCGAGCACCGGCGGGACGTCGATCCCGCCCGCCACCGCCAGGTAGCCGCGCACCCCGGCCGTCGCCGCCCCCACCTCCAGCAGCGCTCCGGCCGGCACCAGGACCGGTGCGCCCCAGGCGGCCGGCCGGCCGTCCACCCGGACGGGCGAGGGCGCACCGGTGACGGCGACCAGGACCGCCGCGACGGCCCGCAGCGCGACCCCGCCGAGCGTGGTCTCCAGCCCGGCAGCCCCGGGTTCGTTGCCCACCAGCCGGTTGGCCGCCCGCAGGGCCGGCTCGTCCAGCGCCCCGGCCCTCGGCACCCCGAGGTGGGCGACCCCGCGCCGCCCGAGGTCCTGGACCGTGGTCAGCGGTCCCGGCCGCTCCACCACCAGCTCGTTCAACTCGCCTCCCCCTCAGGCCCGTTCCGCGGTGAAGCGGACCCGGGTGCCCGGGGCCAGCAGGGCCGGGGGCTCGCGGTCGGCGTCCCAGAGGGCGAGCGCCGTCCGGCCGATCAGCTGCCAGCCGCCGGGGGAGGGGTGCGGGTAGACGCCGGTGTACGGGCCGGCCAGGGCGACCGAGCCGGCCGGGACGGAACTGCGCGGGGTGGCCCGGCGCGGCACCTCGTACGGCGCCGGGAGGCCGGTGAGGTAGCCGAAGCCGGGGGCGAAGCCGCAGAACGCGACGACGTACTCGGGCCCGGTGTGGATCCGGACGGCGGCCTCCACGGAGACCCCCCACAGCGCGGCGACCTCGGCCAGGTCGGCTCCGTCGTACACGGTCGGGACCTCCAGCAGCGGTCCGCGCGCCACCCCGGCCGCCGCCGCCGTCGGACGGGCGGTGCGCAGCAGGGCCGCGACCGCGTCGACGTCCGCGACGCCGTCCAGCAGCAGGGTGCGCGCGGCCGGGACGAGTTCCTCCACCGCACCGAGCGCCCCCGACTCCCGGCGCTCGCTCAGCCAGCCGTACAGCGCGGCCACCTCGGCCGTCCCGGGCAGTTCGACCAGCAGCGCCCGCTCGCCGACCCGGCGCACCGTCCCCGGTGTCACGTGAAGGCCTCCACCCGGACCCCGGCGGAGGCCAGGGCGCCGCGGATCCGCCAGGCGAGCTGGGCGGCGCCGGGGGTGTCGCCGTGGACGCAGAGCGAGCGGGCCTCGACGGCGATCCGCTCGCCGCCGGCGGCCTCCACCGTGCCGTCCCGGGCGATGGCGACGGCGCGGGTGATCACCGACTCGGGGTCGTGCACCACGGCGTCCGGCTCGCGGCGCGGCACGAGGGTGCCGGTACGGGTGTACGCGCGGTCGGCGAAGGCCTCGGCGACCACCGGGAGCCCGACGCCCTCGGCCACCTCCAGCAGCAGCGAGCCCGGCAGGCCGAGCACGGGCAGCGGCCCGTCGCAGACCGCGCCCGCCCGCAGCACGCCGGCCACCACGGCCTCGGCCTGCTCGGAGTCGCCGACCACCCGGTTGTAGAGGGCGCCGTGCGGCTTGACGTAGGAGACCTTGGAGCCGGCCGCGCGGGCGAACACCTGGAGGGCGCCGATCTGGTAGGCGATCTCGTCGGCGAGCTCCTCCGGGGGCACGTCCATCGCGCGGCGGCCGAAGCCGGCCAGGTCGCGGTAGGAGACCTGGGCGCCGATCCGGACGCCGCGCTCGGCCGCCAGCGCGCAGACCCGGCGCATCGTCGACGGATCCCCGGCGTGGAACCCGCAGGCGACGTTGGCGCTGGTCACCACCGACAGCAGGGCCTCGTCGTCGGTCAGGGTCCAGCGTCCGAACCCCTCTCCGAGGTCCGCATTGAGATCGATCACCGCATCGGCCACGCCCGTCCGCCTCCCAGCAGCTGTTGAGCCAGATGGTAGGGCCTGCGGATGAAGGCCGTTGCCCGTGACCCGGAGCCCCGCGGGCGCCGCGGCGTGTGCCCGGGGCCGCACGCCCCGGGGCGGCGCCGCGCGGGGTCGCGCCGGGGTGCGAGCCGGGCGCGCGGGCCGCCCGGGCTCAACCGGCGGTCGCCGGCCCCCGGAACGCGCGCTCCAGCGGGCGCAGCGCCCGCAGTACGAGCAGGAGCGGGATGACGCCGAAGACGCCGAACGACATGTCGATGAATCGCCATGCCAGCGGGATCCCGCGCAGCGGGCCGCAGATCAGCGCCAGCGGGATGACGGCCCCGCAGGCCAGCACGGCCCAGCGGATCACCCAGATGTTGCGGACCGGGTCCTTGAGCGGCCCCCAGAAGGCGGCGGCGATCACCAGGTGGGCGAAGGCCAGCCAGTCGGTGCCGTAGGCGAGGAAGGGGTACCGCGCGTTGGTCTCGGCGACGCCCGTGTGGACCCGGTCGATCCAGGCCGTCGCGCCGGGGAGGTGATCGCTCAGCGGCGCGGCCGGGCCGGCGGCGAAGTCCGCCAGCCAGCGGGTCTCGGTCTCCAGCGGGAACGCGGTGAGACCGCTGAGCACCAGGCCGACCAGGAAGAACCAGAGCCACCGTCGGACCTTGCGAAGGATGACCGCCGAGTCGCCGTCCATCTCGCACACCTCCATGCCGAGCATGCCGAAGTGCAGGCGGAGCCTTGTCCCGCCTGCGCGGAACCGACTCTAGACCTATCTTTTGAACGTGTTCAACTTGCCTTCGGGGTGGGTGGGGGCCCAGGCGGGGCCCAGGCGAGGACCGGCGGAGTCGGCGGGAGGGTGGTCGGGGGGCGCGCGGGGGTGGGCCGGGGCCGGATCGGGGGCTGGGGGGCCGGGTGGGTGGGCCCGGGCGGGGACCGGCGGAGTCGGCGGGAAGGGTGGCCGGGGCCGCACCGGGCCGGGCCGGAGTCGTGCAGGGGACGCGGCGGCACTGCCCCGCCCCGAACGCAGCGGTGCCCGGGCTCCGCGGAACCCGGGCACCGACGGCGGCCAGCGCGCCGCGTACGGCCGCTACGCCGTGTAGGTGTACGTCACCGGCGCGCTGGTCCCGCCCGCCGTGGTGACCGTGACGTCCACCGGCCCGGGCTGGGCGCCCGCCGGGGCCGTGGCGGTGCAGGCGGCCGGGCCGCAGGAGACGTGGGTGGCCGGCACCCCGCCGAAGGCCACCGACCCGTACGTCAGGTTGCTGCCGAACAGGTACACCCGGGTACCGCCGGCGGCCGGGCCGGAGGTGGGAGAGACGCTGCTGAGCACCGGCGCGGCCGGGGCCGGCGGCGGGGCGCCGGTGTAGTCGAAGGTGACCGGAGCCGCGGTCGTGCCGCCGGGCGTCACCACGCTGACCGGGGCGCTGCCCGTACCGCCCGGGGTGGTCACCGCGCAGGCGGTGTCGGTGCAGCGGCCGGGGGCCGGGACGCCGCCGACCAGCACCATGCCGTTGGCCAGGTTGCTGCCGCTGACGGTCACCGCGGTGCCGCCGGTGCCCGGGCCGGTGGCCGTGTCGAGGCCGGTGACGGCGGGGGCGGCCTGGACGGTCGCCGGCAGGTAGCTCTTGCTGCCGAGGTCGTAGCCGGAGACGTGCCCGGTCGGGTCGGTGTCGTTCGGGTTGGCGACCGTCGCGGTGATCGCGCCGACGATCGGCACGCCGGGCGTGGTGGCCAGGTTGAGCTTCATGAAGTTGTAGCTCCCGACCGGCCGGGTGCCGGTGAACACGGCCTCCAGGTGGCGGTGGTCGGGGGAGAGGGCGGTGGTGAAGGTGTAGTCCGCCGGTGCGGGGAAGAACATCGCACCGTCGGTGGTGACGCCGGGCGGCAGGTCGAGGGTGATGTGGGTCGGCCCGGTCAGGTCCGTGGTGCCGGCGACGGTCCAGGACACCGACATGTTTCCGGTGGTGAAGAACCCGCCGGGGTAGTTCCCGCTCTGCGAGACGGTCACGTGCTGGGCGGAGGTCGGGACCGCCGGGGTCGCGGCCTCGGCGGTGGCACCGGTGGCGAGGACGGCGCCGGTGGTGAGGGTGGTCACGGACAGCGCGGCGGCGAGGCCCGCTTTGGCCAGTCGGGTGATCATGGGTCGATCATCACCGAACCGGTGCGCGACCCTCACGGTTTTCTCGAATACCGGTTCGGGAATGGCGGAATCCCGTCGAAACCACGTTCCGAATCCGTCACCCGAACCGCCGCCCACCTGCCGCTCCGCCCGCCCGCAAGGTCCGTTTCGGTCGAACTCGGTGCGAACCTCTAATCTTGTCCACCGTGACCGCCATCGCAGACCCGCCCATCGAGCCCGGCCTCCGACCCCCGGCCGGCCCGGCCGCCGCGCGCCCCGCGCCCGGCCCCGCCGCCGACGAGGGCCTGGCCCGCCGGCTCAAGGCGCTGGCCTGCACCGCCCCGCTGCACGACCTGGACAACCGCAAGGTCAACCTGGCCGGCGAGTACGGCGGCTACGCGATGGCCGAGGTCGGCCTCGCCGCGATCGACCTGGTCACCCTGCACATGGACTTCGACACCGGGGCCGACCGCGAGATAGTGCTCGCCCGGCTGCTGCCCCGGGTCGCCGCCCAGGCCGTCGGCCGTCCCGCCGTCGAGCACGAGCGGGTCGCCCGCTGGGTGCTGGAGTCGCTGATCAACGTCGGCAGCGTGGACCGCGGCTTCCGCGCCGTCTACGGCACCTTCGGCGCGGACGGCGAGTACGTCCGCCGCGACTACGACTTCAAGCTGATCGAGGAGGTCCCCGGCCCCGACGGCGGCGTCTACCTGCGCACCACCGACGAGGCGGTCAACGTCCTGGTCGGCGCGCTCGACACCGACGTCACCTCGGCCCAGATCGCCGCCGAGGTCAAGCTGGAGGTGCTGATCCGCCGCGGCCGCCTGGCCGACGCCCAGCTCGCCGCCGAGCAGGCCCGCTACCGCACCGTCCAGTACGCCGAGACGCTGCGCCGCGCCCTGGACGCCACCCGCCGCAACGTCCGGGCGGTGGACTGGATGCGCGCCATCCCCGATCTCATCGAGGAGGCGCTGGACCACATCGCGGACCGCTACCGGCACGAGAACGCGATTCTCACCAACATCCGCAAGGCCCGCGACGAGGCCGAGGACCCGGAGCACAAGCGCCGCGCCGCCGAGCTGGTCGACATCGTCAAGGACTGCATCCGCCGCCACACCCAGCTCCAGACCCGCCTGCTGGAGGCCGGCCCGCTGTTCCGCGCCGAGCAGGACCGCCAGGCCTTCGCCGCCCCCGGCGCCCGCAGCGGCATCGACCTCTACGGGCAGCTGCTCGCCCCCGTGCTGCGGCTGCCGATAGAGCAGGCCGTCCGCCCCACCGGCGCGTTCTTCGCCCGCGGCGCCGGTCTGCGCACCCCGGTCTCGGTGCGGGTCGCCGACCTGGTCGACCTGCTGCTCACCCCGCCGGTCGAGCGCGAGCACCTCGGCGCCGAGCTGCCCGACCCGGACCTCGTCGCCACCCCGGACGACAGCCGGTTCTCCGAGGCCCAGCTGGAGTCCGCGATGCTCCTGCTCGACCTGCCCCCGGACGCCCCCCGCCGGCTCTCCGGCCTGCTCGCCGACGCCCGCAAGCAGGACCCGGACCTGCCGTACCTGGTCGCCCTGCTCGCCGTGCACGCGGCCAGCCCGCCGGTCGGCACCGCCTACCGCCAGGGCGAGGAGCGGCTGCTGTTCGCCGTGGACGACGGCACCCCGCTGCGCGACCGGGAGTTCGGCGGCGCCGACCTGATCGTCGGCAGCGCCCTGCTCGACGCGGTCGGCATGGCCGCCGACCGCAAGGACGCCGGCTGACCGGCCGGGAGCACACGTTGCCGGGACCAACCCCGCCGGGACCAACCATGACGAACCGTAACCACCGCGCCACCCCCGAGGAGCACCGCCCGTGACGACCCACCACGACACGTCCTGGGCGGCCGAGACCGAACCCGCGGCCCCCGCGCCGATCACGCCGGCCGACGTCGCGGACGCCGCCCGACTGGTCTCCTTCGGCCTCCAGGCCAAGCTGCTGCCCGCCCGCGACGCCGAGTACGCCGACCTGGTGCGCCGCCACCGCGAGGACCCGCCGTTCGCCCGGCTCGCCGACGCCATCGCGACCGGCATGGGCCTGGTCGTCCTGGAGGTCTCCCCGCGGGCCGGCATGGCCGTGGCCGCCGCCGAGGACTCGCTGTTCGCCGTCCGGATGGGCGACTACTCGCGCCGCGCCGCCTCCGAGTCCACCGACCGCTTCCTGCACGGCCTCGCCCACCTGGCCGTCGCCGCGATGGCCTTCCCGCGCCCCGAGGACCTCGCCGACGACGGCTACCTCGGCCGGATCACCGTCAACGGCGTCGACTCCTTCGTCCGCCAGGCCTGCCGCCGCCTGGAGGAGCAGGCCGACGCGGACGGCGCCAACACCGACCCGGCCTCCGACGCCCCCGGCCTGGAGGCCGCCTGGCGGGTCTGGGCCCGGCGCACCGCCACCGGCGCCACCAAGGACGCCCGCCGGCTCTCCGGCTCCACCATCGGCATCGTCGCCAAGGCCGTGCTGTTCCTGGTCGACTCCGGCTTCCTCCAGAAGGTCTCGGACGACTCCGGCGGCACCTACCGCACCACCGCCCGCTACCAGCTCCAGGTGCGCGACCTGGCGGGCAGCGCGGCCATGGCCGAACTGCTCGACCTCGGCATCGTCCCGGTCTCCGACGGCACCGCCAGCCTGCTGCCGCCGGACACCGGCGACGAACTGGTCGCCGACGCGGGGCTGCCGTTCCACTCCCTCTGAGCCCCGGCGCCCGGAGCCCACCCGCTCCGGGCCCACCGCGCCGGCCCCGGCCCACCCGCCCCGATCCGGCCCGCCGCCCATCCCTCACGCCACGCAAGCCACGGAGAACAGCCGCACATGTACGAGCTCAACCGGGTCCGCCTCTACTCGATCGGACCGGCCGGCGCCCGCTACGCCGACACGGTGCTCGACCTGCGCGGCGTCGGCGAGCCGGTCGCCGACCCGGCCCCGCAGCAGATCGGCCTGTTCGGCGAGGAACCCGACGGCCCGGTCCGCCGCCCCGCCCCGGCCGGCGTGCTCTTCCTGGAGAACGGCGGCGGCAAGTCCGTCCTGCTCAAGCTGATCTTCTCGGTCATGCTCCCCGGCCACCGCAACACCCTCGGCGGCGCCAGCTCCGGCGTGCTGCGCAAGTTCCTGCTCGCCGACGACTGCGGCCACGTCGCCCTGGAGTGGCAGCACACCGTCACCGGCGAGCCGATCGTGGTCGGCAAGGTCAGCGAGTGGCGCGGCCGCCAGGTCTCCTCCGACCCGCGCAAGTTCGCCGAGACCTGGTACTCCTTCCGCCCCGGCCCCGGCCTGACCCTCGACTCGCTGCCGGTCGCCGAACGGGTCAGCCTGGCCGGCGACCAGAAGGCCCGCGGCCGCCGCCGCACCATGAAGGGCTTCCGCGACGCCCTCACCGAGGCCGGCAAGGCCCACCCGCACCTCGACCTGGTCTTCGAGGACGGCCACGACCGCTGGACCGAGCACCTCGGAGAGCTCGGCCTCGACCCCGAACTCTTCCGCTACCAGCGCGAGATGAACGCCGACGAGGGCGAGGCGGCCGGCCTCTTCGCGGTCAAGCACGACAGCGACTTCACCGACCTCCTGCTGCGCGCCGTCACCGACACCCGGGACACCGACGGCCTCGCCGACCTCGTGCACGGCTTCGCCGCCAAGCTCGGCCGCCGCGCCGAACTCACCGCCGAACGCGACTTCACCGCCGGCTCGCTGGACCTCCTGGAGCGCATCGCCGAGGCCACCACCGCCCGCGAGACCGTCCGCGAGGCCCACCGCACCGCCGAGCGCCGCACCCGCCGCCTCGCCCACGCCCTCGCCTCCCGCGCCACCGCCGAACGCGACCGCGCCCAAGACCTCGCCATCGAGGTCGCCGCCGCCGCGAGCGCCGTCACCGCCGCCGAGGCCGACCGCACCCGGCACAGCCTGATCACCGACGAACTCACCCACCGGCACGCCACCCTGAGCCTCACCGCGGCCACCGCCGAGGCCGCCGCGCTGCGCCGCGAACTCATCGACGCCCGCACCCTGCACTCCGCCTGGCAGGCCGCCGAGGCGGTGCTGCGCCAGCGCGCCGCCGCCGACCGGGTCGCCCGGGTCGCCGCCGCCATCCGCGAGGCCGAGCTGGACGCCGCCCCCGCGCTCGCCGCCCGCGCCCGCGCCGCGACCGCCCTGGCCCGCGCCCTGGAGGCCGCCGCCGCGGCCGCCGAGTCCCGCGCCGACACCGAGGAGGAGCGCGCCGGCGAACTCCAGCAGGACGGTGGCAAGGCCCAGACCGACGCCACCGAGGCCGCCACCGCCGCCCAGAAGGCCCGCAGCGAGGCCGACCACCTGCGCCAGCGCCTCGCCGAGGTCGAGCAGGAGACCGAGGCCGCCGTCGCGGCCGGCTTCATCGACGCCGACGGCGACGTGGACCCGGCCCGCGCCGCCCTGTACGCCGCCGACGTCGAGAAGGCCGCCTCCGCCGCGCTCGCCCAGGCCCGTACCGCCGCCGAGTCCGCCGCCGCCCGGCTGCGCGAGTCCGCCGCCGCCACCTCGCGCGCCGAACTCGCCGCCGAGCGGGCCGGCGACGCGCGCAAGGACGCCGCCCGGTCCCTCGCCGCCGAGCAGCGCACCGCCGCCCTGCTCGCCACCGAACAGCGCCTCGCCGACCTGCTCTCCCTGACCCCGTACCAGGAGGGCGCCGAGGAGGACGCCGGCTTCCTCACCCCCGCCCTGCTCGACCGCAACGCCGAGTACCTGCGCGAACTCCTCGACGAGTCCATCGCCACCGCCGAACGCACCCTGTTCGACCTCCGCACGGCGGCCGCCGACGACTCCCGCATCCTCGCCGCCCTCGGCGACGGCGGCCTGCTGCCGCCCGGCCCGGACGTGCTCGCCACCGTCGAGTACCTCGCCGAGCACGGCATCCCGGCCCTGCCCGGCTGGCGCTACCTCGCCCAGTCCGTCGACCCGGCCGACCACGAGGCGATCCTCGCCGCCCGCCCCGAACTGGTCGACGGCGTCGTCGTCACCGACCCCTCCTCGCTGGAGCGCGCCCGCGAGGCCCTGCAGGCCGCCGCCCTGCTGCCGCGCTCCACCGTCGCCGTCGGCGCCGCCGCCTCGCTGATCGCCCCGATCACCGACGAGCCCGCCTTCTTCCTCGTGCCGCCGAACCCGGCCATGCACGACGAGTCCGCCGCCGACGGCGAGCGCCGCGAACTGCGCGCCCGGGCGAGCGCCCGCGAGGAGCACATCCGCGAACTGGCCGGCCGCCTCGGCGCCGACCGCGCCCTCGCCGCCCGCCTCGCCTCCTGGCACGCCAGCTGCCCGCCCGGCACCCTCGCCGAACTCGCCGCCGCCGCCGAGGCCGCCCGCGAGCACGCCGAGCAGGCCGCCGCCGCCCTGGCCACCCTGCGCGCCGACCACGACGAGGCCGAGACCGACCACACCGCGGCCGCCTCCGCCCACGAGGAGCACCGCGAGGCCGCCCAGCGCGCCCGCCGCCGCGCCGACGCCCTCTCCGGCCTCGCCTTCCGGCTGCGCGAGCGCGCCAACTGGGCCCGCCGCCAGCGCGAACTCGCCGAGGACGCCGCCGAGTGCGACCGCCGCCAGGCGCTCTGCGCCGAACGCGCCCGCACCTGCGACGAGGACCGCCGCGCAGCCCAGCGCGCCGCCGACGACGCCCGCCGGACGGCCCGCGCGCTGCGCGCCGAACGCGCCGAGATCCCCGCCGCCGAGCAGGCCGACGAACCCGCCGAGGCCGCCCCCGCCGCGCTGCCCGCCCTGCGCGAGGCCTACCGCGCCGCCTCCCAGCTGTACGAGAAGGTCGGCGTCGGCGCCGACCTGCGCGCCGAACAGGCCCGCGCCGAGGGCGACGAGGCCGCCGCCGCGACCGAACTCGACCGCCTCACCAACAAGGTGCGCATCCGCGCCGAGGAACTCCTCGGCAGCCCCGACGGCGCCGACGGCCCGGCCCGCCAGGCCGCCGCCGCCCGCGCCGAGGAACTGGTCGCCACCATCGAGGCCCGGTCCGCCACCGCCAGCGAGCAGCTCGGCCGGCTGCGCGGCGAGGCCGAGCGCTCCGCCCCCGCCGACGGCGAGGCGCACACCGAACTGCCCGAGGACCTCGTCCCCACCGATCCGGAGCACGCCCAGGCCCTGCTGCGCACCGCCACCAGCCGCCTGGCCGAGCGCCGCGAGGCCCTGGACGCCGCCCGCACCGCCCACGCCGACCTCCAGCGGACCTTCGACACCGCCCAGGCCTCCGCCGCCGACTTCGACGAGCTGGCCGGCCAGCTCCGCGACGGCCTGCGCGACCACCAGGAGGACCCGGACGACCCGGTCGAGCCGTACCTGGGCTCGCTGACCGAGGCCCGCACCGGCGCCACCGAGGCCCGCCGCGCCCTGCGCACCGCCGCCGGCGAACTGTCCTCCTCCGAACTCGCCGTCCGCGACACCGCCGACGCCCTGGTCCGGCACGCCAACGCGGCCCGCTACGAGGCCGTCCGCACCCCCGCCCGCCAGCAGATCCGCGAACTGCCCGCCTCCGCGCTGCCCGAGCACGCCGCCGCCTGGGCCACCGCCTTCGCGCCCCGGCTGCGGGTGCTCACCGACGAGCTCGCCCAGCTGGAGAAGAACCGCGGCTCGATCGTGGACCGGCTGCGCGGCCTGGTCGAGTCCTCGCTCACCACCCTGCGCGCCGCCCAGCGGCTCTCCCGGCTGCCCGAGGGCCTGGGGGAGTGGTCCGGCCAGGAGTTCCTCCGGATCCGCTTCGAGGACCCGGACCACGCCACCCTGGTCGAGCGCCTGGGCGAGGTCATCGACGAGGCCACCCGCGCCGCCGTCAGGAAGAACAGCGACCTGCGCCGCGACGGCATGTCCCTGCTGCTGCGCGGGGTCGCCGCCGCGATCGGCCCCAAGGGCGTCAGCGTCGAGATCCTCAAGCCCGACGCGGTGCTGCGCGCCGAGCGGGTCAGCGTCGGCCAGATGTCCGACGTCTTCTCCGGCGGCCAGCTGCTCACCGCCGCCATCGCGCTGTACTGCACGATGGCCGCGCTGCGCGCCAACGACCGCGGCCAGTCCCAACTGCGGCACGCCGGCACGCTGTTCCTGGACAACCCGATCGGCCGCGCCAACGCCACCTACCTGCTGGAGCTCCAGCGGGCCGTGGCCGACGCGCTCGGCGTCCAGCTGATCTACACCACCGGCCTGTTCGACACCACCGCGCTCGCCGAGTTCCCGCTGGTGATCCGCCTGCGCAACGACGCCGACCTGCGGGCCGGCCTCAAGTACATCTCGGTCGAGGAGCACCTGCGCCCGGGCCTGCCCGCCGCGCCGGACCCGGACGGCCCGACCATCCACGGCGAGATCACCGCCACCCGGATGTTCAAGCGCCCCGCGGAGGTTCCCGCCCAGCCGTGAACTGGCTAGCGTGATCGCCATGCTGACGATCGCGCACCTCAGTGACATCCACCTCGGCCAGGACCACGGCCGGGACGACGGCAAGCGTGCCCGCCGGCGGGCCGAGCAGGTGATGGCGTACCTCGACGCCCTGCCCGGCCCGCTGGACGCGGTGCTGGTCACCGGCGACCTCGCCGACCAGGGCCTGCCGGAGGAGTACCGGCAGGTCGCCGAGGTCCTGGCCTCCCGGCACCCGGTGTTCACCTGTCCGGGCAACCACGACTCCAGGTCGCCGTACCGGGAGGTGCTGCTCGGCGAGGCGCCGGGGGAGGGGCCGGTCAACCGGGTGCACCGACTGCCGGGCGCCGACGTGCTGATGCTCGACTCCTCGATACCCGGGCAGCACGACGGCCTGCTGGACGAGCCGACGCTGGACTGGCTGGACGCCGAACTCGCCTCCGGCCGCACCGAGTTGCCCGCCCTGGTGGCCTTCCACCACCCGCCCGTGGAACTGCACCTGCCGTACGTCGACCCGATCCGCCAGTTCGGCGAGGAGCGGCTGGAGCGGGTGCTGCGCCGCCACCCCCGGGTGGCCGCCCTGTTCTGCGGCCACGCGCACACCTCCGCGGCCACCGCCTTCGCCGGCCTGCCGCTGCTGATCGCGCCCGGCGTGGTCTCCACCGTCACGCTGCCCTTCGAGGGCGGGCCCGGCATCTCCTTCGACCACCCGCCGATGCTGGCCTTCCACGTCCTGGACGAGGACCGCCGGCTCACCACCCACTACCGGGCGCTGCCGCTCCGGGACTGACCGATCGGCCTGGTGCTACGGGTGGTTGGGCTGCACCCGGGCCTGGCGCGGCGGCTGCTGCGGTGGCTGCCGCGGCGGTTGGTAGGGCTGCTGGTACGGCGGTCGGGGCGGCTGCTGGTTCCCGTACGGCGGCTGCCCCGACCCGTACGGCTGGGGCTGCTGCCGCCCCGGCCCGTACGGCTGCGGTTGCGGCTGCGGCGACTCGTACGGCTGCCGGTACACCGAGGACGAGCCGGGCCGGGGGAACGGCCGCGCGGCCAGCGGTTCGGAGGGTGCCCGGCTGCCCGCCATCGGGTGCGCGGAGCCCGGCGACTGCATCCGCTGGGCCGCGACCTGGCGGGAGATCAGGATCTCCACCAGGCACCACATGGTGCCGAACACCCCCAGCCCCATCGCCAGCAGCGCGGGCGTCAGCAGCCAACTGTCCGCGTACGAGGCCAGCGTCGCCACCACGACGCCGACCAGGGTGAAGGACAGGCAGAGCACCGCCCGGACTGCGGCGGCGCGTACCTCGTCGGGTAGGCGGCGACGGCGGCGGCGTGGCACGGACATCGAGCGACCCCCAGGCGCGTGGCGCGTGTTCGGTGAAGCATACGGAACGGGCGCACACGAAACGCGCCCCCTCGGCACACTCTGCCCCGCCGAACCAGGACTATGCCTCCATAACCGCCGAACTGCCGCCAAACCGTGCCATCCGGGCCGTCATTGCCGTCCCGGCAGGCCTGGCAGGCGCCCCCGGCGCCCCGGTTCAGTCCAGCTGGGCGTTGAGCTCCTCCAGCGCGCCGCTCACGATCGTCCGCATCGCCCGCTCGGCGTGGCCGGCGTCCTTGGCGCAGATCGCCTCCGCGACCTCGCGGTGCAGCCGGATCGCGTACGACTCCGGCTGATCGGGCATCAGATGGTACTCGGTCCGGCCGGTGAGCACCGCCGCGACGGTGTCCCCGAGGTGGGCGAACATCTCGTTGCCGGAGGCGCGCAGCACCAGGGAGTGGAAGGCGATGTCGTGTTCGAGGAAGGTGGCCAGGTCGGCGGCCCGCGCGGTGACCGTCAGATCCACGGCCAGTGAACTGAGTTCGCGCCGGTCGTCGTCGCTCGCGTGGGTGGCGGCGAGCGCGGCCGCGGCCGGTTCGACGGCCACCCGCAGGGAGCCGAGCGAGCGCAGCTGGGCGGGCCGGTCCGAGCCGGCCAGGCGCCAGCGGATCACCATCGGGTCGAAGACGTCCCAGACCGACTTCGGCTGCACGGTGATCCCGACCCGTCGCCGGGACGCCACCATGCGCATCCCCTCCAGGATCCGCACCGCCTCCCGGACCACCGTCCGGGAGACCCCGAACCGGTGCTCCAGCTCCTCGCCGCGCAGCACGGCCCCCTCGGGGACCTCCCCCGACGCGATCGCCGGTCCGAGCTCGTCAAGCAGCCGCCCGGGCAGCCCCTGGATCTCCATCCGCCCAGGGTAGACGCCCGCCCCGCGCGCGTTCACGTCGCCCTGTGGCGGTGGTCGTGCCGCCCCGCGGTTCGGGTCGTGTCGTCCCGCGGCCCGGGTCGTGGCGTCCTGCGACCCAGACCACACCGCAAAAGTATGACGATTTGGTTTCCGCCACTTGAATACGTCATATCTTTGAGGCGATAGTGGCGGCCAGGCAACGAAGGAGCACCACCCCATGGCTCTCAGCGTCGAGAACCACGACTTCCCGCAGTCCCCCCTCACCATCGTGGTGATGGGCGTCTCGGGCGTCGGCAAGACCACCCTGGCCCGCCTGCTGGCAGACCGCCTCGCCCTCCCCTTCGCCGAGGCGGACGACTTCCACCCGGCGGCCAACATCGCCAAGATGTCGGACGGCATCCCGCTGGACGACGAGGACCGCGCGCCCTGGCTGCGCGCCATCGGCGCCTGGCTCAAGGAGCGGGCCGAGGCCGGTACCGGCGGCGTGGTGACCTGCTCGGCGCTGAAGCACCGCTACCGCGACATCCTGCGCGCGGACGCCCCGGGAGCCTTCTTCCTGCACCTCAGCGGTGGTCACGAGCTGGTCGAGGACCGGCTCTCCCACCGCACCGGCCACTTCATGCCGACGTCGCTGCTCGACTCCCAGTACGCCACCTTGGAGCCCCTGGGTGCGGACGAGTGCGGCGCCGCCCTGGACGTGGGCCCGTCCCCCGAAGAACTCGTCGAGATGGCCGTGGCGCTGCTGCGGCCCGTCAATGGAGACCTCGCGTGAGCATTGCCCCCACTCTGCTGGCGGCCGCCCCACCGGCCCTGCCGCACACCAGCAGCGACTCCCAGCTGCTGATCGCGGTGCTGCTCAGCATCGGTGCGATCGTCGTACTGATCACCAAGCTGAAGCTGCACCCGTTCCTCGCCCTCACGCTCGGCTCCGGTCTGCTGGCCGCCGTCGCGGGCGCCCCCTTCGACAAGCTGCTCAGCAGTTTCTCGACGGGCTTCGGCTCCACCGTCGCCAGCGTCGGCCTGCTGATCGGCCTCGGCGCGATGCTCGGCAAGCTGCTCGCCGACTCCGGCGGCGCCAACATCATCGCCGACACCGTGCTCTCCCGCACCGGCAACAAAGCGCTGCCCTGGGCGATGGCGCTGATCGCGGCCGTGCTCGGCCTGCCGCTGTTCTTCGAGGTCGGCGTCGTCCTGCTGATCCCGATCGTGCTGCTGGTCGCCCGCCGCGGCAACGTGCCGCTGATGCGGGTCGGCATCCCGGCCCTGGCCGGCCTGTCGGTGCTGCACGGCCTGGTGCCCCCGCACCCGGGCCCGCTGGTCGCCGTCGACGCGCTGAAGGCCGACCTCGGCATCACCCTGGCGCTCGGCCTGCTGATCGCCGTCCCGACCCTGATCATCGCCGGTCCGCTGTTCGCCCGGGTGGCCGAGCGCTGGGTCGGCCCGCTGGAGATCCCGGCGGCCACCGCCCCCGAGGAGACGGCCAAGCACGACCGCACCCCCTCCTTCGCCGCGGTGCTGGCCACCATCCTGCTGCCGGTCGTGCTGATGCTCGGCAAGGCGCTGGCCGACGTGGTGATCGACAACCCGAAGGCGCTGGGCCAGCGGGTGTTCGACTTCATCGGCTCCCCGCTGATCGCGCTGCTCGCCGCGACCCTGCTCGGCATGGTCACGCTCGGCAAGGCGGCCGGCTTCGACAAGGCCCGGGTCTCCGACACCGTCGGCAAGTCGCTCGGCCCGATCGCCGGCATCGTGTTCATCGTCGGCGCGGGCGGCGGCTTCAAGCAGACCCTGATCGACGTGGGCGTCGGCAACGCGGTCAGCGAGTGGTCCGGCAAGTGGCACATCTCCGCGCTGCTGCTCGGCTGGCTGATCGCCGTGCTGATCCGCCTGGCCACCGGCTCGGCGACGGTCGCCACGATCACCGCGGCCGGCATCGTCTCCCCGCTCGCCGCGAACATGTCCTCGACCCACGCGGCCCTGCTGGTGCTCGCGATCGGCGCCGGTTCGCTGTTCCTCTCGCACGTCAACGACGCCGGCTTCTGGCTGGTGAAGGAGTACTTCGGGATGAGCGTCGGGCAGACGCTGAAGTCCTGGTCGGTGATGGAGACGGTGATCTCGGTGGTCGCCATCGCCCTGATCATGCCGCTCAGCCTGATCATCTAGCGCGCGAAGCAGCACCGCCGAGGGGCGGCACCCGTGACCGTACGGGTGCCGCCCCTCGGCGTTTCCGGCCTCCCGGCCGTGCCGGCCGTCGTCAGGGACAGCCAGGAGTCGGGTCAGCGCCCCGGCAGCCCCGACAGCACCGCCGCCGTCGCCGTCAGCAGTTCCTCCGCGGCCGCGCCGCCCGCCGCCGTCCGGGCCAGCACCCCCTCGCGCGCCGCCAGGACCACCGCCGCGGCCTGCCCGGCGCTCGCGCCCGGGGGCACCAGCTCCGGCAGGTTCCGCTCCAGGACCCCGGCCAGCGCGGCCGCGACCGCCCGGTCGTGCGCGGCGACCTGCTCGGCCAGCGCCGGGCTCCGGGCCGCGACCAGCCGGAACTCCAGGAACAGCAGGATCCACCCGGTCTCCGCCGGCTCGACCCGCAGCAGCGCCTCCACCAACCGCCGGGCCCGCTCCCGCGGCGCCAGCGACTCGCAGGCGGCGGCCAGCTCCGCGAGCTCGGCCAGCCGCTGCCCCGCCTGGTCGTCGAAGAGGGCCAGCAGCAGGTCCTCCTTGCTGCCGAAGTTCGAGTAGAAGGCGCCGCGGGTGTAGCCGGCGGCGGCGCAGACGTCCTCGATGCTCGTCCGGGCGAAGCCGACGGAGAGGAACAGCTCGCTCGCCGCGGCCAGCAGCCGGGCCCGGGTGTGGATGCGGCGTCTGGGTGGTCGGGGGGCGGTGTCGGCGGGGGGCGGGTTCACGGGAGAACGATACATGGTGTATTCAGTACGAGTCGTATTCAATACGAGCCGTACTGAACGAGGAGCCGCTCCGTGAGTCGACTGCTGATCACCAACGCCCACCTGCTCCACCCCGAGGACGGCACCCGCACCGACCTCGGCTGGCTGGAGGCCGCCGACGGCCGGATCGCCGCCACCGGCACCGGCCGCCCGCCCGCCGCCGGCGAGGACGTCCGGGTCCTCGACGCGGCCGGCGGCACCGTGCTGCCCGGCCTGATCGACGCCCACGTCCACCTGCTGATCACCTCGCTCGACCTGCCCGACTTCGCGAACTGGACTGCCGGCTACGCCACCGTGCGCGCCCTCGCCGAGGCCGAGCGGATGCTGCGCCGCGGCTTCACCACCGTCCGCGACGTCGGGGGCGCCGACCACGGGATGGCCCGGGCCCTGGACGAGGGCCTGGTACCCGGCCCGCGGCTGCTGCACGGCGGCAAGGCGCTGTCCCAGACCGGCGGCCACGGCGACCTGCGCCCGCTCGGCGAGGACGTGCTGCCCTGCTGCGAGTCCCGCCCGAACTTCGCCCGGATCGCCGACGGCGTGGACGCGGTGCGCACCGCAGCCCGGGACGAGTTCCGCAAGGGCGCCCACCACCTCAAGGTGCTGCTCTCCGGCGGCGTCGCCTCCCCGCACGACGAGATCGGCGCCGTCCAGTACAGCGAGGAGGAGATCCGCGCGGTCGTCGAGGAGGCCGAGAACCACAACCGCTACGTCACCGTGCACGCCTACCACCCGCGCGCGATCGACCGCGCCCTGCGGGCCGGTGTGCGCTGCGTCGAGCACGGCAACCTGCTGGACGACGGCACGATCGCCCTGCTGCTGGAGAAGGACGCCTTCCTGGTGCCCACCCTGGTCGCCTACGAGGAGACCGCCAGGCTCGGTGCCGCCTCCGGCCTGCCGACCGCCTCGCTGGGCAAGCTCGCCGAGGTCCGAGACCGGGGCCTGGAGGCCTTGGAACGCGCCCACCGCGCGGGCGTCGACCTCGTCTACGGCAGTGACCTGCTCGGCCCGCTGCACCCGGCCCAGCTGGAGGAGTTCACGCTGCGCGCCCGGGTCCAGCCGGTCGCGGACGTGCTGCGCTCGGCGACCACCACGGCGGCCCGGCTGCTCGGCATGGCGGGGGAGATCGGCACCCTCGCCCCGGGCGCCCACGCGGACCTGCTGGTGCTGGACGGCGACCCGCTCGCCGACCTCACCGTCCTCACCCGGTCCGACCTCCACCCGAAGCGGGTGGTCAAGGCCGGCGTCCCGGTCTGACGGCCCGGCCGCACAGCCAAACGGCCGTACAGCCGAACGGCCGTACGGCGAAACGGCGGGCGGGCGCCCGGGGAAGACCCCGAACGCCCGCCCGCCGCGGAGGACCCGCGCTACCGCGCTTCGCCCGGCCGTGCCTACTTGGTGCCGCGCTTCGCGAGGAAGGCCTCGACCTCGGCCCGGATCTCCGGCGTGTCCAGACCGCGCACCGTCATGGTGGTGCGGCGGCGCAGCACGTCGTCCGTGGTGTACGCCCACTCGTTGTCCGCCGCGTACGCGACCTGCGCCCAGACGTCCGGACCGTCCTCGTGGATCGGCCGGCCGAGCTCCGGGTTCTCGTCGATCATGCGGGCGATGTCGAAGGACAGGGTGCCGTAGTGGCTGGCCAGGTGCTTGGCCACCAGCGGCTCCATCCGCGAGCCCGGGTCGCGGTCGATCAGCAGGCGGTGCGCCACCGCGTTCGGCGCGCCGACGCCCGGCAGCGGGACGGTCGGGGCGATCGGGGACATGTCCTCGCCGAGGCTGGTGCCGGGCACGTGGGCCAGCTTCTCCAGCACGGTGCGGCCGATGTGCCGGTAGGTGGTCCACTTGCCGCCGGAGACCGACAGCATGCCGCCGCGGCCCTCGGTGACGACCGTCTCGCGCTTGGCGGCGGCGGTGTCGCCCGGGCCGCCCGGGAGCACCCGCAGGCCGGCGAAGGAGTAGGTGATCAGGTCGCGGTCGAGGTGCTCGTCGCGGATCGCGTGCGCGGCCTCGCCCATGATCTGGTCGATGTCCGCCTCGGTGGCCCGGACGTCCTTCGGGTCGCCGGTGTACTCCTCGTCGGTGGTGCCGAGCAGGACGTGGTCCTCCCACGGGATGGCGAAGGAGACGCGGTACTTGTCGATCGGGATGGTCAGCGCGGCGCGCCACGGCGCCCGGCGCTTGACGACCACGTGGGCGCCCTTGGAGAGGCGGATCGACGGCGCGGCGCCCGCGTCCTCCATCTTGCGCAGGTGGTCCACCCACGGGCCGGTGGCGTTCAGCACCAGGCGGGCGTCGATGCCGAACTCGCTGCCGTCCAGGCGGTCGCGCAGCTCGGCGCCGGTGACCCGGCCGCCGGTGAAGCGCAGGCCGGTGACCTCGGCGTGGTTGAGCACCACGGCGCCGGCGTCGACGGCGGCGCGCACGGTCATCACGGCGACGCGCGAGTCGTTCATCTGGTGGTCGCCGTAGACGGCCACCGAGCGCAGGCCCTCGGTGCGCAGCGCGGGCACCTGCTGGGCGGCGTGCGCGGCGGTGGAGACCCGGCCCATGCCGTCGCGGAAGGCGGACAGCGCCGAGTACAGGAAGACGCCGGCGCCGAGCTTGGCGGCGCCGTGCGGGCCGCCCTTGTAGACCGGCACGAAGAAGGTCAGCGGGTTGACCAGGTGCGGGGCCACGTCGGTGGAGAGCGCGCGGCGCTCCTTGTGGTTCTCCGCGACCAGCTTGACCGCGCCGGTCTGCAGGTAGCGCAGACCGCCGTGGACGAGCTTGGAGGAGGCGCTGGAGGTGGCACCGGCGAAGTCGCCGGCGTCGACCATGGCGACCTTCAGGCCGGCCTGGGACGCGGTCCAGGCGACGGCCGTGCCGAGGATGCCGCCCCCGATCACCAGCAGGTCGTAGGTGGCCTTGCCGAGCAGTTCGCGGGTCTCGGCGCGGGAGGCGGTGTGGCCGGCGGTGCGCTCGGCGCCCAGGGTCGGGATGGTTGCCATGGTGGTTGTGTACGGCGCGCGGGTCGGGCGGCGCCGTTACTCCTCTCGTGTGCGGTGCGGCCTCTGCGGGAGAGGCCGGTCGGCCCGGTGCGGCGGGCCGGTGAAACGCGGTGACACCCGCTGCCGGAACGGCGGGCGGCCGGTCGGGGCACGGGGCCCCGACCGGCTGTCGGTCAGTTGTTCTCTTCTTCCTCCACCCAGCCCATGGTGCGCTCCACGGCCTTGAGCCACTTCTTGTACTCACGCTCCCGGGTGGCCTCGTCCATGCGCGGGGTCCACTCGGCGGCGCGGTGCCAGTTGGCCCGCAGGGTGTCGAGGTCGTTCCAGAAGCCGACGGCGAGTCCGGCCGCGTAGGCGGCGCCGAGGGCGGTGGTCTCGGCCACGTAGGGCCGCTCGACCGGGGCGTCCAGGACGTCGGCGATGTTCTGCATGAGCAGGTTGTTGCTGGTCATGCCGCCGTCGACCTTGAGGGCGGTGAGCTCGACCCCGGAGTCCTTCTGCATGGCGTCGACGACCTCGCGGGTCTGCCAGGCGGTGGCCTCCAGGACGGCCCGGGCCAGGTGGCCCTTGGTGACGTACCGGGTCAGACCGGCGATCACACCGCGGGCGTCGGAGCGCCAGTACGGGGCGAACAGGCCGGAGAAGGCCGGGACGAAGTAGGCGCCGCCGTTGTCCTCGACGGTGTTGGCGAGGGTCTCGATCTCGGCGGCGGTCGAGATGATGCCGAGCTGGTCGCGCAGCCACTGGACGAGCGAGCCGGTGACGGCGATCGAGCCTTCCAGGGCGTACACCGGGGCCTGGTCGCCGATCCGGTAGCCGACGGTGGTCAGCAGGCCGTGGTACGAGTTGACGATCTTCTCGCCGGTGTTCAGCAGGAGGAAGGTGCCGGTGCCGTAGGTGGACTTGGCCTCGCCCTCGTCGAAGCAGGTCTGGCCGAACAGCGCGGCCTGCTGGTCGCCGAGCGCGGAGGCGACCGGGACGCCGGCCAGGTCGCCGACGGCCTCGCCGTACACCTCGGCGGAGGAGCGGATCTCCGGCAGGACGGACATCGGGACGCCCATCGACTCGGCGATCTTGTCGTCCCACTGCAGGGTGTGCAGGTTCATCAGCATGGTGCGGCTGGCGTTGGTGACGTCCGTGACGTGCTTGCCGCCGTCGACACCGCCGGTGAGGTTCCAGATCACCCAGGTGTCCATGGTGCCGAACAGGATGTCGCCGGCCTCGGCGCGCTCGCGCAGGCCCTCGACGTTGTCCAGCAGCCAGCGGATCTTCGGGCCGGCGAAGTAGCTGGCCAGCGGGAGGCCGGTCTCGCGGCGGAAGCGGTCCTGGCCGACGTTGCGGCCCAGCTCGCGGCAGAGGCCCTCGGTGCGGGTGTCCTGCCACACCAGCGCGTTGTGCACGGGCTCGCCGGTGTTCTTGTCCCACAGGACGGTGGTCTCGCGCTGGTTGGTGATGCCGATCGCGCGGATGTCGTCCTTGGTCAGGCCGGCCTTCTCCAGCGCGCCGCGGACGACCGACTGCACCCGGGTCCAGATCTCGGCGGCGTCGTGCTCGACGTAGCCGGGCTGGGGGAAGATCTGCCGGTGCTCCTGCTGGTCGACGGCGACGATCCGGCCGTCGGCGCCGAAGATGATGCAGCGGCTGGAGGTGGTGCCCTGGTCGATCGCGGCGATGTAGTTACCGGTGGAGGTCATGGGGAGGGTCCTCGGCTCGGGTTCGGGGGTTACGGGGTGGGTGGGCCTGACGCGTCGGTCGGTCAGTCCCCGTGTGCGGCGGGGTCGAACCCGTCCTTTAGAAGATGGCGTTGTAGAGGCCGCCGGCCGCGAGTCCGCCCAGGATCGGGCCGACGACCGGGATCCAGGCGTACGACCAGTCGGAGCCGCCCTTGTTCGGGATCGGCAGCAGGGCGTGCGCGATGCGCGGGCCGAGGTCACGGGCCGGGTTGATCGCGTAGCCGGTCGGGCCGCCCAGCGAGAGGCCGATGCCGACGACGGTGAAGGCGACCATCAGGGTGCCGGTGCCGGACTGGGAGAGGCCGCTGTTGGTGCCGATGGTCAGGATCGCGAAGCAGAGCACGAAGGTGCCGATGACCTCGGTGATCACGTTCTGGACCGGGTTCCGGATCTCGGGGCCGGTCGAGAAGATGCCGAGGGTGGGCTCCTTGTTCGCGTTGAACTGGCCCAGGTAGGTGGCCCAGACCAGGACGGCGCCGATGATCGCGCCGAGCAGCTGGGAGCCGAGGTAGAGCGGCACCTGGCTCCACTCGCCGCTCTTGACCGCGAGGGCGATGGTGACGGCCGGGTTGAGGTGGGCACCGGACTTCGGGGCCGACATGTAGGCGGCGATGAGGACCGCGAATCCCCAGCCGAAGGTGATCGCCAGCCAGCCGGCGTTGACGGCCTTCGACTTCTTGAGGGTCACGGCGGCGCAGACGCCACCGCCGAGAAGTATCAGGGCGGCGGTGCCGAGGGTTTCGCCGACGAAGACGTCGCCGTTGGAGAACGCGGACACAAAGACTCCCTTGTCCATATGGCCCGGAGGGTGGGTGGGGGCAGGCGGCCGGTCGATCGTTGTGCGGGTGAGCGCACTGTGGGAGTGATCTCTCCGGCCATCGTTCGACAATGTCGACCGTCATGCGGAAGCTTCCTCCCCAGGTCGCCCCCGCGTCAAGGCAGGGTTACGGAGCTGTGACCCTGACCCCGACAGGTCCGTCGACGTTACCGAGCGGAGCGCCCCGAAACAGGACAAAACGCCAGAGGCGCGGACAGGCCTCCGCCCGTCCGCGCCTCAGCGTGACGAATCGACGGCCCTCCGCGAGCCGCCCGTGGATGTGCTCAGAACCGCCCGGCGCCCAGGTCGCGGGAGATCGCCCGCGCCGCGCTGCGCACCGAGGCCACCAGCGAGGGCTTCACGAAGCCGTCCTCGCAGACCCGCTCGACCGCCCCGCTGATGCAGACCGCGCCCACCGGGTTGCGCCGCCGGTCCTGGATCAGCGCGCCGATCGAGGCCACGCCCTCCCAGGTCTCCTCGATCGAGTCCGCCCAGCCGCGCTCCCGGACCAGCGCGCACTCGGCGTCCACGTCGGCCGCCTCGGTCAGCGTGCGCACGGTGTACGACTCGTACGGGCCGTCGCCCAACTCGCCGCGCGCGACCGGGTCGTAGGACACCAGCACCTTGCCCAGGGCGGTGCTGTGCAGCGGCTGCATGGAGCCCACCTCCAGCACTTGCCGGGTGTCGTCCGGCCGGAACACGTGGTGCACGATCAGCACGCCCTGCTGGTGCAGCACGCCCAGGTAGACCGTCTCCCCGGCCGCCCGGGCCAGGTCGTCCGCCCACACCAGCGCCCGCGCCCGCAGCTCGTGCACGTCCAGGTAGCTCTGGCCCAGCCGCAGCAGCTCGGCGCCCAGCTGGTACTTGCCGGTCTCCGGGTCCTGCTCGACGAACCCTTCCTGCTGCAGCGTGCGCAGGATGCCGTGCGCCGTGCCCTTGGCCAGGTCCAGTGCCGTCGAGACCTCGGACAGGCCGAGCCGGCGCTCGCCGCCGGCCAGCAGGCGCATGATCGCGGCGGCCCGGGAAAGCGACTGGATCGGGCCGGGCATGGGAACCTCCGCGCTGACAGGCGGTCGACATTGTCGACCACAGTGGTGACGGGACGAGTCTGCCAGGCCGCCCTGACTCCGTGCACCTTCCCCCCGGGTAACCCGCCCTCGACCCCGTGTTCACCTGCCGTGCTCCCAGGTCCGGGCCGGGGCGTGCACACGCGCCCCCGCGCCGGTCCTCACCGCCCCGCGCCGGGCCTCACCCCGCCCGCGAGGTCAGCCCACCGCCTCCGCGCACTGCGCCCGCAGCACCGTCACCTCCGCCGCCAGCGCCGCGATCCCGTCCGTCCCGACCCGGCAGCAGCCGCCCACCAGCCGAGCGCCGTCCGCGAGCCAGCCGCCCACCCGGGCCGAGCGGAAGGTCGGCTCGCCGCGCCAGCCCCGACGGCCGGCGTCCCAGCTCTCCCCGCTGTTCGGGTAGACCACCACCGGCTTCCCGGTCACCTCGGCGGCCACCGCCACCGCCCGGTCCGCGTCCTGCGGCGTGCAGCAGTTGACGCCCACCGCGACCACCTCGTCCACGTCGGCGGCCAGCGCGAACGCCTCCGTCAGCGGCTGTCCGGCCCTGGTCCGGTCGCCCTCGATGCTGTACGACAGCCAGGCCGGCACCCCAAGCCCGCGCACCAGCCCCAGCAGCGCCCGCGCCTCGTCCACGTCCGGCACCGTCTCCAGCGCCAGCACGTCCGGCCGGGCCGCCGCCAGCACCTCCAGCCGCGGCCGGTGGAAGTCCGCCAGCTCCGCGACGCCCAGCCCGTACCGGCCCCGGTACTCCGAGCCGTCCGCCAGCACCGCCCCGTACGGGCCCACCGAGGCCGCCACCCAGCGCCGCCGCCCGCCCGGCTCCGGGCGCGCCGCCTCCCGGGCCAGCTCCACGCTGCTCGCCAGCAGCCGGGCGGCCTGCGCCCGGCCGACCCCGCGGCGCGCGAAGCCCTCGAAGCTCGCCTGGTAGCTCGCGGTTATCGCGACGTCGGCGCCCGCCGCGAAGTACGCCCGGTGCGCCGCCACCACCGCCTGCGGGTCGTCCGCCAGCAGCCGCGCCGACCAGAGCCCGTCCGAGAGGTCGTGCCCGGCCGCCGCCAACTGGTTCGACATCCCTCCGTCGAGCACCAGCGGACCGGCGGCCAGCGCGGCGGCGAAGTCCGGCGGGGGAGCAGTGGGCATGGCGGCCTCCTCGGGCAGAGTTCCTGGTCACAGCCTAGAGGCGGAGGCCCCCGCCGGGCAGGAAAACCATTTGCCGCCGGGGAACGCACTCGCTACGTTGTGCTCAGCCCGAGAAGAACGGCCTGATCACAACGGCCGGAACAGACCTCGGACGACGATCCAGCACCGGCACGGCAGGCCCGGTGGCACCGGCGACGACGGAAAGGAGCCCGGCGATGGCAGCGGACGACCAGCCGCCCCCCACCGGGCCCCGAGCCGAGGAGGAGTGGCTCGCCGCGTACGACCCGCGCGCCTACACCCCGGTCGCCGTCACCGTGGACGTGGTCGCCCTGACCTTGCGCCACGGCGGCCTGCACGTCCTGCTCGTCGAACGCGGCGCCCCGCCCTACCAGGGCTGCTGGGCGCTGCCCGGCGGCTTCCTGCGCGCTGGCGAGGAGGGCCTGGACGAGGCCGCCGCCCGCGAGCTCGCCGAGGAGACGGGCCTGCAGAGCGCCTCCGAGGCCGAGACCAGGCTCTGCCGCCTCCATCTGGAGCAGCTCGGCACCTACGGCACCCCCGAGCGGGATCCGCGGATGCACGTCGTCTCGGTCGCCTACCTCGCCTTCGCCCCAGACCTGCCCGACCCCCAGGCCGGAACGGACGCCGCGGCCGCCGCCTGGCACCCCGTCTCCGACCTGGACCTCCGGCCCTGCGGCCGGTCCCGAACCGCCGGTGTGCCCGCCGACACCCACGGGGGTGGCGTCGACGGGCGCACCGGCCCCGGCCCGCTCACGCTGGCCTTCGACCACGCCCGCATCCTCGCCGACGGCCTCGACCGGGTGCGCGCCAAACTCGAGTACAGCCCGCTGGCCACCGCCTTCCTGCCGTACGACTTCACCATCCCCGACCTCCGCGCCGTCTACGAGGCGGTCTGGGACGAGAAGCTCCACCCCGGCAACTTCCACCGCAAGGTGCTCTCCGTGCCCGGCTTCGTCGAGAGCACCGGCACCACCACCGAGCGCGGCGGAGCCCGCGGCGGCCCCCGCGCCCGCACCTACCACGCCGGCGACGCCCGCCTGCTGCACCCCGCGCTGCTCCGCCCCGCCCGCGAAGGCACGGCCGACGACGACGCGGCCGACAGCACGGCCGACGACGCGGGCTCCCGCTGAGGGTCCGCGGCCCCCGGCGGCACCGTCGGCCGACCGGGCTACCATCCGGCCATGACCACTGACGAGGCGACGACCGCCGACGAGGCCCAGCAGACCGCCCACCGGCCCTTCTCGCACTGCCACTTCTGCGGTACGCCCTACCCGGCCGACACCCGCGCCTGGCCGCGCACCTGCCCCGGCTGCGCCGAGATCAGCTACCGCAACCCGCTGCCCGTCGCGATCACCGTCCTCCCCGTCACCCGCCCCGACGCCGACCCGGCCCTGGTCGTCATCCGCCGCACCATCGAGCCCGGCTACGGCGAACTCGCCTTCCCCGGCGGCTACATGGACTACGGCGAGAGCTGGCAGCAGGCCTGCGTGCGCGAACTGCACGAGGAGACCGGCATCACCGCCGACCCGGCGGAGGTCACCCTGATCCACACCGCCTCCGACCCCGACGGCCGCTTCGTGATGCTCTGCGGACTGCTCCCGGCCCGCCCGCTCTCCGACCTCCCGCCCTCGCGCCCCACCGACGAGACCGACGGCTGGCTGCTCGCCACCGCCGAAACCCCGCTCGTCTGGGACTTCCACAACGGCGTCCTGCGCCGCTGGTTCAGCGGCGAGTTCACCCCCCGCTGACCCACCGGCCGACCCTGGCGCGGCGGGCGATCACATGGCATGGTCTGCACCGACAGCCCAACCGGACGGGTCTGCCACGAGCGCTCCCGTCCCCACCACCGGCCGGGAGACCACCACCGTGAGCACCCCACCGCAGGACCAGCCGCTCTGGCGCCCCAACCCCGCTCGCGCCGCCGCCACCACCCTGGTGGCCTTCCAGGCCTGGGCCGCCGAACACCACGGCGCCCCGGCCGCCCCGCTCGCCCCGGCCGCCGACGACCAGCAGGCCGCCGAGCGCTACGCGGACCTGCACGCCTGGTCCACCGAGGACCTCGACCGGTTCTGGACCGCGATCACCCAGTGGTTCGACGTCCGCTTCACCCGGGCCCCCGAAGCCGTCCTCGCCGACGCCGCCATGCCCGGCGCCCGCTGGTTCCCCGGCGCCCGCCTCAACTACGCCGAGCACGCCCTGCGCGCCGCCGACGACCCGGCCAACGCCGACCGCCCCGCGATCCTCCACCTCGACGAGACCACCGAGCAGCCGGCCGTCCTCACCTGGTCCGAGCTCCGCCGCCAGGTCGGCTCGCTCGCCGCCGCCCTGCGCGCCCGCGGCATCGGCCCCGGCGACCGGGTCAGCGCCTACCTGCCCAACGTCCCGCAGGCCGCCGTCGCCCTGCTCGCCACCGCCGCCGTCGGCGCGGTCTGGACCAGCTGCGCCCCCGACTTCGGCGCCCGCAGCGTCCTCGACCGCCTCCAGCAGATCGAGCCCGCCGTCCTCTTCGCCATCGACGGCTACCACTACGGCGGCAAGGACCACGACCGCACCGAGGTCGTCGCCGAGCTGCGCCGCGAACTCCCCAGCCTGCACACCGTCGTGCACGTCCCGCTGCTCGGCGCCCCCGCCCCCGAGGGCGCCCTGCACTGGGACGACCTGGTCGCCGACGACGTGGAGCCGGTCTTCGAGCCCGTCCCCTTCGACCACCCGCTCTGGGTCCTCTACTCCTCCGGCACCACCGGCCTGCCCAAGGCCATCGTCCAGAGCCAGGGCGGCATCCTGCTCGAACACCTCAAGCAGGCCGGCCTCCACCTCGACCTCGGCCCCCGGGACCGCTTCCTCTGGTACACCTCCACCGGCTGGATGATGTGGAACTTCCTGCTGGCCGGCCTCCTCGTCGGGTCCACGATCGTCACCTACGACGGCAGCCCGGGCCACCCCGACACCGGCGCCCTCTGGTCCGTGGCCGCCCGCACCGGCGCCACCGTCCTCGGCACCTCCGCCGCCTACGTGATCGCCAGCCGCAAGGCCGAGCTCCACCCCGGCCGCGACCTCGACCTCTCCGCCGTGCGCTGCATCGGCACCACCGGCTCCCCGCTCCCGCCGGACGGCTTCCGCTGGATCTACCAGGACGTCAAGGAGGACGTCTGGCTCGCCTCCGTCAGCGGCGGCACCGACGTCTGCTCCTGCTTCGTCGGCGGCGTCCCCACCCTCCCGGTGCACCTCGGCGAGATCCAGGCCCCCTGCCTCGGCGCGGCCGTCGAGTCCTGGGACGTCCAGGGCCACCCGCACACCGACACCGTCGGCGAACTCGTCGTCACCAAGCCCATCCCCTCGATGCCCACCGGCTTCTGGAACGACCCCGAGGGCACCCGCTACCACGACAGCTACTTCGACATGTACCCCGGCGTCTGGCGCCACGGCGACTGGATCACCGTCACCTCCCGGGGCACCGTCGTCATCCACGGCCGCTCCGACTCCACCCTCAACCGCCAGGGCGTCCGGATGGGCTCCTCGGACATCTACGAGGTCGTCGAGCGCCTCCCCGAGATCGCCGAGTCCCTGGTCATCGGCCTGGAGGAGCCCGACGGCGGCTACTGGATGCCGCTGTTCGTCGTCCTCGCCCCCGGTGCGGAGCTGAACGACGACCTGATCGGCCGCATCCGCACCTCGCTGCGCACCGAGCTCTCCCCGCGCCACGTGCCCGACGAGGTCATCGCCGTCGACGGCCTCCCGCACACCCTCACCGGCAAGCGGATCGAGGTCCCGGTCAAGCGCATCCTCTCCGGCACCCCGCTGGAGCAGGCCGTCAACCCCGGCTCCGTCGACCGCATCGAGCACCTGCGCTTCTTCGAGCGGCTCCGCCTAGACCGCCAGGCCTGACCGGCCCCGGGGCACACGAAAGGGGCGCCCCCACCGTCCTGGTGGGAGCGCCCCTTTTCACGTCGCCGCGTCGGCCGCCCGTCCTACTCGCCGGAGAGCACCTGCTGCGCGGCGGCCCGCGCCTCCTCGGCGCTGTCCGCGGCCCGGGCCGCCTCGGCCGCCCGGCGGCACTGCGCCAGCGTGTACTTGGCGAGCGTGGTCCGCACGTAGGGGATCGAGGCCGCGCCCATCGACAGGCTGGTGACGCCCAGACCGGTCAGCACCACGGCCAGCAGCGGGTCGGCGGCCGCCTCGCCGCAGACCCCGCAGCTCTTGCCGCTCACCCGCGCGGCGTCGGCCGCCGCGGCGACCAGGTCCAGCAGGGCCGGCTGCCACGGGTCCTGGAGCCGGGCCAGCGCACCGACCTGACGGTCGGCCGCGAAGGTGTACTGCGCGAGGTCGTTGGTCCCCAGCGACAGGAACTCGACCTCCTGGAGGATCGACCTGGCGCGCAGCGCGGCCGACGGGATCTCCACCATCGCGCCGAACTTGGCGTCCAGCCCGGCCTCCCGGCACGCGGCCGCGAAGTCCTTGGCGTCCTTGCGGTCGGCCACCATCGGGGCCATCACCTCGAGGTGCACCGGCAGGCCCTCGGCCGCCTTGGCCAGCGACCGGAGCTGGGTCCGCAGCACCTCGGGGTGCTCGAGCAGGGTGCGCAGACCGCGCACGCCCAGCGCCGGGTTCGGCTCGTCGGCCGGGGTCAGGAAGTCCAGCGGCTTGTCCGCGCCGGCGTCCAGGACCCGGACCACGACCCGGCCCTCGGGGAAGGCCTCCAGCACCTTGCGGTACGCCTCGACCTGCTTCTCGGCGCTGGGCGCCTTCGCCGAGTCGTCCAGGAACAGGAACTCGGTGCGGAACAGGCCGACGCCCTCGGCGCCGTTCTCCAGCGCGGCCGGCACGTCGGCCGGGCCGCCCACGTTGGCGAGCAGCGGCACCCGGTGACCGTCCGAGGTCTGCCCCGGGCCGGAGGAGGCGGCCAGCGCGGCCTTGCGCGCGGCGGCGGCCGCCCGCAGCTCGTCCTGCTTCTCCTGGGACGGCTCCAGCAGGACATCGCCGGAGCTGCCGTCCACCGCGACGACGGTGCCCTCGGCGACCTCGATCGCGCCGGGCAGCGCCACGACGGCCGGCACGCCCATCGCCCGGGCCAGGATGGCGCTGTGGCTGGTCGGCCCGCCCTCCTCGGTCACGAAGCCGAGCACCAGCGTCGGGTCGAGCAGCGCGGTGTCGGCCGGCGCCAGGTCCCGCGCGAACAGCACGTACGGCTCGTCGCTGTCCGGCACGCCCGGCATCGGCACGCCGAGCAGCCGGGCCACGATCCGGTTGCGCACGTCGTCCAGGTCGGCGACCCGCCCGGCCAGGTACTCCCCGGCGGAGGCGAGCAGCGCCCGGTAGGCCGCGAACGCGTCGTAGACGCCGCGCTCGGCGCTGCTGCCGACGGCGATCCGGCGGGACACGTCGGCCATCAGCTCGGGGTCCTGCGCCATCAGCGCCTGGGCCTCCAGCACGGCCTGGGCCTCGCCGCCCGCGAGGTTGCCGCGCGCGACGAGGTCGGCGGCGACCGCCTCGACGGCGGCCTGGGCGCGGGCCTGCTCGCGCGGGGCGTCCTCGGTCGGGATCTGGGTGGCCGGGGGCTCCAGCACCGCCGTCCCCATGTGCCGCACCTGGCCGATCGCGACCCCGTGGCTCACGCCCACGCCGCGCAGCGTCTTCTCCATGTCACTGTCTCCGCTGAGATGAGCGGCCCCGCCGGGAACCGCTGTGTGTGGGGGCCGCCCCGTCATCTCGTCCGGGGCGGGTGTCGGAAGGAAGGGGTCAGCTCCAGCTGAACAGCTGCTCGCCGGCCTTGGCCTCGCCGTCCTCCCGCAGGTCGCCGAGCGAGTCGGCGGTGGCCTCCAGCGCCACGATCGGCGAGATCGGCGACTTGCCGGCGGCCTCGACGGCGGCCGGGTCCCACTTGATGACGGCCTGACCACGGGTCACCGTGTCGCCCTTGTTGACGAGCAGTTCGAAGCCCTCGCCGTTGAGCTGAACGGTGTCGATCCCGAGGTGGGTCAGCACACCGTGGCCCTCGGCGTCCACGACGACGAACGCGTGCGGGTGCATGGAGACGACGACACCGTCCACCGGAGCGACCGCCGTGGTCTGCTCGCGAACGGGGTCGACCGCGGTGCCCGGGCCGACCATCGCACCCGAGAACACCGGGTCGGGCACGCCCGCGAGCCCCACGATCTTGCCGGTCAGCGGCGACGTCACAGTGGTCATGGTTGTGCCTCCCAAGTGCAGTACAGCGAGCGGCCGCGAGGAGCGGCGCGACGATCAACTGAAGCCTAATTCATGTCAACTTCGGACAACTGCTGACATTCCCGGGCGAAGACCCCGCCCTTGCCTACCTAGCCGGCCGGCGACTCACCGGCCCGCTAGTGGTCTAGTCCTCTGGCCGATGCGCCGCACTCTACAGGCATCTTGGCGAATCGAGACCATTGCTGTATATGCTCGCGAGAGCAACAAATCATGCCGCCGTCCGAGCGACCCCGGGTGCGCCCCGGTTCGCGCTCCGGCTGCCGACCCGCTATGGTTGGGCGAGTCGCCGCAACTCGGCGGTTAACGCCAGATTTCAGATGCAAAAACCCCCGGTAAACGGAACGGAAAGCATCTGGTAAGCTGGAAACACGAAAGAACGAAGCCCGGAGGGTCCGCTGGAAGGCGGTCCGAAGGAAGCGTCCGTTCCTTGAGAACTCAACAGCGTGCCAAA
>NZ_JBIAXP010000042.1:0-79965 GCF_042896795.1 Kitasatospora sp. NPDC001261
CGATGCAGTTGCGCCCAAGAACGCCGCCCCAGCGCAGTAAGGCAGTCACGAGGCGTCACCGCCCTGGCTTGACAACATCATTGGGAATCTCCCTGGAGGCGACCCGCTCCCACATGGAGGTCGCCGGCGAGCTGGCCGAGGCGGGCTACCCGCGCGAGGTCGGCCCCGGCGTCTGGGACATCCACTCCCCGCGCGTCCCCAGCACCGAGGAGGCCGTCTCCCTGCTGCGCGCGGGCCTGGCCGCGATCCCGGCGGAGCGGCTCTGGGTCAACCCCGACTGCGGGCTGAAGACCCGCGGCTGGTCGGAGACCCGGGCCTCGCTGGAGAGCCTGGTCGGCGCCGCCCGCCTGCTGCGCGCGGAGCTCGCCGGCTGACACGCCCGGGCGGGACTCCTCCGCCGGTTCGGGACGCCCGCCACGGCATGCGGGCCGCGTCGCGGCGCGGCCCGCATGCCCGTTCAGCCGGACCGGGGCAGGCCGAGGTTCTGGTAGATCTCGGTGGTGACCGTGGAGAAGTTCATGGTCATGAAATGCAGCCCGGGCACGCCTTCGGAAAGCAGCCGCCGGCACATGGCGGTGGCGTGCTCGATCCCGATCGAGCGCACGGCGGCGGGATCATTTTGATGTTCCAGCATGCGGTCGGAGAGGGCCGTGGGAATGGCGGCGGTGCTCAGGGTCGGAATTCGGCGCAGTGACCGGATGCTGGTCACCGGCATGATCTCCGGAATCACCAGAATATCGCATCCGGCCTTCTGGAGACGGTCCCGGAAACGGAGGTATCCGTCCACCTCGAAGAACATCTGGGTGATCGCGTAGTCGGCCCCGGAACGGCACTTCGTGACGAAGTGCCGGATTTCCGACTCCCAGTCCGGTGACCGCGGGTGCATTTCCGGAAAGGCCGCCACCCCGACGCAGAAGTCGCCCGAGTCCTTGATGAGGTGAACCAGGTCGGCGGCGTACTCGACCCCGCCCGGATGCCGGACCCAGGCGCCCAGCGGGTCGCCCGGAGGGTCGCCGCGTAGGGCCAGGATGTTCCGTACTCCCTGATCGGCGTAGTGCCCGAGGATGTTCCTGAGCTCGCCGACGCTGTGGCCGACGGCGGTCAGATGGGCGGCCGGGGTGAGGGTCGTCTCCTGGGCGATGCGGCCGGTGACGTTCACCGTCCGCTCCCGGGTCGAGCCGCCCGCACCGTAGGTCACCGAGACGAAGGTGGGGGAGAGCGCCTCCAGTCGGCGGATCGCGTTCCACAGGCCGGCTTCCGCCTAGGCGTTCCGCGGTGGCATGAACTCGAACGAATAGGAGTGCTTTCCGGTGGCAAGGAGGTCGCGGACGGTTGCCGCCCGGTCGGTGCGCGTGGAGGGTTTCCCGAGTGTCATGACAGGACGGTATACGCCCGGTCGGAATGGCGTGGTGGAAAGTCCACAGTGTGATACGCGGGTTTTCTCCGGCCGCGATCGAGGGCGGTCGGGAGTGGTCGCGGAACGGCCTCCGGAGGCTGCACAATAGGGCCATGGAAAGACATGCGTACGCCCTTCCCGGACTTCCCGACTGGGGCCGCTGCGCGGTCATGGGAATCCTCAACGTCACCCCGGACTCGTTCTCGGACGGGGGGTGCTGGCTGGACCCGGGCCGGGCGGTGGAACACGGACTGGCGCTGGCCGCGCGGGGCGCCGACATGGTGGACGTGGGTGGCGAGTCGACCCGCCCCGGCGCCCGTCGGGTGCCGGTCGAGGAGGAGCTCGCGCGGGTGCTGCCGGTGGTGCGCGGACTCGCCCGGCAGGGCGTCCTGGTGAGCATCGACACGATGCGCGCCCGGGTCGCCGAGGCCGCGGTGGACGCCGGGGCCCGGATCGTCAACGACGTCAGCGGCGGCCGGGCGGACGAGGCCATGGCGAAGACGGCCGCGCGGGCCGGTGTGCCGTTCGTCGTCATGCACTGGCGGGGGCAGTCCCAGGGGATGGACGACCTGGCGGACTACGGGGACGTCGTCGCCGAGGTGGTCGCCGAAGTGGGGCGCCAGCTGGACGCCGTGGTGTCGGCCGGGGTCGACCCGGAGCAGGTCGTCCTCGACCCCGGCCTCGGCTTCGCCAAGGGCCGGGGCGACGACTGGGCGCTGCTCGCCGCCCTGGACGCCTGGGCCGTGCTCGGCCGCCCGCTCCTGGTCGGGCCCTCCCGCAAGCGCTTCCTCGGCGAACTGCTCGCCGACCCGGCCACCGGCGCGCCCCGCCCGGCCCGGGAGCGGGACGACGCGACCTCGGCCGCCGCCGTCCTGGCCGCCGCGCAGGGCGCCTGGGCCGTACGGGTCCACGAGGTGCGGGCGGCCGCCGACGCCGTGCGGGTCGAGGCGGCCGTACGGGCCCACCGGATGACCGTCGGCCAGGTACCGGTGTAGGCCTTCGCAACCATCCGGGGAAGAACAGAGAAGAGGGGTGCGTCGCACCATGGCACGTCCCGTCGGGCGCAAGATCTTCGCCCACGCCAAGCTGCGCCGGCTGCGCCGCGAGCACGGCATGAACCAGGTCGAGCTGGCCCACGAGCTCGGCATCTCGACCAGCTACCTCAACCAGATCGAGCACAGCCAGCGCCCGCTCACCGCCGCCGTGCTGCTGCGGATCTCCGAGGTGTTCGGCGTGGACCCGGAGTTCTTCTCCGAGGCCGACGAGGAGCGCCTCGCCACCGACCTGCGCGCCGCCCTCGCCGACGAGGCGTGCGGCGCCCCCGTCCCGGCCGAGGACGTCGCGGAGGTGAGCCGGGACCACCCCGACGTGGCCCGGGCGCTCGTCGCGCTGTACCGCCGCTACCGGGAGGCGGCCGCCAGGGTCGCCGATCTCGGCGACGCCGCCGGGACCGCCGCGCTCAGCCCGGCCGAACCCCACGACGAGGTACGGGACTTCTTCTACACGCACCACAACCACATCCCGGCCCTGGACGAGGAGGCCGAGCGCACCGCGACCGCGCTCGGGGCGACCACAGCGGGTGGCCTCGCCGCCGCGCTGGCGGCCGCACTCGGTGCACGGCACGGCGTGCGGGTGGTCGACGCGGACCACCGGCAGCAGGCGGAGATGCGCCGGTTCGATCCGGTGAGCGGCACCCTCCGCCTCTCCGCGTGGCTGACCGACGGCCAGCGGGCCTTCCAACTGGCCACCCAGCTCGCGCTGCTGGAGCACCGGCCGCTGCTCGACGCGCTGGTCTCGGCGGCGGGGCCCGACCTCACCTCGTCCCAGGCGGCGGACCTCGCCCGGATCGGCCTCGCCACCTACTTCGCCGGTGCGCTGCTGATGCCCTACTCGGCCTTCCACGCCGCCGCCGAGGAGCTGCGCTACGACATCGACCTGCTCGGCGCCCGCTTCGGGGTCGGCTTCGAGACGGTCTGCCACCGGCTGAGCACCCTGCAGCGCACCGGCCGCCGGGGCGTGCCGTTCTCCTTCCTGCGCGCCGACCGGGCGGGCAACATCTCCAAGCGGCAGTCCGCGACCGACTTCCACTTCTCCCGCCTCGGCGGCACCTGCCCGCTCTGGACGGTCTACGAGGCCTTCTCGGCGCCCGGCCGGATCCTCACCCAGATCGCCGAGATGCCGGACGGCAAGCGGTACTTCTGGATCGCCCGCACCGTCACCCACGGCGGCTTCGGCCACCGCGCGCCGCGCAGCGAGTTCGCCGTCGCGCTCGGCTGCGAGCTGCGCCACGCCCACCGCCTGGTCTACGCCGAGGGCATCGCCCTGGACGGCCGGGAGGCGGCCACGCCGATCGGCCTGGGCTGCCGGATCTGCGAGCGGACCGACTGCGCCCAGCGGGCCCGGCCCCCCGTCAGCGGCCGGCTGCTGGTGGACCCGGACCGGCGCACCAGGGTGCCGTACCCGGTCGTCGCCGAAGGGCGCGACGGAGATCGGGAGGGGCGCCGCTGACCGGTGCCGCCGAGACGTCGCACCGGCGGCGGGCGGCACCCGGGTGCCGCGGTCGGGGCCCTGTGGTCGGGGCGTCCCGGCCGCAGGCCGGGCGACGGCGACGGACCCGGCACCGTGCCGCCGACCGTGTGGCCCTGGGTCCTTCCGGGTGGTGATGTGGGTCCCTCGGGGTGAACGCCGGGAGGGGGCGTCAGGCCCGGGGGGACACCCAGAAAATGTCAGATCATCAGATTGTCTCGCGAAGGCTGATCCTGGCCGCGGCCGGGTTGTCGGTCCTCGGCGCCGCAGGGTGCGGGGGAGCACGGCGGGCCGGGGAACCCGGTACCGCGCCGAGAGGGAACGCCGGGCCGCCGCCCGCGGCCGCGCCCCCGGCGGCCGCACCCCCGGAGGCCGCACCGGAGGCCGCACCGGCGGCCGCACCGGAGGCCGCCCCGGAAGCGCCCAGGGTGCTGACCGAGGCGGAGAGCCGGCCGCTGTTCGAACTCGCCGAGGAGGGGAAGGTGGTGGCCCTCACCATCGACGACGGACCCCATCCGCGCCACACCCCCGACGTCCTGGCGCTGCTGGAGAAGCACGGGATCCGGGCGACGTTCTTCCTGATCGGCGAGAACGCGGCCGCCCGTCCCGACCTGGTCCGGGAGATCGCGGCGCGGGGGCACCGCATCGGGAACCACACCTGGAGCCATCCGGACCTCCGTCACCTTCCCGACGACGCCCAGGTGCGGGAGGAGCTGACGCGCACCTCCGACCTCCTCGCCGGGATCACCGGCAAGTCGCCCGTCTGGTTCCGGGCCCCGGGCGGGGACTGGGCCCCGAGGACGCTCAGGACGAGCAGGGAGCTCGGGATGCGGCCGATGGGCTGGACGGTCGACCCGGAGGACTGGGCAGAGCCGGGGACGGACGTGATCCTCGGTCGGCTCACGAAGGAGATGCGCCCGGGAGCGATCGTGCTCACCCATGACGGCGGGGGCGACCGTTCGCAGACGGTGGCCGCTCTCACGCGCTTCCTCCCCTCCCTGATCGACTCCGGCTACCGCTTCACCACCCCGCGGGCCTGACCGGACGGCGGTGCCGGTCTCCTACGCGGAGGCCGGCACCGGCCGCTGTTCCGGGCCGTCGTAGGAGGCGAGCGGGCGGATCAGGGCGTTGTGGGCGAGCTGTTCGGTGATGTGGGCGGTCCAGCCGGTGACCCGGCTCAGCACGAAGAGCGGGGTGAAGACCGGGGTGTCGAAGCCCATCAGGTGGTAGGCGAGGCCCGCGGGGTAGTCGAGGTTGGGGTGGATGCCCTTGCGGTCCAGCACCGCCTCGCGCAGCGCCGTGTGCAGGGCGGCCAGCCGGGTCGTCCCGGGGTCGGCCGCCAGGGCCACCAGCTCGTCGAGGGCCGCCTGCATGATCGGGACGCGGGAGTCACCGTGCTGGTAGACCCGGTGGCCGAAGCCCATGACCTTCCGCTTCGCCGCCAGGGCGTCGTCGAGCCAGTCGGCGGCGCGGGCCGGGTCGCCGATCTCCTCCAGCATGTGCATCACGGCCTCGTTGGCGCCGCCGTGCAGCGGGCCCTTGAGCGCGCCGATCGCGGCGGTGACGGCGCTGTAGAGGTCGGAGAGGGTGGAGGTGACGACGCGGGCGGTGAAGGTGGAGGCGTTGAAGCTGTGCTCGGCGTACAGCACCAGCGAGACCTCGAAGCAGCGGACCACCTCGGGGGCGGGCACGGCGCCGAAGCACATGTGGAAGAAGTTCTCCGCGTACCCGAGGTCCGGGTCCGGGGCGATCGGGGCGAGGCCCCGGCGACGGCGCTGGTCGGCGGCGACGACGGTGGGCAGTCTCGCCAGCAGGGTCAGGGACTTGGCGAGGCCGGACGCCGGGCGGCCGTCGTCCTCGGTCGGGTCCTCGGCGCCGAAGAAGCTGACGGCGGTGCGCAGCACGTCCATCGGGTGGCAGGTCTCGGGCAGTTTCGCGAGCAGCTCGGCGGTGGTGCGGTCGAGCGGGCGCAGGGCGCGCTCGCGGGCCCGGAACTCGCGCAGCTGGGCGCCGTCGGGCAGTTCGCCGTGCCAGAGCAGGTAGGCGACCTCCTCGAAGGAGCGGTGGGCGGCGAGGTCCTGGACGGGGTAGCCGCGGTAGGTGAGGGAGTTGGTCTCCGGGATGACGGTGGAGATCCCGGTGGTGTCGACGACGACACCGGCGAGGCCGCGGTGGATCCCGGGTGCGGTGGTGGGCATGGCTGGTCTCCGGTGCGGGTCAGGTGCCGGGCGGGAGGGTGAAGTCGAAGACGGCCGAGTCGAAGGCCGCGTAGTCGGCGTAGCCGAGGAGTTCGTACAGCCGGGAGCGGGTCTGCATGCGCGGCAGGAGGGACTGCTGGGTGCCCTCGGTGGCGATGGTGCGTAGCCCGTCCTCGATCGCGCCCATGGCGAGCCGCAGCAGGGTGACCGGGTAGAGGGCGATGTTGTAGCCGAGGCTCTCCAGGGTGCGGGTGTCCAGCAGCGGGGTCCTGCCGAACTCGGTGAGGTTCGCGAGCAGCGGCACGTCCACGGCCTTGCGGAACGCCTCGTACTCGGCCTCGTCGGCGAGGGCCTCGGGGAAGATCGCGTCGGCTCCGGCGTCGACGTAGGCCTTGGCCCGGTCGATCGCGGCGCCGAGTCCTTCGACGGAGCGGGCGTCGGTGCGGGCCATCAGCAGGAAGTCGGGGTCGCGGCGGGCGTCGACGGCGGCGCGCAGCCGGCGGACCATCTCCTCGCGGGGCGCGATGGTCTTGCCGTCGAGGTGGCCGCAGCGCTTGGGGTTGACCTGGTCCTCCAGGTGCAGCCCGGCCAGCCCCGCGTCCTCCAGGAGCTGGACGGTGCGGGCGGCGTTCATCGGCTCGCCGAAGCCGGTGTCGGCGTCGATCAGCACCGGGAGGTCGGTGACCCGGGTGGTCTGCTGGGCGCGGGCGGCGATCTCGGCGGAGGTGGTCAGGCCGATGTCCGGCAGGCCGAGGTCGGCGGCGAGGACGGCGCCGGAGAGGTAGACGGCGTCGAAGCCGGTGTCCTGGATGAGCCGGGCGGAGAGCGGGTTGATCGCGCCGGGGACGCGCAGCAGCCGTCCGGAGGCGAGCTGTTCGCGCAGCGCCCGGCGGCGCTCGGCGGCGGTGGTGCGGGTGTGCAGCATCAGAACAGGCCCTTCGGCAGGGTGCGGTCGAACTCGCGGACGGCCTCGAAGTCGACGGCCGGGAACAGTTCGTCGAGGCCGGCGGCTGTCAGCTCGGCGAGACCGGCCGCGGCCGACAGGAAGCGGTCCTGGTCGGTGGGGGTGACGACGCCCTCGGTGAGGGTGCGGAACTTCCGCTGGTACGCGGGGCGGTCGAAGGGGCGGGCGCCGGCCGGGTGGGCGTCGGCGACGGCCAGCTCGTCCTCGATGACGGAACCGTCGTCCAGGGTGATCACGATCCGGCCGCCGAAGGCCCGGCGCTGCGGGTCGGGGTCGTGGTAGCGGCGGGTCCACTCCGGGTCCTCGACCGTGCTGATCTTCCGCCACAGGGCGACGGTCTCCGGGCGGTTGGCGCGCTCGGGGGCGTAGGAGCGCTCGTGGTGCCAGCCGCCGTCCTCCAGGGCGACGGCGAGGATGTACGGGATCGAGTGGTCGAGGGTCTCCCGGCTGGCCGTCGGGTCGTACTTCTGCGGGTCGTTGGCGCCGGAGCCGATCACGTGGTGGGTGTGGTGGCTGGTGTGCAGCACCACCGAGCGCACCCGCTCCAGCGGCCCGGTCTTCTCGCGCAGCCGCCGGGCCAGGTCGATGACCGCCTGGGCCTGGTACTCGGCGGAGTGCTCCTTGGTGTAGGTGTCCAGGATCGCCCGGCGCGGTTCGCCGGGCTCGGGCAGCGGCACGGTGTAGTCGGCGTCCGGGCCGTCGAGCATCCAGGCGAGGAAGCCGTCCTCGCCCTCGTAGACCGGGGAGGGCGAGGTCTCGCCGCGCATCGCCCGGTCCACCGCCTCGATCGCGGCCTTGCCGGCGAATGCCGGGGCGAAGGCCTTCCAGCTGGAGATCTCGCCCTTGCGGGACTGCCGGGTCGCCGTCGTGGTGTGCACGGCCTGCTGCACCGCCTGGTACACCGTCTCCGTCGGCAGCCGCAGCAGCGCGCCGAGCCCGCAGGCGGTGGCCGCGCTCAGGTGCGCGACGTGGTCGATCCGGTGGGCGTGCAGACAGATGCCCTTGACCAGGGCGACGTGGACCTCGTAGGCGGCGACGATGCCGCGCAGCAGGTCGGCGCCGGTGCGCCCGGTGTGCTGGGCGACGGCCAGCAGCGGCGGGATGTTGTCCCCGGGGTGGGAGTAGTCGGCGGCGAGGTAGGTGTCGTGGAAGTCCAGCTCGCGCACGGCGGTGCCGTTGGCCCAGGCCGCCCACTCGGGGGAGACCCTGGCCAGGCTGCCGAACACCCGGGCGCCGGGCGCCCCGTGGTGCGCGAGCGCCTGGGACCGGGCCACCGCCACCGGCCGGCGCAGCAGCGACGCGACCGCCACCGAGGCGTTGTCGACGACCCGGTTGACGGCCATGCCCACGGCGGCCGGGTCCAGTTCCTCGGTGGCGGTCGCGACGGCGGCCAGTTTCCAGGCCAACTGCTCCTCTCGCGGCAGCCGGTCGGCGCTGGGATGGACGCGGACGTGGTGCTCGATCACGGGACTCCTCGGGAGTGTCGGGACCGCCCTGACGGGCTCGTACGCTCCAGGCTGCCGCGCCGGCGGGCGGGGATCCAGCAGGCCAATCCGCGGAATCCGGACAGCTCCGGGCTGCGAATCCGCGAATCCTGCGAAACCGTGGATCGTGCGAACCTGCGGAGCCCGCGAAACCGCGAATCCTGCGGACCGGTCTCGCGGGGCTAGGATCCACAGGGCCTCCTCCGCCGGTGATCACCGCACCACGCCGCCGGACCGGGCCGGCCCCGACCGCCCCCTGCCTCTGAGGTGATCACAGCGAACAGCCTGGTGTCCGAGCTGCGGCGACCCGCCGTCCTCCGGTCCGCGCGGTCGGAGGACGGCTCGTGTCGTCACCTGCTGGTGTGGAAGGCCGGCCCGGGCTGGCGGATGGTCAGCAGCGGCGTGCTGGGCGGCGGGATCGGCGAGCGCGGCTGGGTGGTGAACGCCCAGGTCCGGCCCGGCTACAGCCGGATGGATCCGGAGCGGCACCTGGCGGAGCTGGCCGAGGCCGAGGGCCTGCGCGGGCCGGGCGTCGGGCTGATGACCGCCGCGGAGGTCGACGACTGCACCTGGGGTGAGGACGGCGGCGCCGTCGCCCTGGTGACGACCGGCATCGGCGTCCCGACCTGGGCCGCGGCAGCCGCGGCACCGACCGGACCGTACGTCCCGGGGACGATCAACATCCTCGCGGTCGTGCCCGCGCCGGTGGCCGACGCGGGGCTGGTGAACCTGCTGGCGACGGCCACCGAGGCGAAGGTGCAGGCCCTCCTGGACGCCGGCTACTCGTGCTCGGGCACCCCGTCCGACGCCGTGTGCGTGGCCGTCCGCACCCCGGTCGACGGTGAGGCGGCCGACCCCTTCGGCGGCCCGCGGTCGGTCTGGGGCTCCCGGCTGGCCCGCGCCGTCCACCGGGCCGTCCTCGACGGGGCGGAACGCGACCGGGCCCGGCGGCGGGAGGGGCCGGGTGTGCCGCACCAGGGGCCCCGGCCGGACTGCCACCGGGCGGACGTCCTTTCAGCCGGAGCGGCCGGAGCGGCTGGAGCGGCTGGAGTGCCCGGAGCGGCTGGAGCGCCCGGACGCGTCACCGCCTGAAACCACGCCGCCCCGCCGGTGCCGGGCCCTCCGCGACGGGAGCCGGGCACCGGCGGGGCGCGCTCGTCACGCCGAGGCGTGCGCGTGGAACCCCCGTCCGCTCTTGCGGCCGAGCAGTCCGGCCTCCACCATGCGGGAGAGCAGCGGCGGGGGCGCGTACAGCGGCTCCTTGTACTCCTCGTACATGGACCGGGCGATCGCCTCGACGGTGTCCAGGCCGATCAGGTCGGCGAGTTGGAGCGGCCCCATGGGGTGGGCGCAGCCGTGGACCATCCCGGCGTCGATGTCCTCGGGGCTGGCGTGGCCGGCCTCGGCCATCCGGATCCCGGCGAGCAGGTACGGCACCAGCAGGGCGTTGACGACGAAGCCGGCCCGGTCGCGGGAGTGGACGACGTGCTTGCCGAGGGCGCCTCGGGCGAAGGCCGCCACCCGGTCGAGGACGGTCGGGGCGGTGTGCAGCGAGGCCACCAGCTCGACCAGGGGCATCACCGGGGCCGGGTTGAAGAAGTGCAGGCCCAGGACGTGGGAGGCGCGGCCGGTGGTGATGCCGAGGCGGGTGACCGGGATGGCCGAGGTGTTGGTGGCCAGGACGGCGTCCTCGGCGACGAGCACCTTGTCCAGGGTGGTGAGCACCTCGGTCTTGACCCGTTCGTCCTCGACGACGGCCTCGACCACCAACTGGCGGTCGGCGAGCGCCTCCAGGTCGTCGGCGAACAGCAGGTGGGCCCAGGCGTCGGTGCGCTGCTCCTCGCTGATCCGGCCGCGGTCGGCGGCGCGGTGCAGCGAGCGGTCGATCCGGGCCCGGGCGGTCCGCAGGGCGTCCCGGCCGGCCTCGCAGACGACGGTGTCGAGCCCGGCGCGGGCGAAGACCTCGGCGATGCCGGCGCCCATCTGTCCGGCGCCGACGACCGCGACGCGGCGGATGTCGTTCATGGTGCACTGCCTCCGTGGTGGGGCGGCTCAGGCCGCGGTGCGGATCCGCACGAGGTGGCGGGCGTAGGCCTCGGTGGTGAGGAAGGCGGGCAGGTCGGCGCCGAGGGCGGTGTCCTCCAGGATCCGCACCGCGTCGTCCACCAGCGTCGGGTCGGCGCCCTCGGCGAGCAGCGTGGCGCGCTCCCGGTCGATCAGGCGCCGCACCATGTCCGGGGTGACGAGCGAGCCGCCGGTCAGCCGGGTGCAGTGGTGCTGCCACTGCCAGATCTGGCAGCGGGCGATCTCGGCGGTGGCGACGTCCTCCATCAGCCCGAAGACGGCGACGGCTCCGGAACCGCCGAGCCAGGCGGTGAGGTAGCGCAGGGCGACGGCGATGTTGGAGCGCAGCCCCTGGTCGGTCGGCAGGCCGGCGGACAGCCTGTGCACGCCGAGCAGGTCGGCGGCGGTGACCTCGACGTCCTCGCGGGTGCGGTCGAGCTGGTTCGGCCGGTCGCCGAGGACGTCGTCGAAGGCGGTGCGGCAGGTGGCGACCAGGCCGGGGTGGGCGACCCAGGAGCCGTCGAAGCCGTCGCCGGCCTCCCGCTCCTTGTCGGCGCGCACCTTGGTGAGGGCCACCGCGTTGGCCTCCGGGGCGCGTTGGGGGATGGCGGCGGCCATGCCGCCGATGGCGTGGGCGCCGCGCCGGTGGCAGGTGCGCACCAGCAGGTCGGTGTAGGCGCGCAGGAAGGGCTGGGTCATGGTGAGGGTGGCGCGGTCCGGCAGGACGTAGCGCGGGCCGTGCTGGGCGAAGTTCTTGATCAGGCTGAACAGGTAGTCCCAGCGCCCGGCGTTGAGCCCGGCGGCGTGCTCGCGCAGCTCGTAGAGGATCTCGTCCATCTCGAAGGCCGCGGTGATGGTCTCGATCAGCACGGTGGCCCGGATCGTGCCGTGCGGGATGCCCAACTCGGGCTGGGCGAAGGCGAAGACCTCGTTCCAGAGCCGGGCTTCGCGGTGGTCCTCCAGCTTGGGCAGGTAGAAGTACGGGCCGCTGCCGCGCTCGATCTGCCGCTTGCCGCAGTGGAAGAGGTAGAGGCCGAAGTCGACCAGGGCGCCGACGGCGGGGCGGCCGTCGACCAGCAGGTGCTGCTCGTCGAGGTGCCAGCCGCGCGGGCGGACGACGATGGTGGCGGGGGAGTCGCCGATCCGGTAGCGCTTGCCCTCCGGGGTGGTGTCGTCGATCCGGCGTTCGACCGCGTCGAGCAGGTTGAGCTGCCCGGAGACCAGGTTGTGCCAGGTGGGGGTGGTGGCGTCCTCGAAGTCGGCGAGCCACACCCTGGCACCGGAGTTGAGCGCGTTGACGGTCATCCGGCGCTCGGGCGGGCCGGTGATCTCCACCCGGCGGTCGGCCAGGCCCGGCCCGGCGCCGGCCACGCGCCACGTGCTGTCCTCGCGGACGGCGCGGGTCCCGGGGAGGAAGTCGAGGCTGCCGCCGTCCGCCAACTCGGCGCGGCGCCGGTCGCGTTCGGCGAGCAGCGCGGTGCGACGGGCGGCGAACCGGTCGTGCAGACGGGCGAGGAAGGCGAGCGCCTCGGGGGTGAGGATCTCGTCGAAGCGGTCCTCGTGTTCTCCGAGGACCTCGATGCGGCTGGGCTGGCTCATCCGGTGCTCCAGGGGCGGGTGGAAGGCGCCCGGGGCCTCGTCCCTCAACGAGGCCCCGGGCGGCGGGGTGGGCGGCGTCCGCTCCCCAAAGCGGCCGCCGGGGTGGCTCGGTGGTGCTGTCCTTCCGGCTCGGCGGCCCGCTTCGGGCCCGGCGGCCTCCTTCGGACTCAGTGGAACTGCTCGGCCTCGGTGGAGCCGGTCAGGGCGAGCGTCTCGGCGTTCGGGTTGAGCGCGGTGGAGACCAGGTCGAAGTACCCGGTGCCGACCTCGCGCTGGTGCTTCACGGCGGTGTAGCCGTCCGGCACGGCCGCGAACTCGGCCTCCTGGAGGTCGACGTAGGCCGTCATCCCGTGCTCGGCGTAGCCGCGGGCGAGCTGGAACATCGAGTGGTTGAGGGCGTGGAAGCCGGCCAGCGTGATGAACTGGAAGCGGTAGCCCATCGCCCCCAACTCCCGCTGGAACTTGGCGATCTGGTCGTCGTCCAGCGCGGCCTTCCAGTTGAAGGAGGGCGAGCAGTTGTAGGCGAGCATCGTGTCCGGGTGCTCGGCCTTGACCGCCTCGGCGAACTCCCGGGCCTGCTCCAGGTCCGGGGTGCCGGTCTCCACCCAGAGCAGGTCCGCGTACGGGGCGAAGGCCAGGCCGCGCGAGATCACCGGGGCCATGCCGGGCTCGACCCGGTAGAAGCCCTCGGCCGTCCGCTCGCCGGTGCAGAACCGGGCGTCGCGCTCGTCCACGTCGCTGGTCAGCAGGTTGGCGGCGAGCGCGTCGGTGCGGGCGACGATCAGGGTCGGCACGTCGGCGATGTCGGCCGCGAGGCGGGCGGCGTTCAGGGTGCGGATGTGCTGGGCGGTGGGGACGAGCACCTTGCCGCCGAGGTGGCCGCACTTCTTCTCGGAGGCCAGCTGGTCCTCGTAGTGGATGCCCGCCGCGCCGGCCGCGATCATGCCCTTGGTGAGCTCGAAGGCGTTCAGCGGGCCGCCGAAGCCGGCCTCCGCGTCGGCGACGATCGGCACCAGCCAGTCCGGGCCGCCGTTGCCCTCCGCCGCGTCGATCCCGTCCGCCCGCAGCAGCGCGTTGTTGATCCGACGCACCACCTGGGGAACGGAGTTGGCGGGGTAGAGGCTCTGGTCCGGGTACGTCTGCCCGGCCTGGTTGGCGTCGGCCGCGACCTGCCAGCCGGACAGGTAGATCGCCTGCAGCTCGGCCTTCACCATCTGCACGGCCTGGCCGCCGGTCAGCGCGCCGAGCGCGTGGACGTAGTCCTGCTCGTGCAGCTGCCGCCACAGCCGCTCGGCGCCGCGCCGGGCCAGGGTGTGCTCCTCGCGCACCGTCCCGGACAGCCGGACCACATCCGCCGCCGTGTACGTGCGCTCGATGCCCGCCCACCGCGGGTCGGAGGCCCACCGGGCGGCGAGCTCCGCCGCCTGCTGCTCCTGCTGCTGCCGGACCGACTGAGTCATGGGTCTGCTCCCCAGGGGTGCTTGTTGCGAAGGATGTGACGCACTTCACCGCGAGGGCGAGTGGGCGGCCGGACGGTGCCGGGCTGCGGTGGCGCACCGCGGGACGTGGAGGCCCGGACAGCCCACCGGACCGCGAGCGACCTGGTGTTCTGCGGCTGTCCTGCACACCTCCCGGCCGCAGCACCGACTCTGGCACCCCCGCTGAGCCGCCGTCACCGGTGGACCACCGCCAACTTCTGCGAATGCTTCCCGGTGAATCCGCGAAGGTTGCGAAGGCCTGGCCGGCTGCCCTGCGGCTAGGCTGCCCGCGCCGGATCGACCGATGCGCACAGCGGGGAGAGCGACACCATGGGAAAGGCCTTCGCCGGTGCACGGCTGCGCCGCCTGCGCGAGGAGCGCGGCCTCAGCCAGGCAGCCCTCGCCCGGCTGCTCGACCTCTCGCCCAGCTACGTCAACCAGTTGGAGCACGACGCCCGGCCCCTCACCGTGCCCGTCCTGCTGCGCCTCACCGAGGCCTTCGGCGTCGAGGCCGGCTACTTCGCCCCGCCCGACAGCGCCCGGCTCACCGCCGAACTGCGCGACGCGCTCGGCGAGGAGGTCACGGCCGGCCGGATCACCGGCGGTGACCTCGACGAGCTCGCCGCCCGACTGCCCTCCGTGGCACGGCTGTTGAGCGACCTGGCCCGAGGCCGCCGGGACGCCGCCGAGCAGCTCGCCGTCCTCGCCGGGGACCGCGGCCTCGGGGTCGACACGCACACCCCGCACGAGCAGGTCCGCGAGTTCTTCTATCGCCGCCGGAACTACCTCCACGAACTCGACACGGCCGCCGAGGAGTTGGCGACATCCATCGGCCTGCGGCGCGGGGAGGTCCGGACCGTTCTGGCCGAACGGCTCGCCACCGGGCACCGGGTTCGGATCGCCACCGGAGGCGGCCGACTGCACCAGTACGACGAGCCGACCCGGACCCTCCGGCTGTCCGACCGGCTGCGCCCCGGCCAGCAGGCCTTCCGGATGGCCACGCAACTGGCCTACCTGGAACACGACTCCCTGCTGTCCGAACTCGCCTCCCAGGACAGCCCGGAGAGATCCACCGCCTTCGCGCTCACCCGCATCGGCCTGGCCAACTACTTCGCCGCCGCCCTCGTCCTGCCCTACGCCGGCTTCCACGCCCAGGCGGAGGCGGCCCGCTACGACATCGAGCACCTCGCCGACCACTTCGGCGTCGGCTACGAGACGGTCTGCCACCGGCTCAGCACCCTCCAGCGCCCCGGCCTGCGCGGCGTGCCGTTCTCCTTCGTACGCGTCGACCGGGCCGGGAACGTCTCGAAGCGCCAGTCCGCCACGCCCTTCCACTTCTCCCGCACCGGCGGCACCTGCCCGCTGTGGAACGTCTACGACGCCTTCGCCGCCCCCGGGCGCGTCCACGTCCAGGTCGCCGCCATGCCGGATGGCCGCCGCTACCTCTGGACCGCCCGCGCCGTCACCCGCTCGCCCGGCGGCTGGGGCCGCCCCGGCAAGACCTTCGCCATCGGCCTCGGCTGCGAGATCCGGCACGCCGGCCGACTGGTCTACTCCGCCGGCCTGGACCTCGGCGACGAGGCGGCCGCCACCCCGATCGGCCTCGGCTGCAAGGTCTGCGAACGCCCGGCCTGCCCGCAGCGCTCCGCCCCGGCCATCGGCCGACCGCTGGCCGTCGACGAGCACACCAGCACCTTCGTCCCGTACGCCGCGCTGCCCGGCCCCCGGGACTGAGGGCGCCCGGACGGCTGGGGCGGCACGCTCAGTCCGTGATGCCGGAGACCGCCAGCGGCAGGTGGCGGGGCCCGCGCAGGATCGGGCTGCGGCGGTACACGGGCGGGTCCTGGAGCAGTCGGGGGTCGTCGAGGCGGCGGACGAGCGCGGTGAGGGCGATCTGCCCCTCGACCCTGGCGAGCGGCGCGCCGAAGCAGCTGTGCACGCCGCTGCCGAAGCCGAGGTGCTGGTTGTCCTGCCGGGTCGGGTCGAAGCGGTCCGGGTCGCGGAACCGCCGCGGGTCCCGGTTGCCGGCGGCGAGGACCAGGACCAACGGCGCGCCCTTGGGGATGGTGACGCCGTCGACCTCGACGTCGGTCAGCGCGGTGCGCTGCGGCAGCAGTTGGACCGGGGGCTCGTAGCGCAGCACCTCCTCCACCATGCCCGGCATCAACTCGGGCCGTTCGCGCATCAGTTGGAGGGCCTCGGGATGGCGCAGCAGGGTGAGCACGCTGTTGGTGACCAGGTTGACGGTCGTCTCGTGCCCGGCGATGAGCAGCAGGACGGCGGTGGCCATCAGCTCCGGCGTGGTGAAGCCGCCGTCCGGGCCGGGGTCGTTGACGAAGGCGGAGAGCATGTCGTCGGAGGGCCTGCCGCGCCGGCTCTCGGCGAGTTCGCCGAGGTACAGCCCCATGTCCGTCCGGGCCTGGAGGGCCACCCGCTGCCGCTCGGCCGGGTCGGTGCCGGGGGTGGGGTCGAAGCCCTCGATCAGGGTCTCGGACCAGGCGTGGAAGCGGGGTTCGTCCTCGCGCGGCACCCCGAGCAGCCGGCAGATCACGGTGACGGGGAGCGGGTAGGCGAAGTCCTCGACGAGGTCGATCCGGTCGCGGCCGCGCAGCCCGTCGATCAACTCCCCGGCGATCGCGGTGATCTCGTCGTGCATGGCGTCGACCCGGCCGGGCGCGTGCGGTGGGCCGAAGGGGCGCATGGCGATGTCGCGCAGCCGTTCGTGCTCGGGGTCGTCGCGGCCGATGAAGGCGACCGGGACGGATTGCACCTCGTCCGGGTCGGTGCGGTTGCGGCGGTCGGAGCTGATCCGCGGGTCGTGGAGCAGCGCGGCGACCTCGTCGTAGGTGCCGACCAGGTAGCCGCCGTCGTCCTGGCGGGCCACGCCGTGCTCGCGCAGCTCGGCATAGAGGGGGTAGGGGTCGGCGCGGTTGGCGTAGTCGGTGATCCGGCGGTACAGCGTGCCTGGGGATCCGGTGCTGGTGCCGGGGGTGTCGGTGGTGGCCATGGCGGGCTCCTCGGGGGTGGCGGCGGCGGTCCGCGGCGCCGGGACGGTGCTCAGCCGTCCCAGCGCCGAAAGGTCAGCCGCCGGTCGGGCAGGTGACCGGTGAGCGCGACGGTGGGACCGTGCGAGAGCACCTTCGGATCGGGCACGTCGGACGGGACGGGGGTACGGGAGGGCGGAGGCTCCACGCCGACCCAGTCGGGCGGGAACGGGGCGGCGGTCTCGATCAGCCCCTGGTAGTGCTCCAGCCACTTGGCCCGGTTCACGCTCACGGCGGCCGTGATCCGGCCCCGGTACCCGTAGACCGCGACGAACCGCCGCTCCTCCGGCGAGCCCTGGGCGACCACCACGTGGTCGGAGAAGGTCGGCACGCCGACGGACTTGATGTTGAGGCCGAACTGGCTGGACCAGAAGGCGGGCACGCTCAGGTGCGGCAGCCGCCGCGGCCCCGGGTTGACCATGTTGTGGGCCGCCACCGCGGCCTGGGCGACCGCGTTGCCCCAGTGTTCGAGGGAGAGCAGCTGGTACTCGAAGAGCGGGTGCGGGAAGCGGGCGACATCACCCGCGACGAAGACGTCGTCGGTGACGATCCCGTACATGTCGAAGGCACGGCAGCCGGCGTCGCAGGCGATGCCGCGCCGACCGGCGGCGAGCCCGGAGTCGGCCAGCCACTCGGTGTTGCGGACGGCCCCCAGGGCGACCACGGCGACGTCCGCCTCGATCCGGCTGCCGTCGGAGAGCTCGGCCCCGGTGAGCCGACCGTCCCGGCTGTGGAGCGCGGTGACGGTCACCCCGCAGCGCAGGTCGACCCCGTGGGCGCGCTGGACCTTGGCCGCGAAGGCGCCGAAGGCCCCGCCGAGGGCGCCGACCAGCGGGGCGGGGCCGCGCTCCGCGACCGTCACCGCCACGCCGCGTTCCCGGCAGGCGGAGGCGATCTCGGAGCCGGTGAATCCGGCACCGATCACCAGCACCCGCCGCGGGCCGGCCGCCAGCCGCTCGGCCAGCCCGGCCGCGTCGTCGGCGGTGCGCAGGGTGAACACCCCGTCGAGGGCGGCCTGCGCGGGGTCCGGCCAGGGCCTGGCCCGGGTGCCCGTCGCGATCAGCAGCCGGTCGTACGGCAGCCGTTCGCCGGTCGCGAGCAGCACCTGCCTGGCCGCCCCGTCCACGCCGGTCGCGCGGACGCCGAGCCGCCAGTCCGCGTCCACCTCGCGGCGGCGCGGCAGCGCGGTCTCCCCGGCGCGCACCCGCCCGAGCAGCACCTGCTTGGACAGCGGCGGACGGTCGTACGGCGGTCGGCGCTCCTCGCCGACCACGGTCAGCCGCCCGGCGAAGCCCTCGTCGCGCAGCGTCTCCGCGGCGCGCAGCCCGGCCAGCGAGGCGCCGACGACGACGATCCGGCCGCTCCGGAGGTCACCGCACACCGGACCGGCCCTCCCGGCCGGGGCTGTCTGGGCCGACGGCCCCGGCCCCGTCGAGGTCCTCGACCAGGATGGCCTGCACCGGACAGGCCGCAGCGGCCCGCAGGACGCGCTCCCGCTGCCCGTCGGGGGGCTGCGGGGTGTACATCAGGGCCTCCTCGCCGTGCAGCTCGAACACCCGGGGCGCGAGGAACGCGCACTGCGCGTAGCCCTGGCAGCGGTTGAGGTCGACGACGATCTTCACGGACACTCCTCCCGGCCGGGTCCGTATCCGTCCTACCGCCGCCGCCCCGGCCGCGCGCCCGGGGGTGCTCCGCGGGAGGGGTCGCGGAGCGTGGCCGCCCGCGCCGGTGCGCGGCGTCGGCAACGACGGGAGCGACGGTCCGCACCACGCGGTGCGGACCGTCGCTCCCGTGCTCGACGTCCTCCGAGTGGAGGTCCCGGAGCCGGGCAGTGTCAGCTGGGTGGCGCGGTCACCACTGGATGAGTACGGCCCCGTTTCCGCCGAGGGCTCCGCCCGTGCCGTTCTCGCCGTGCGGGCCGGGGCCCCCGCTCTGCGGATCGCCGCCGTTGACTCCGGGCGTACCGCCCTGGCCTCCGTCGCCTGCCCTGTGGCCGGGCCCGCCGTCGCCGCCCCGGCCGCCGGCGCCGAACGCGTAGCCGCCGGACACGATGGCCGAGCCGCCCGTGCCGCCCCCTCCGGAGTACCCGCCGGACCCGCCGCTGCCGCCGAACCCGCCGACACCGCCGGGGAGGGCGCCCTCACCGTTGTCGCCGCCGCCTCCGGAGCCCGCCGAGTTGCCGTTGACGCCGACGGCCCCGACGGTGGTCTGTTCCCCCGGGCCGTAGCAGAAGGGTTGCTGGCCGATGCCGGGAGCACCGGAGCCTCCGCTGCCGGCACCGCCTCCGGACCCGCCCTTGCCGTACGGTTCGAGGAAGCCGCCCGCGCCGCCGCCGCCCGTGCCACCGCCACCGCGCCCGCCCGCGTGCCCTCCGCCGCCACCGGTGGCGATCGCGAGGTAGGGCAGGGGGATCACGAACCGTGCGGAGACGTAGGTGTCGGCCGCGAACGCGGGGTCGGGGTTGGCCTGGCCGTTCGCGCCGTTGCCCCCGTTGCCGCCGTCCTTGTTGTCCCCGGGGCCGCCCGACCCGCTGGACCCGCCCGCCCCGCCGGCGGTCGCCCCCCTCGGCTCGCCGACGTTGACCTCCAGGTTGTCGACCCGCAGGCCCCCGAAGTCCAGCCGGCAGGTGACGAACGTACCGGCCTGGCCGCCCTGGCCCCCGCCGCCCCCGCCGCCGCCTCCGCCACCCCCGCCGCCGGCACCGCCCGTGTCGCCGCCGGCGCTCGCCCCGCCGCCTCCGCCGCCCGCACCACCGCCGCCACCACCGCCACCGCCGGGTCCGCCCGCTCCCCAGAGCGAGACCGTCAGGGACGTCACTCCCGCCGGGACGGTGAAGTAGTCCAGCCCCGGGGTGGTGAAGAGCTGGGAACCGCCCGCGGCCTTGGCCGCCGGCTTCGAGGCCGTGGGCGCGGTCGGGGCCGCCGAGGCCACCGGCAGCGGACCGCAGAGCGTGCTCCAGCCCAGCGCCAGCACGCTCGCGGTACCGATCAGGCGCCTTCCGGACCGCCTGGGCGATCCGGCCCCGGCCGTCGGAACGGGTGCGTGGTTCGTGTCGCGCATGGTGTTCGCCTTCCATGAGGAGGGTTCAGGGTTCCGTGAGAGTTCTGGGGGGAGGGCGCTGACGGGCCCGCGGGTGCGACCCGCGCTCGGTTCCGCCAGGGCCCGGGTCTCCGGGCCGGTCACCGTGCGGACCGGTCCGTGGGGCCGGCTCGTACCGTGGCGGCGGAGTGGTCCGGCTGGTGGTCGCGGCGCGGGGCCCGGCCCTGGTCGCGAGGTCGTCGTCCCGGACACCGGCTGCTCACCGGAGCCGGTCCGTCGGTCGGGGCCTTCGCAGGGCGGTGTTCGGCGAAGGCCCCGACCGGCGGGTTCCTACCAGGTGATCAGGACGTAGCCGGGGCCGGCCGGTCCGCCTGGCTGGCCGCCGGTGCCCGAGGTCCCGTGACCGCCCGACTGCGGGTTCGGGTAGGGGGCCGGGCCTCCGCCGTTCCCTCCCCGGCCTCCCGCCCCGCCGGCACTGCCGGTTCCCCCGCTTCCGCCGGCACCGATGCCGGCGGGCGGGGTGACGGCGGTCACCGGCGGGGCGCCACCGGCGGAGCCCGCCCCGCCGGTGCCGCCCGGGCCGCCGTACTCGCCCGACCCGGGGTTCCCCGACGTGCCCTGACCGCCGGTGATCCCGCCGACGCCCGCGGCACCGGACCCGCCCGCGGCACCGGGGTTGCCGGCCAGCGCCATGCCCGTGCCGGAGCAGGAGCTCGCGTCACCGGCCCCTGCCGCGCCGCCACCGCCGCCCGCGCTCGGGCCCACGGGCGCGCCGCCCGCCCCGCCGGCGCCGCCGGAACCGCCGAGCTTGCCGTTCTCGCCGCCCTGCCCGGACCGTCCGCCGGAGCCCGAGCCGCCGGAGCCTCCGTTGCCGCCGGCGCCCGCCTCGACGTAGTCGTCGGGCCCGACGACGGAGGTGACCGTAACGAAGGTGCTGATGCTTCCGCTGCCACCGCTCGCGCCGGTGACGCCGGCCCGGCCGCTGGTGAGGAAGGTCCCGGCCGCGCCGCCACCACCGCCCGATCCGCCGCCGCCACCGGGGTTCCGGCGGCCCGCCGTGGCCACGTAGACCTCGAAGGTCTGTCCCGCGGTGACGCTGGTGGTGCACTCCGCGTAGCCGCCGCTGCCGCCACCCCCGCCGCCTCCGCCGCCGCTGCCTCCGGCGCCCCCGCCACCGCCACCACCCTTGACGGGGTTGCCGACCAGCAGTGCGTACTCGCCGCCGCCGCCTCCACCTCCGCCCCCGCCTCCACCGCCGCCGCCCGCCCCCTCGCCGCCCCGGCCCCAGAGGTGGATGGTCAGCTGGGTGACCCCGTCCGGAACCACGAACCTGGCGGTCGCCGGGAAGCCCTGCTCGCCGTGAGGCGCCGCGACGGGGGCGACGGCCGCGGCCGCCACGGCCGGGCCGCACGGCAGCACGGCGATGGCCGACGCCACGACTCCGGAAAGTCCGTAACGCAAAGGAGTTCTACGACTACGAAGAGCGCACATGCATTCCATCATTCAGACGCACCGCCCCCCTGGCTACGCCGACCGGTTGCTCGGCTCCGGCGCGCGCCCCGCCCGCAGTCCATGGCGCCCCACACGGGGGGCGGGGTTCGACCGGGCGGACCGGTCTCGGGACCACGTGGTGACGGCCCGTCCGGCGGACGCGTCGCGGCGGCCCGGGAACGGAGTGCGCCCCGCTCCCGGGCCGGTGGCCGCGGTCAGCCGTCGTGGTGGTCCGCCCGCTCTCTCCGGTGGCGGGTGAGGCGGTGGGACTCGACCGGTCGTCCGCCGGCGAGGTGCTCGGTGACGATGAGGGCGGCGGTGGCCGGGTCGACGTTCCCGTACCAGACGTCGTCCGGCTGGACGCTGACGACGGGGGCCTGGTTGCAGGGGAACTGGCAGCCGGTCTGGGTGACGAGCACGTCGTCGTCGCCGAGGCCCTGCTCGGTCAGTCCCTGGACCAGGGCGCGCAGTCCCTCCTCCACGCCCTTGGCCGCGCAGCGCGGGCCGCGGCACACCATGACCTGGTGCCGGTGGCCGGGCACCTCCTCCCAGGCCGCGGAGGTGAGGCCGGGCTCCGTGCCGGTGACGGCCTTCGTCGCCGCGGCCACCGTGGCGACCGCGTCCGGCGAGTCGGCGAGGCGGGTGGCGACGAGGAGTTCGGGACGGTGGCCCGCGCGCTCGCGCCACCAGTACGCGGCGATCCGCCGTAGCCAGGACTGGCCCGGGCCGGAAGCCGTGAGGCGGACGCCGACCAGGACCACGGTCCCGGTGCCCGCGTCGGCCAGCCTGGTCAGCTCGGCCGACAGGGACGGGTCCGCCAGCTGCAGGAACGCGATCGAGGCCCGGTGCGACGCCGCCGCCCGGAGGAGTTCGTCACGACGGACGGCCTCCCCGGCCGACATGCCGACCAGGACCACGGCACTGCGGCGGGCGCGGGCATCCAGGGCGGAGGCGTCCGGGGCGGGGGAGGTCATGGCGTCGTCCTTTCGTGGAGCAGTCCGTTCCACCGGATGTGCGGTCTGTCGTGCCGGGGGTGCCGTTCCACGGTGACGTCGACGCCGTAGACCTCCGCGATCGTGCGCGAGGTGAGCACCTCGGAGCCGGGCCCGTGGGCGACCAGCCGGCCGTCGAGCAGGACGGCGACCTCGTCGCAGTAGGCGGCGGCGAGTTCGAGGTCGTGCAGCGCGGCGACCGTGGTGATGCCCAGCCCGCGGACGGTTTCGAGGAAGCCGAGTTGGTGGCGCAGGTCGAGGTGGTTGGTGGGCTCGTCGAGCAGCAGCACGTCGGGCTCCTGTGCCAGCGCCCGCGCGAGCTGGACCCGCTGCCGCTCGCCGCCCGACAGCGTCGGCCAGGAGCGGTCGAGCAGGTGGCCGACGTCGGCCGCGGCGACGGCGTCGGCGACCACGGACCGCTCGTGGGTGTCGGCGGCGGAGTCCGTCGGCACGGGCCAGCGGCCGCGGTGCGGCGTGCGTCCGAGTTCGATGACCTGACGGACCGTCAGCGACAGTCGGGTGTCCGCCTGCTGCTCCATGAAGGCCACCCGTCGTGCCCGCCGGCGGGCCGTGAGCGCGTGGAGGTCCTCGCCGTCCAGGAGGACCCGGCCCGCGCTCGGCCGGGTCAGTCCGGCGACCGCGCGCAGCAGGGTGGTCTTCCCGGCGCCGTTGGGCCCGAGCAGGCCCGTGATCCGGCCGGGGCGGAAGGCGATCGAGACCGCGTCCAGCAGGGTGGCTCCGCCGACGCGGACACCGAGTCCCTCCGCGCGCAGCCCGACAGGGGGCGTCGTCGTCACTGCGCCCTCCCGTCGGCCCGCCCCTGGCGCCACAGCAGCCAGGCGAAGAACGGCGCTCCGAGCCCGGCCGTGACGACGCCGACGGGGATCTCCCGGTCGGGGAGGACCGAGCGCGCCACGACATCGCTGCCCACCAGGAGGGACGCGCCGACCAGCGCCGACACGGGCAGCAGGAGGGCGTGGCGCGGACCGCAGACGAGGCGGACCACGTGCGGGACGACCAGGCCGAGGAACCCGATGACGCCGGTGTTGGCGACCAGGCACGCGGTCACCAGCGCGGCGGTGGCGACGAGGACCCAGCGGGTGCGCTCGACGTGGACGCCGAGGGAGCGGGCGGCGGTCTCGCCGAAGGCGAAGGCGTCCAGGTCGCGGGCCGAGGAGGCCAGGACCGTGACACCCACCAGCGCGACCGCCAGCAGGAAGACGGCCGTGGGCCACCGCACGCCGGCGACCGAGCCCAGGGTCCACTCCATGACACCGCGCGCCGCGTCGCGGTCCCCGAGGACCATCACCACGAACGAGGTGTAGGCCCCGCACATCTGGCCCACCGCGATGCCGGCGAGCACGGTCCGGGCGGTGGGCAGCGACCGGGTGCGCGCGCCGGCCAGGGCCAGGACGACGACGGCGGCGAGCAGGGCGCCGGCGAAGGCCGCCGTCGCCACCGCGCCCGTGCCCACGGCGCCGGACACGCCGACGCCGAGGACGATCACGGTGACCGCGCCGGCGGCGGCTCCGTCCGAGATCCCGAGCAGGAAGGGATCGGCCAGGTCGTTCCCGGTCAGCGTCTGCAGCACCGCGCCGCAGACCGCGAGGCCGGCGCCGGTGGCGGCCGCCCCCAGCACCCGGGGCAGCCGCAGCTGCCAGACGATCTGGTCGTCCAGCAGCGTCACGTGCGGGTCGCCCAGCCCGAGACGGCGCGCCACGACCTCGATCACCGTCCGGACCGACTCGTGCTGCGAGCCCACGGCCAGGCCGAGGAGCAGGGTGCTCAGGAGCAGGGCCGCGGCGACGGCCAGGGCCGCCGTCGCGCGGCCCGGACCAGCGGGCCGCGCGACGGGGTGGGGCGCGGCGGTCATGAAGCCGGGTGCAGTCGGCCCAGCCCGTCGGACACCCGGGCGGCACCGTCGGCGAGCAGCACGCCGGGTGTCGACTCGGAGAACGGCACCGTCACGAAGGCCTTGCGCTGCACGGCGGTGAGCTTGCTCAGGACCGGGTCGTTCTCCAGGTAGTCGATCTTGGACTGGGCGGTGTCCCAGTCGGCGTCCGCGACCACGATGGCGTCCGGGTCCGCCGCGACGACCTTCTCCCAGCTCACGTTCTGCCAACTGCCGGGCAGGTCCCCGAAGACGTTGCGGGCGCCCACGGCGTCGAGCACGAGTTGGGGTCCGCCCTGGCCGGTGCCGACGTACGGCGTCTTGGTGTCCGAGTCGAACCAGAGGACCTTCAGGCCCTTGCCCGCGGCCGTCGCCGTGAACTGCGCCAGCTGCTGCTCCTGCTGCCGCTGGATCGCGGCGGCCCGCTCCGGGACGCCGAAGACCTTGGCGACGTCGTTCAGCTCGCCCCACGCCGCCTGCCAGGTCGTCGGCGGCACCTGGCTCTTGTCCGAGCAGCCGAACGGGGACAGGTACGACGGGACGCCCTGGCCGCGCAGCTCCTCCCGGGTGCCCGCGACCTTGTCGGTGAACGCGCTGGAGTAGGAGGCGTACAGGAAGTCGGGACGGGCCGCGAGGAGGTTCTCCTTCGTCGGGTACTTCTTGGAGAGCACCGGGACGGAGTCGTAGGCGGCCTTCCACTTCTCCGGGACGGAGTCGTCGAGGTAGGCGGTACCGGCCATGCGGGACTGCAGGCCGAGGGCCAGGGCCACCTCGGTGGCACCCTGGTTGAGCGTCACCAGCCGCTCGGGCGGCGCGCCGACCGTCACGGTGGTCCCGCAGTTGTCCACGCTGACCGGCGCGGCGCTCCCGGTCGCCCCGCCGGACGCGGCGGGCGCGGGGGCGCCCGCGCAACCTCCGACCACACCGACGAACAGCAGGGCCGCGACGGCCCGGCCGACACGTGTCGGACCTGTGGGACATACGGGATGTACAGGACGCATGGAGCGCGCGGAGCGCATGGAACGTATGGATCGGACCGGATGCGGGTACGGCTGACCGCTGGGCACGTGTTCTCCAAAACCCTCGTGGAACATGTCGCGCCGTGGCCGGTCTCCTGGCTTCCGCATCAACACGCCGCGACCGACCTTCCCGAGCGGCTCTCCCAGCCCGCCCAGTGGCCCTGACCGCTGGCGAAAGCCGGTCAGCGAGGGCCGCGGAACTCCGCGGTAACAGTGGCGAGGGCCGCACCGGACTCAGACCGGTTTCCCGAACACCACGGCGATGGCACGCTATCAGGCGTGGTCAGGTCGGTGGCGACCGGCCGGTGGGATGATCGTTTGGATCGTTTGCGGGGATGGGGGAGGGAACGGCCACGGGGTCGGCCGGCTCCGGAGGGACGGGGGATCACCCCGGAAGGCGGAAGAAGGAGCGGTAGAGCGGCAGCTGCTCGGCGAGCATGTGGATGCCGGGGTGGGTGGCGAGGCCGAGGGCGGCGGCGGTGCGCAGCAGCGGGGTCTCGGCGGGCGTCATGATGATGTCGGCGACCAGCGCGCCGGGCGCCAGCGGTGCCGGGTCGAAGGGGAGCGGGTCGGCCGGGTCCAGGCCCAGCGGGGTGGCGTTGACCGCGAGGTCGACGTCGGCGGGCGGGCGCGGGGCGGCGGCCACGCGGCCGGGCCAGCGGGTGCCGAGCCGCTCCAGCAGGGCGTCCACCCGGCCCCGGTCGGGATCGGTGACGGTGAGTGCGGCGGCTCCTTCGGCGAGCAGGGCGGCGGCGATGGCGAGCCCCGCGCCCCCGGCGCCGGCCAGCGCCACCCGCAGCCCGGCCGGGTGGTGCCCGGCGGCGGCCAGGCCCCGGACGAACCCGGCGCCGTCGAAGTTGTCGCCGTACCAGCGGCCGTCCGGCTCGCGGCGCAGCGCGTTGGTGCTGCCCAACAGGGCGGCGGCGTCGCTGAGTTCGTCGGCGTGCCCGCACATCGCCAGCTTGTGCGGGACGGTGACCAGCAGCCCGTCCAGGTTGGCGACGGCCTTCAGCCCTCGGACGACCTCGTCCAGCCGGTCCGCCGGGGCGTGCACGGGGACGAGCACGGCGTCCACGCCGCTCGCCGCGAACAGCGGGTTGAGCAGGGCGGGCGCCTTGGCCTGCGCGACCGGGTCGCCGAGCACCGCGAACAGCCGGGTGCGGCCGGAGATCGGCGGACGGGCGGCCGGCGCGTCGGGTGCGTCGGCGGCCGGTGCGTCGGGGATCGGTGCGTCGGCGGCCGGCAGGTCGGGGTGAAGGGACATCTCAGGCCTCCCCGGCGGCGGCGCGCGGCATGGCGTCCAGCGTGCGGGCGACCAGTGACTCGGGGACGTCGCTGACGAGTTCGGCGCCGCGCGGGCCGTCCAGGACGAAGGAGAGCCCGTCGACGGCCTTCTTGTCCAGCCGCATGAGGGCGATCAGCGCCCCGGTGCCGACCTCGGGCGGCAGTGCGGTCGGCAGCCCGTAGTGGGCGACCACCTCGTGGTGCTCGGCGACCCGCTCGGGGCCGATCCGGCCGAGCGCGCCCGCCAGCCGGCCGGCGAAGACCGTGCCGACGCCGACCGCCTCGCCGTGGCGCAGCCGGAAGTCGGTGGCGCGTTCCAGCGCGTGGCCCAGGGTGTGGCCGTAGTTGAGGATGTGCCGCAGCCCGGTGTCGCGCTCGTCGGCGGCCACTACGGCGGCCTTGCGGGCGACGCTCGCGGCGATCTGCTCGGGCAGCGGCAGGTGGCGGAGGTCCCCGGCGCCGATGAAGTGGCAGCGGGCGATCTCCCCGTAGCCGTTGACGCGTTCGCGCGGCGGGAGGGTGTCGAGGTAGTCGGTGTCGCAGAGCACGGCGGACGGCTGCCAGTAAGCGCCCACCAGGTTCTTGCCCTCCGGGAGGTTCACCGCCGTCTTGCCGCCGACGCTCGCGTCGACCTGGGCCAGCAGCGAGGTGGGCAGGTGCACCACGGGCACGCCCCGGTGGTACAGCGCGGCGGCGAGCCCGACCGCGTCGGTGGTGGTGCCGCCGCCGCAGGAGACCACGGCGTCCGCCCGGCCCAGGCCGAACGCGGTGAAGCGGCTGCACAGTTCGGCCACCCAGGCGAGGGACTTGCCCTCCTCGCCGTCCTTCGCCTCCACCACCAGGGTGTCGAGACCGGTGTCGGGCAGCCACTCGGCGGGCCGGGCGCTGACCACCGCGACCCGCCGGGCGCCGATCCCCGCGAGCACCCCGGCCAGCCGGTGGCGGGCGCCGGGGCCGATCAGCACCGGGTAGCCGCGCTCACCCAGCTCCACGTCGATGCGCCGCAGCCCGCCGTCCGTGCGGACGAGGGTTTCTGTCGTGGTCAACTCGGCTCCCAGGGCTGGTCGGTGAGATGGTGTGCGGTGCGGTGTCGCTCGATGGGGGTGTGGCCGGGTGAGCTTCAGGCCGCGGGCTGCAGCCGCGCCAGCGCGAGGGCGCCGTGCAGCGAGGACAGCCCGCCGAGCACGGCCGGCCGGATCGCGGGGACCGGGCCGCCGGGGCGGGCCAGCGCGGCGGCGTGCGCCTCCACCCGCGCCGTGAAGCCGGGCAGTCCGTCGGCGAACCCGCCGCCCAGCACGGTCAGTTCGGGGTGGAACAGCTCGCCGAGCGAGACGGCCGCGGCCGCCAGCGCGGCGCAGGTCTCCTCGACGGCCTCCACCGCCCACGGCGCGCCCTCGGCCAGCCCGGACCGCAGCTCGGGGTACTCGACCGGCGCGCCGCGCAGCAGTTCCGCGCGCCGCAGGGTCGCCGGACCGGAGGCGGTGGCCTGCAGGCAGCCGCGCCGCCCGCAGTCGCAGACCGGGCCCCGGCGGTCGACGATCAGGTGGCCCGCCTCGCAGGAGCCGCGCCCCGGGCCCGGCAGCGGCGCGCCGCCGTGCACGACGCCGCCGCCGACGCCCGTCCCGACACCCAGGTAGACCACGTGCCCGGTCCCGGCGTGCATCGCCTCGGCGAGCGCGGCGAGATCACCGTCGTCCGCCCAGGCCAGGGCGGCGGCGGGGAAGAGCCGCCGCAGCGCCGGGACGAGGTCGAAGCCGCGCCAGTCGGGGCGGCCGGGCCAGGCGAGCACCCGGCCGTCCGGGCCGAGGGTCGCGGGCACGGCCACCCCGACCGCCGCGAAGTCGCCCTCCCAGCGCTCGCGCAGGTCGGCGACCGTGCCGGCCAGCGCCGTCCAGTCGGCGTAGGCGCCGGCCACCCGGGCGCCGGGCCAGCGCAGTACGGCCTCCTCGGTGCGGACCGGCCCGCCGGGCGGGCCGTCCTCGGCGCGCAGCGCGACCTTGGTGCCGCCGATGTCGATGCCGAGCACGCCCCGGGCGGCCGTCGGGGCCTGAGCCGTGGGGGCCTGAGCCGTCGGGGCCTGCGGCGTTGGGCCCTGGGCCGCGGGGCCCTGAGCCGTCGGAGCCTGAACCGCGGGGCCCGGCGCCGCCGCGGCCCGCGTCGTGGTGGTGCCCCCTGCCGGGGCGCCCGTCGCGAAGCCCATCAGGACGCCGGGACCTTCGCCAGCAGCGCCTGCGCGGCGAGCCGGTAGCCGAGCGCGCCGAGCCCGACGATCACGCCCGAGGCGATCGGCGCCAGTACCGACTCGTGCCGGAAGGACTCGCGCGCCCAGACGTTGGACAGGTGCACCTCGACGAACGGTCGCGGGTAGGCGGCGAGCGCGTCGCGCAGGCCCCAGCCGGCGATCATCAGCGCGCCCGGGTTCACGATCGCCCCGACGGAGCCGTCCCAGGCGTCCTGCACCGCCTCGATCAGCTGGCCCTCGGACTCGCGCTGGACGGAGACCACCTTCCAGCCCCGGCCGGCCACCTCGGCGGCGACCGCGGCCTCGATGTCGGCCAGGGTGTCGGTGCCGTAGACCTCCGGCTCGCGGCGGCCGAGAATCCCGAGATTGGGGCCGTTCAGCAATAGCAGTTCGCTCATATTCCGGTTATAGCAGCGAATTCCCCGGACGAAACCGGAGCGGGTTGCCGAACTGCAGGACAAGGGCTTTGTAGGGGGGTGCGTAGGGGAGGTGACGGGCCGGATTTCCTGGGTTAGCGTCCCGTTCCACGGTCCCCCCGACAGGAAAGGCTGCGCGGAATCATGAGTGCCCAAGGACGTCCGGCCCCGGAGTTCCCGGTCTGGCCCCAGTACGACGATGCCGAGCGCGAAGGACTGCTCAGGGCCCTGGAGCAGGGCCAGTGGTGGCGGATGGGCGGCAAGGAGGTCGACACCTTCGAGCAGGAGTTCGCCGAGTACCACGGCGCCGCCAAGGCGCTCGCCGTCACCAACGGCACCCACGCGCTGGAGATCGCCCTCCAGCTGCTCGGTGTCGGCCCGGGCACCGAGGTCATCGTGCCCGCGTTCACGTTCATCTCCTCCTCCCAGGCCGCCCAGCGGCTCGGCGCCACCGCGGTGCCGGTCGACATCGACCTCGACACCTACAACCTGAGCCCCGAGGCGGCCGCCGCCGCGATCACCCCGCGGACCCGGGCGATCATGCCCGTCCACATCGCCGGCCAGATCGCCGACCTGGACGCCCTCGACAAGCTCGCCGCCGAGTCGGGCGTCTCGATCGTGCAGGACGCCGCGCACGCCCACGGCGCCCGCTGGCGCGGCCGCCGGGTCGGCGAGCTGGGCTCGATCGCCGCGTTCAGCTTCCAGAACGGCAAGCTGATGACGGCCGGCGAGGGCGGCGCCGTCACCTTCCCGGAGACCGCCCAGTACGACGAGGCGTTCCTGCGGCACAGCTGCGGCCGCCCGCCGACGGACCGGAAGTACTACCACCAGACCTCCGGCTCCAACTTCCGGCTCAACGAGTTCTCCGCGAGCGTGCTGCGCGCCCAGCTCGCCCGCCTGGACGGCCAGATCAGCGTCCGCGAGGAGCGCGCCAAGCTGCTCAAGAGCCTGCTGACGGAGATCCCCGGCGTGGTGCCGCAGGGCCACGACGAGCGGGCCGACCGCGTCCCGCACTACATGGCGATGTTCCGGGTGCCCGGCCTCGGCGAGGACCGGCGCAACGCCCTGGTCGACGACCTGATCGCGCGCGGCCTGCCCGCCTTCGTGGTCTTCCGCGCCATCTACCGCTCGGACGGCTTCTGGGAGTCGGCCGCGCCCGACACCACCGTCGACGCGCTGGCCAAGGCCTGCCCCAACAGCGAGGCGCTCACCGCCGACGGCATCTGGCTGCACCACCGCACCCTCCTCGCGAGCGAGCGGGCGATCGAGGACACCGCCCAGATCATCGCCGACGCCCTGGCCGCGGTGTGAACGCGCGGGTGAGCACCGCCGGACGGGGGCCGGACGCCCCGGTGCGGGTGGCCGTCGTCGGCCTAGGGTGGGCGGGCCGCACCATCTGGCTGCCCCGCCTGACGGCCCACCCGGCCTACCAGGTCACCGCCGTCGTCGAGCCCGGCCCCGGCGGCGCGGAGCACGTGCCGGCCGGCGCCGCGCTCCTCGCCGACGCCGACCTGCTCGGCCCCGACGTCGACCTCGCGGTCGTCGCGGTGCCCAACCACCTGCACACCCCCGTGGCCGAACGCCTGCTCGCCCGCGGCATCCCGGTGTTCCTGGAGAAGCCGGTCTGCCTCAGCTCCGCCGAGGCGGACCGGCTGGCCGCCGCCGAACGCACCGGCGGGACCGTCCTGCTGGCGGGCAGCGCCGCCCGCTACCGGCCGGACGTCGCCGCTCTCACGGAGCTGGCGGCGGACCTCGGCCCGATCCGGCACGTCGACCTCGCCTGGGTCCGCGCCAGCGGTGTCCCCGACGCCGGCGGGTGGTTCACCAGCCGGCGGCTCTCCGGCGGCGGCGCCCTGGTCGACCTCGGCTGGCACCTGCTGGACACGGCCCAGGCCGTGCTCGGCGGCGACGTCCGGTTCCCGTCGGTGCTCGGCTCGCTCTCCGCCGACTTCGTCAACGACGGCAGGCGCGGCGCCGGCTGGCGCGGCACCGAGGGGCCGGACGGCGCGGGCGACGTCGAGGACACCGCCCGCGGCTTCCTGCTCACCGACACCGGCGTCTCGGTGGCGGTGCGGGCGAGCTGGGCCTCCCACGAGTCCGTCGACACCACCCGGATCACCGTGGAGGGTGCCACCGGTTCCGCGACCCTGGAGTGCACCTTCGGCTTCAGCCCGAACCGCCGGGTCCCGCGCCTCACCCGGACCCGCGACGGCGTCACCACCGAGGTCCCGCTGCCCGGGGAGGACGTCGGCACCGAGTACGTGCGCCAGCTCGACGAGCTGCCCGCCGTGCTCGCCGACCCGGCCTCGCGCGGCGCGGCCGTGAAGCGCGCCCACCACACCATCTCGGTCATCGAGCGGCTCTACGCGGCGGCCCGCGCCCCGCGGCCGCGGCTCGCCGACGAGGCCGCGGCGCTCGCCGTCTGACCGTCGTCGGCGTCCGACTGCCGTCCCCGCCGTTCCCGCCGTTCCCGCCGTTCCCCGCCGAGCCGCGGCTCCACCCGAGCAGCCCCGTGCCCCGGCCCCGGAGGCCGTGCCCATCCCGTCGGCCCCGGGGCGCCAGGCCCGGTCACCCGTCCGGGCAGCCCCTCGTCCCATGGAGATCCCATGCCGATCGACCAGCTCGCAGCAACCGCCCCGACCACCGGGCCCGACGGCCACGCGCTCGCCGCCCGCTCCCCGCTGCGCGCCGTGGTCTTCGACCTCGACGGCGTCATCGTCGACAGCTTCGACGTGATGCGCCGGGCGTTCCTCACCGCCTACGAGGAGGTGGTCGGCGACGGCAACCCGCCGTTCGAGGAGTACTGCCGCCACCTCGGCCGCTACTTCCCGGACATCATGCGGATCATGGGGCTGCCGCTCGCCCTGGAGGAGCCCTTCGTCCGGGAGAGCTACCGGCTCGCCCCCCAGGTCACCGTGCACGCCGGGGTGCGGGAGCTGCTCGTCGACCTCAACCGGCGCGGCATCCGGCTGGCCGTGGCCACCGGCAAGAGCGGCCCCCGGGCCCGCTCGCTGCTCGACCAGCTCGGCCTGCTGCACCACTTCGACCACGTGCTCGGCTCCGACGAGGTCCCCCGGGCCAAGCCCGCGCCCGACATCGTGCTGCGCGCCCTGGAACTGCTCGACGTGCCGGCCGAACGGACCGTCATGGTCGGCGACGCCGTCACCGACCTGGCGAGCGCCCGGGGCGCCGGGGTCGGCGCGATCGCCGTGCTGTGGGGCGAGAGCGACGAGGCGGCGCTGCTCGCCGAACGGCCCGACGCGGTGCTGCGCCGGCCCGACGACCTGCTCGCCCTGCTGCCCGAACCCGTCCCGGCCCACTGACCGGCCGCGAGCCCGCCCCACCCGGCCGCCCCACCGGTCGGTCCGGGCCGCCCGCCCCGCCCCGCCCCGCCGCGCCCACGCCCGGCGGGGCGGCGCCGTTCCCACCTACCGCTCAGCCGCCGGCCGCGCCCGCTACCCCTGCCCCGTCCACCGTGATTAGGGCCCGTATAGGGGGTCGGATAGGGGCGGCCCGGAGCCCCCGCCGCACGAGACTGTGACCGGCGGGAATTCGCGTACGGCCGCCCCGGAAAGGCCGCCCGGCAATTGCGCCGGCTCCGTACCGCGACATTCCGGCCCGGAAATGCCATCCCATTCCGCCGCCGCCCACCCCCGGTGCCGGGCGGAAATCGAATGCCCCGCCCGAGGCCCGAACCGGGCCGACCGGAACAGACCCCGAACCAACCCTGAACCGACCCTGAACCGACCCAAGGAAGTGACGGCATGTTGCGCACCGAGCTGATCCGGCCGCTGCCCGAACTACTGGCCGAGCACGCCCGCGACAGCTCGGACAAGACCGCGTTCCGCGACGCCGTCCGCGGCGTGACCTACGGCGAGCTCCACGCCCGCACCGGCCGGATCGCCGGCCACCTCGCCGACCTGCGCCTCCAGCCCGGCGACCGGGCCGCGATCCTGCTCGGCAACAGCGTCGAGGTGGTGGAGGCCTACTTCGGCATCCTGCGCGCCGGCGCCATCGGCGTCCCGCTCAACCCGCACGCCACCGAGGCCGAGCTCACCCACCTGCTGGACGACAGCGGCGCCCGCGTCGTCATCACCGACGCCGCCCGCGCCGCCGGCCTGGACGCCCTCGCCCGCGGCCGGGCCGACCTGCGGGTGATCGTCACCGGCGAGGGCCCCGTCCCGGCCGGCACCCTCTCCTTCGAGACCCTGGCCGGCACCGACCCCGCCACCCCGGCGCGCGACGACCTCGGCCTCGACGACCCCGCCTGGATGCTCTACACCTCCGGCACCACCGGCCGGCCCAAGGGCGTGCTGTCCACCCAGCGCAACTGCCTCTGGTCGGTCGCCGCCTGCTACGTGCCGGTGCCCGGCCTGAGTGCCGAGGACCGGGTGGTCTGGCCGCTGCCGCTGTTCCACAGCCTCTCCCACATCGCCTGCGTGCTGAGCGTCACCGCGGTCGGCGCCACCGCCCGCATCCTCGACGGCTTCGCCGCGCGGGACGTCCTGGAGGCCGTCCGCGAGGAGTCCGCGACCTTCCTGGCCGGCGTGCCCACCATGTACCAGCAGCTGGTGCGCGCCGCCCGGGAGGACGGCTTCACCGCGCCGGCCCTGCGGATGTGCCTGGTCGGCGGCGCCATGACCACCGCCGCGCTGCGGCGCTCCTTCGAGGAGGCGTTCGGCGCGCCGCTCATCGACGCCTACGGCTCCACCGAGACCTGCGGCTCGATCACCGTCAACTGGCCCACCGGCGCCCGCGTCGAGGGCTCCTGCGGCCTGCCCGTCCCCGGCCTGGGCGTGCGCCTGGTCGACGTGGAGACCGGCCTGGACGCCGCCGACGGCGAGGAGGGCGAGGTCTGGGTGCGCGGCCCGAGCGTGATGCTCGGCTACCACAACCAGCCCGAGGCCACCGAGCAGGCGCTGCGCGGCGGTTGGTACCACACCGGCGACCTCGCCCGGCGGGACGGCTCCGGCTACTTCACCATCACCGGCCGGATCAAGGAACTCATCATCCGCGGCGGCGAGAACATCCACCCGGCCGAGGTCGAGGAGGTGCTGCGCGGCGTGCCCGGCGTCGCGGACGTCGCCGTCGTCGGCAAGCCCCACGAGGTGCTCGGCGAGGTGCCGGTGGCCTTCCTGGTGCCCGGCCCCGGCGGCCTCGACCCGGAGGCCCTGCTGGCCGCCTGCCGGGAACGGCTCTCCTACTTCAAGGTCCCCGAGGAGCTGTACGAGACGGAACGCATCCCGCGCACCGCCTCCGGCAAGATCACCCGGCACGTGCTGCTCGACGCGCCCGCCCGGCTGCGGGCCGCCGGCGGCAGCCACTACGAGCACCTGTTCCGCGTCGACTGGCTGCCGCTCTCCTCCGTCCCCGGCGCCCGCTCCGCCGCCGGCACCTGGGCGGTGCTCGGCGCGGACGCCTTCGGCCTCGCCGACGCCCTCGGCGCCGCCGCCCACCCCGACCCGGCCGCGCTGGCCGCGGCCGGCCCGCTGCCCGATGCCGCCGTGCTCGGCGTCGGCGCCGGCCTGCGCACCCCCGGGCCGCTCGCCGCCGACGTCGAGGAGGCCGTGCGCGCCCTCGACGGGCAGCTCACCGCCTGGCTTGCCGAGGAACGGCTCGCCGACACCGCGCTGGTCGTCGTCACCCGGGGCGCCGCCGGACCGGGCGGCGCCACCGACCTCGTCCAGGCCGCGCTGCGCGGCGTGGTCCGCGCCGCCCGGGTGGCGAACCCCGGCCGGTTCCTGCTGGTCGACCTCGACGCGGAGGAGAACGCCGCCGACGCCCTGGCCACCGCCGTCGCCTCCGGCGAACCCGAACTCGTCGTCCGCTCCGGCGTGGCGCTGCGCCCGCGCGCCGCCCGGGTGTCCGCCGCGCTCGCCCACGGCGAGCCCGGCGCCCGCTTCGACCCGTGCCGCACCGTCCTGGTCACCGGCGCCGACGGGCCGGCCGCCGCCGCCGTCGCCCACCACCTGGTGGCCGGACGCGGCGTGCGCCGGATCCTGCTCACCAGCCCCCACGGCCCCGCCGACCGGGCCGCCGCCGAACTCGCCGGGCGGCTCACCGCCGCCGGCGCCGAGACCACCCTCAGCGCCCTCGACCTCGCCGACCGCGACGCCCTCGCCGACTGGCTGGCCGGCCCGGGCACGCGCTTCAACGCCGTCGTCCACACCCCCGGCGCGGCCTTCCCCGGCCTCGGCGCCGCCCTCGCCGCCGCCGTCAACCTGCACGAACTGACCGCCGGCACCGAGCTGTCCGCCTTCGTCGTGCACACCCCCACCGTCGGACCGCTCGGCACCCCCGGCGCCCCCGGGGAGGCCGCCGCCGCGGCGTTCCTCGACGCCCTCGCCCACCACCGCAGCCGCCACGGCCTGCCCGGCCTCGCCCTCATCACCGGCCCCGCCGACGGGGACGGACGCCCCGTGCCGCCCGGCCTTGGCCGGCTCACCGCCCAGGAGAGCGCCGCCGCCTTCGACGCCGCCCACCTGGCCGACCACACCTCCCTGCTGCTGCTCCGGCTCGACCCCGAAGGGCTGGACGCCCTCGCCCCGCAGGACGTCCCGGCCCTGCTGCGCGACCTCATCGACACCCCGGCCGGCCCGAGCGCCCCAGACACCGCGACCGCCGCCGCGCTGCGCCGCCGACTGGCCGGCCGCCCGGCCGCCGACCGGCAGCGCGAGCTGCTCGACCTCGTCCTCGCGGAGACCGCCGGGCTGGCCGGCGACGGCCCCGACCCGATCCGCCCCGACGGCCCGTTCAAGGACCTCGGCTTCACCTCCGCCACCGCCGTCGAACTGCGCGGCCGCCTCACCGCCGCCACCGGCCTGCGGCTGCCCGCCACCCTCGCCTTCGACCACCCCAACCCGACCGCCGTCGCGGCCTTCCTGGTGAACGCGCTGACCGGCCGTCCGGCCACCGCCGCCCGGCCCGCGCCCGTACCGCGCACCGTGCCGCCCGCCGAGGACCCCGTCGTCATCGTCGGCGCCGCCTGCCGGCTGCCCGGCGGCGTCGCCTCCCCGGCCGACCTGTGGCGGCTGGTCGCCGAGGGCACCGACGCGATCACCCCCTTCCCCGCCGACCGCGGCTGGGACCTCGACGCCCTCTACGACCCGGACCCGGCCGTCCCCGGCACCTCCTACGCCCGCCACGGCGGATTCCTGCACGACGCGGGCGAGTTCGACGCCGCCTTCTTCGGGATCTCCCCGCGCGAGGCGCTCGCGACGGACCCGCAGCAGCGGCTGCTGCTGGAGACCTCCTGGGAACTGCTGGAGCGCGCGGGCATCGACCCGACCTCGCTCAAGGGGCAGCCGGTCGGCGTCTACGCGGGCCTGATGTACCACGACTACGCCACCGACCTCGCCGAGGTCCCGGACGGCCTGGAGGGCTACCTGGGCACCGGCAACGCCGGCTCGGTCGCCTCCGGCCGCATCTCCTACACCCTCGGCCTCGAAGGCCCGTCGGTGACGGTGGACACCGCCTGCTCCTCCTCCCTGGTGGCCCTCCACCTGGCCGCGCAGGCGCTGCGCGACGGCGAGTGCACGCTCGCCCTGGCCGGCGGCGCCGCGATCATGGCCCGGCCCACCTCCTTCGTCGAGTTCTCCCGCCAGCGCGCGCTCTCCGCCGACGGCCGGGCCCGGGCCTACGCGGACGGCGCCGACGGCACCGCCTGGGCCGAGGGCGTGGGCCTGGTGCTGCTGGAGCGGCTGTCGGACGCCCGGCGGCTGGGGCACGAGGTGCTGGCGGTCGTCCGGGGTTCGGCCGTCAACCAGGACGGCGCGTCCAACGGCCTGACCGCCCCGAACGGTCCCTCGCAGGAGCGGGTGATCCTCGCCGCCCTCGCCAACGCCGGGCTGACACCCGCGGACGTCGACGCCGTCGAGGGCCACGGGACGGGGACCTCGCTGGGCGACCCGATCGAGGCGCAGGCGGTGCTGGCCACGTACGGCCAGGGCCGTCCGGCCGAACAGCCGCTCTGGCTCGGGTCGTTGAAGTCCAACATCGGCCACGCCCAGGCCGCCGCCGGTGTCGCCGGTGTGATCAAGATGGTCGAGGCGCTGCGCCACGGCGTGCTGCCGAAGAGCCTGCACATCGACGAGCCCAGCACCAAGGTGGACTGGGAGTCCGGCGCGGTCGCCCTGCTCACCGAGGAACGGGCCTGGCCCGAGGTCGACCGGCCGCGCCGGGCCGCCGTCTCCTCCTTCGGCGTCAGCGGCACCAACGCCCACGTCGTCCTGGAGCAGGCCCCCGCCCAGGAGCCGGCGCACCGGGCGGTGCCCGCCGGACTCGACGGCGAACCCGACGCCGGCTCCGGCACCCCGGTGCCCTGGCTGCTCTCAGCCCGTTCCCCCGAGGCCCTGCGCGAACAGGCCGAACGGATCGCCGGGTTCACCGAGGCCAGGCCCCTCGCCGAGGCGCCGGCCGTGGCCCGCGCGCTCGCCGGCTCCCGGGCCGCGCTGGAACGGCGGGCCGTCGTGGTCGCCGCCGACCGGGCGCGGGCGCTGAGCGGGCTGCGGGCCCTGGCCGAGGGGGAGGCCACGGCCGGGCTGGTGTCCGGTCGGGCGGAGGTGAGTGGTCGGTCGGTGTTCGTCTTCCCGGGTCAGGGTTCCCAGTGGGCCGGGATGGGGCGTCGGCTGCTCGCCGAGTCCGCGGTGTTCGCGCGGGCTCTGGAGGAGGCCGCGGAGGCGCTGGAGCCCCATGTCGACTGGTCGTTGCTCGATGTGGTGAACCAGGTGCCGGGTGCCGCCTCGCTGGAGCGGGTGGACGTGGTGCAGCCGGTGTCGTTCGCGGTGAACGTCGGTTTGGCGCGCCTCTGGGCGTCGCTGGGTGTGGTGCCGGACGCGGTGGTGGGCCACTCGCAGGGGGAGATCGCGGCGGCGCATGTCGCGGGCATCCTCTCGCTGGAGGACGCGGCCGCTGTGGTGGCGCTGCGGTCGCAGGCCATCGCCCGCGGTCTGGCCGGACGCGGCGGCATGGTGTCGATCGGGCTGCCGCTCGCCGAGGTGACCGGCACGCTGCCGGACGGCGTCGAGGTCGCGGCCGTGAACGGCCCGTCCTCGGTTGTGGTGGCCGGTGACCCGGCGGGTCTGGACACGCTCGTCGTCTTGTACGAGGAGCAGGGCGTGCGGGTGCGCCGGATTCCGGTGGACTACGCCTCGCACACCTCGCACGTGGAGTCCATCGAGGCCGAACTCGCCGAGCTGCTGGGTTCGGTGAAGCCTCAGCCGGCCGTCGTCCCGTTCCTGTCGACGGTCGAGGGCCGCTGGCTGGAGGGCCCCGAGCTGGACGCGGGGTACTGGTACCGCAACCTGCGGCAGACCGTCCGCTTCGCCGACGCCGTCGAGACCCTGGCCGGTGACGGTTTCCGGGCGTTCGTCGAGGTCAGCGCGCACCCCGTGCTCGCCCACGCCGTCGTCGAGGCCCTGGAGGAGGCCGTCCAGGCGCCGACCGTCGTCACCGGCACGCTGCGCCGTGAGGACGGCGGCTGGGACCGTGTCCTGCTCGCCGCCGCCGAACTCCACGTCCGCGGCCTGCCCGTGGACTGGTCCACGGCCCACGCCGGGGCCGACACCGTCCGTCCCTCCGAACTGCCCACCTACCCCTTCCAGCACCAGCGCTACTGGCTCCGGCCGGGCCGCTCCGCCGGCGACCTCGCCGCCGTCGGCCTGGACAAGGCCGGCCACCCGCTGCTGGAGACCGAACTGCTGCTCGGCACCGAGGAAGGCGCCGTCTTCACCGGCCGGATCACCGAACGCACCCTGCCCTGGCTGGCCGACCACCGGGTCGGCGGCGCGACGCTGCTGCCCGGCACCGCGCTGCTCGACGCCCTCGCCCACGTCGGCCACCGGCTCGGCGCGCCCACGGTCGAGGAACTGACCGTCTCCGCCCCGCTCGTCGTCCCGGACGGCGGCGGCCTCGACCTCCAGGTCCACGTCGGCGAGGCCGAGGACGGCCGCCGCGCCGTCCGGCTGCTCACCCGCACCGGCCCCGGCCTGCCGTGGCACGCCAACGCCACCGGAACGCTCGCCCCCGAGGGCCCGGAGCCCGCCACCGCCGACGACCTGACGGTCTGGCCGCCCGCCGGAGCCCGCCCGCTCGACACCGACGGCCTCTACGACCGGCTCACCGTCGCCTACGGCCCCGCGTTCCACGCCGTCGAGGCCGCCTGGCTCGCCGACGGCCGCCTCTACGCCCAGCTCCGCCTCCCCGACACCACCACCGACACCGCCGCCTACGGCCTGCACCCCGCCCTGCTGGACGCCGCCCTCCACCCGCTCGGCGAGGCCGGCCTCCTCCCCGGCGCCGACGTGCCCAGGCTCGCCTTCTCCTGGGCCGGCGTGCGCCTGCACGCCACCGGTGCCGAGGCACTGCGCGTGGTCGTCACCCCCGCCGGCCCCGATACCCTCACCATCCGGGCCGCCGACGACACCGGCGCCCCCGTCGTGGACGTCGAGGCCCTCACCGTGCGGCCGGTGGACCCGAGCGGCCTCACCGCCGGTCCGGCGGACGACGCGGCCCTGTTCGAGGTCGACTGGGTCCCCGCACCCGAGACCGCCGACGCGCCCGCCGACACGCCCGCGGACTGGACCCTCCACAGCGACCTGCCCGAGGACGGCGCCCTGCCGCCCCTCGTGGTCCTCCCCGCCGGCGTGGGCGCGCCCTCCGACACCGTGCCCGAGCGCGCCCACGCCGTCGGCCACGACGTCCTGCGGGCGCTCCAGGCCTGGCTGGCCGACGACCGGACGGCCGACTCCCGGCTCGTCGTCGTCACCCGGCGCGGCGAACTCGTCCAGGAACCCGTCCGGGGCCTGGTGCGCACCGCCCAGTCGGAGAACCCCGGCCGCTTCGTTCTCGTCGAGGCCGACGACCCGGCCGACGCCGCCCGGGCGGTGGCCGCCGCACCGGACGACGAACCGCAGCTGGCGCTGCGCGACGGGCGACGGCTGGTCGCCCGCCTGCGCCGCCCGGCCGCCCGGCCCGCCCCCGCGCAGGACGCGCCGTCCCCGCTGGCCGGCGGCACCGTCCTGGTCACCGGCGCCAACGGCGGCCTGGGCCGCCTGGTGGCCCGTCACCTCGCGGCGGTCCACCGCGTCGCGGAACTCGTGCTCCTCTCCCGCTCCGCCGTGCCCGCCGACCTGCTCGAAGAACTCGCCGCGCACGGCACCCTGGTCCGCGCCGAGGCCGTCGACACCGCCGACCGCACCGCGCTGGCCGCCGTCGTCGACACCCTCGCCGACCGGCTGACCGGCGTCGTCCACGTCGCCGGGATCGTCGACGACGGCGTCATCGAAGCGCTCGACGCCGCCAAGTGGCACAGCGTGCTGCGCCCGAAGGTCGACGCCGCCTGGCACCTGCACGAGCTCACCGCCGGCCTCGACCTGGCCGCCTTCGCGCTCTACTCCTCCGCCTCCGGCGTCCTCGGCGGCTCCGGCCAGGGCAACTACGCGGCCGGCAACGCCTTCCTCGACGGCCTGGCCGCCCACCGGCGCTCGCTCGGACTGCCCGCCGTGTCGCTCGCCTGGGGCCTGTGGGCCGAGGCCGCCGGCATGGGCGGCCGGCTCAGCGACACCGACCTCGCCCGGATGGCCCGGGTCGGCACCCGCCCCCTCTCCGCCGACCAGGGCCTCGCCCTCCTGGACGCCGCGCTCACCGGCGAGCCCGCGGCCGTGGTGCCGATCAGGCTCGACGTCACCGGCGTCCGCACCGAGGACCTCCCGCCGCTGCTGCGCGACCTGGCACCCGCCGCCCGCACACCCCGCGCCCTGCGCCGGGCCGCCGCCCGCACCGCCGCGGACGGCGCCGGCACCCTCGCCCGGCGGCTCGCCGGACTCTCCGCCGCCGACCGCGACGGACTGCTGACCGCCCTCGTCCGCGACACCGCCGCCGCCGTCCTCGGCCACGGCTCGGCCACGGCACTGGACGTCGACAAGGCGTTCAAGGAACTCGGCATCGACTCGCTCACCGCCGTCGAGCTCCGCAACGCCCTCGGCACCGCCACCGGCCTGCGCCTGCCCGCCACCCTGGTGTTCAACTACCCGACGCCCAAGGCCCTCGCCGCCCACCTCGCGACCGAACTCGTCGGCGAGGAACCGGCCCCCGCCGCCCCCGCCACCCCCGCGGCACAGGCCGCCGGGACCGAGGACGACCCGATCGCGATCGTCGCCGTCGGCTGCCGCTTCCCCGGCGGCCTCGACTCCGGCGAGGACCTCTGGCGCTTCGTCGCCGCCGGCGGCGACGCCGTCACCGGCCTGCCCGCCGACCGGGGCTGGGACCTCGACGGCAGCTACGACCCCGACCCCGACGCCCCCGGCCGCACCTACGTGCGCGGCGGCGGATTCCTGCCCGGCATCGCCGACTTCGACGCCGCCTTCTTCGGCATCAACCCGCGCGAGGCCCTGGCCATGGACCCGCAGCAGCGCCTGCTGCTCGAAGTCGCCTGGGAGACCCTGGAGCGCGCCGGACTCGACCCCACCGCCCTGCGCGCCACCCCGACCGGCGTCTTCATCGGCACCCACGGCCAGGACTACGGCACCCAGGGCACCGGCGGCGCCGCCGACGAGGGCTACCTGGTCACCGGCAACGCGGGCAGCGTGCTCTCCGGCCGCCTCTCCTACGCCCTCGGCCTGGAGGGACCCGCGATCACCGTCGACACCGCCTGCTCCTCCTCCCTGGTCGCCCTGCACCTCGCCGCCCAGGCGCTCCGCGCCGGGGAGTGCACGCTGGCCCTGGCCGGCGGCGCCTCGGTGATGTCCACGCTCGAAGGCCTGGTCGGCTTCTCCCGGCAGCGCGGCCTCGCCGCCGACGGCCGGAGCAAGGCCTTCGCCGACGCCGCCGACGGGTTCGGGATGTCCGAGGGCGTGGGCCTGCTGCTGCTCGAACGGCTCTCCGACGCCCGGCGGTTGGGGCACGAGGTGCTGGCCGTGGTCCGGGGTTCGGCCGTCAACCAGGACGGTGCGTCCAACGGCCTGACCGCCCCGAACGGCCCCTCGCAGGAGCGGGTCATCCGGGCAGCCCTCGCCAACGCCAGGCTGACGGCCGCCGATGTCGACGCCGTCGAGGCGCACGGCACCGGCACCCCGCTCGGCGACCCGATCGAGGCCCACGCCCTGCTCGCTACCTACGGCAAGGACCGCCCGGCCGAACAGCCGCTCTGGCTCGGGTCGGTGAAGTCCAACATCGGCCACACCCAGGCCGCCGCCGGTGCGGCGGGCGTGATCAAGATGGTCGAGGCGCTGCGCCACGGCGTACTACCGCGGACCCTCCACATCGACGCGCCCTCCTCGCACATCGACTGGTCCTCGGGCGGCATCGCCCTGCTCACCGAGCAGCGGGCCTGGCCGGAGGCCGACCGCCCGCGCCGGGCCGGCGTCTCGGCGTTCGGTGTGAGCGGGACGAACGCGCACGTGATCCTGGAGCAGGCGGAGCTGGTCGGCGCCGCCGAGCCCATCGACGGAGCAGCAACGCCCGCTGACGCCGGGGAGAACGTGGTCCCCTGGGTGGTCTCGGCCGCGTCGGAGGCGGCGCTGCGTCAGCAGGCCGCGCGGCTGGCGGCCTTCGCGGAGGGGCAGCCGGCGCCGGACCTCGCCGCCACCGCCCGGGCACTCGTCACCGCGCGCACCCGGTTCACCGAGCGTGCCGTGGCCGTCGGCGCCGACCGGGCCGCGCTCGTCGCCGCCCTGAAGGCCCTGGCCGAGGGGGAGGCCGCGGCCGGGCTGGTGTCCGGTCGGGCGGAGGTGAGTGGTCGGTCGGTGTTCGTCTTCCCGGGGCAGGGTTCCCAGTGGGCCGGGATGGGGCGTCGGCTGCTGGCCGAGTCCGTGGTCTTCGCGGAGGCGCTCAGTGAGGTCGACAGGGCCTTGAAGCCCTATGTCGACTGGTCGTTGCTGGATGTGGTGAACCAGGTGCCGGGTGCCGCCTCGTTGGAGCGGGTGGACGTGGTGCAGCCGGTGTCGTTCGCGGTGAACGTCGCGCTGGCCCGTCTCTGGGCGTCGCTGGGCGTCGTCCCTGACGCGGTGGTCGGCCACTCCCAGGGCGAGATCGCGGCGGCGCACGTCGCCGGCATCCTCTCCCTGGACGACGCGGCGGCCGTGGTGGCGCTGCGGTCGCAGGCCATCGCCCGCGGTCTGGCCGGACGCGGCGGCATGGTGTCGGTCGGGTTGCCGCTCGCCGAGGTGGCCGACCGGCTCCCCGCCGGGGTCGAGGTCGCGGCCGTCAACGGCCCCTCCTCGGTGGTGGTGGCTGGTGACCCGGCGGGTCTGGACACGCTGGTCGTCGCGTACGAGGAGCAGGGCGTGCGCGTGCGGCGGATCGCCGTCGACTACGCCTCGCACACCTCGCACGTGGAGTCCATCGAAACCGAACTCGCCGAGCTGCTGGGCTCCGTGAAGCCCCAGCCCGCCGCGATCCCCTTCCTCTCCACCGTCGAGGGCCGCTGGCTGGAGGGCCCGGAGCTGGATGCCGGGTACTGGTACCGCAACCTGCGGCAGACCGTCCGCTTCGCCGACGCCGTCGAGACCCTGGCCGGCGAGGGCTTCCGGGCCTTCGTCGAGGTCAGCGCACACCCCGTCCTCGCGCACGCCGTCGTCGAGGCCCTGGAGGAGGCCGTCCAGGCGCCGACCGTCGTCACCGGCACCCTGCGCCGCGAGGACGGCGGCTGGGACCGCGTCCTGCTCGCCGCCGCCGAACTCCATGTGCACGGCCTGTCCGTGGACTGGTCCACGGCCCACGCCGGGGCCGGCACCGTCCGCCCCTCCGAACTGCCCACCTACGCCTTCCAGCACCAGCGCTTCTGGCTGGAGCCCGTGGCCGCCACCGGTGACGTGACCGCGTTCGGGGTCGCCGCCGCCGAGCACCCGCTGCTCGGCACCCTGGTTGAACTGCCCGACGGGGGCGAGGTGTTCACCGGACGGCTTTCGGTCCGATCGCACCCGTGGCTGGCCGGCCACGCCGTCTCCGGGACGGTCCTGCTGCCCGGCGCGGCCTTCCTCGAACTCGCCCTGCGGGCGGGGGAGCGGACCGGTCTCGGGCGCCTCGACGAGCTGGTCGTCGAGGCGCCCGGGATCCTGCCCGAGCGCGGTGGCCTCCAGGTCCGTGTCACGGTCGACCCGGCCACCGCCGACGACGACCGCCGGGCCGTCCACGTGCACTCGCGGCCCGAGGACGCGGAGGGCGGCGTGTGGACCCGGCACGCCACCGGCTTCCTGGCGGCCGAGACCGCACCGGAGTTCGGCTACGAGGCGTGGCCGCCGGCCGGCGCGGAGCCGGTCGCCCTGGACGGCTTCTACGAGCGGCTGGCCGAGGCGGGTTACGAGTACGGCGACGCGTTCCGGGGCCTGCGGGCCGCCTGGCGGTCGGGCGAGGAGGTGTTCGCCGAGGTCGCGCTGCCGGAGGAACTGACGGACTCCGCCGGGCGGTTCGGACTGCACCCGGCCCTGCTGGACGCGGCCCTGCAGTCCGCCAACCTGGGTGCGGCGCCGGTGGCCGGACCGGGGGAGGTGCTGCTGCCGTTCGCCTGGAACGACGTGGCCCTGTACGCGTCCGGGGCCACCGCGCTGCGGGTGCACTCCCGCCGGGAGAGCCCGGACAGCGTCTCCTTCGCGCTGACCGACCCGGCCGGCCGGCCCGTCGGTGCCGTCGGGGCGCTGGTCCTGCGGCCGGTGGCGCCCGAGCGGCTGTCCGCTGCCCGGGACACCGCCGCCGAGCACCTCTACCGCGTCGACTGGGCGCCCGCCGACCTGCCGCGCGCGGCGGACCGCCCGTCCGGGGACGATGTGCTCGACCTGACCCGCGTCCCCGAGGGGCTGCCGGTGCCGCAGGCGGCCCGGGCACTCGTCGGCGCCGCGCTCGGCGGGATCCAGGAGCACCTGGCCGGTGACTCCGCCGGCCCGCTCGCGCTCCTGACCGCGCACGGCGCCGGGGACCCGGCGGCAGCCGCCGTCCGGGGCCTGGTCCGCACCGCGCAGCTCGAACACCCGGGCCGGATCGTCCTGGTGGACACCGACGGCTCGGCGGTGCCCGCCTCACTGGTGGCCGACGCGCTCGCGTCCGGCGAACCCCACGTCGCCTGGCGCGACGGGACCGCGGTGGTGCCGCGCCTGGCGCGTGCCTCCGTCCAGGACTCGGCTGACGGGCAGGGGGTCCTGGATCCGGCGGGGACGGTGCTGGTGACCGGTGGTACGGGGACGTTGGGCGGGTTGGTGGCCCGGCATCTGGTGGAGTCGCACGGGGTGCGGCGGCTGCTGTTGGTGAGTCGCCGCGGCGTGGCGGCGCCGGGTGCGGCGGAGTTGGTGGCCGGGCTTGAGGCGCTGGGTGCCGAGGTGGAGGTGGTGGCCGCCGATGTGTCGGACCGTTCGGTGGTCGACGGCCTGGTCCGTCGGGTTCCGGCGGAGTATCCGCTGACGGCGGTGGTGCACACGGCCGGCGCGCTGGCCGACGGCGTCTTCGAGACGCGGTCGGTGGAGGAGCTGGGGGAGGTGTTCGCGCCGAAGGCGGACGCGGCCTGGCACCTGCACGAGGCGACCGAGGGCCTGGGTCTGGCGGCCTTCGTCCTGTTCTCCTCCGGCGCGGGCGTGTTCGGCAGTGCCGGGCAGAGCCTGTACGGGTCGGCGAACGGGTTCCTGGACGGCCTGGCCGGGTGGCGTCGTGAGCGGGGCCTGCCGGCGGTGTCGCTGGCCTGGGGCCTGTGGGCTCAGGCCAGTGGGCTGACCGGCCACCTGGACGAGGCCGATCGGGCCCGGCTGGCCCGGGGCGGCCTGGCGGCCATGGCGACGGAGGAGGCGCTGGCGCTGTTCGATGCCGCGCTGCGTTCTTCGGAGGCGCTGCTGGTCCCGACCCGGTTGGACCGTGAGGCGCTGCGCGGGCAGGCGGCGGGCGGCGAACTGAACCCGCTGCTGCGCGGCCTGGTCCGCACCCCCCGCCGCACCGCCGCCACCGCCGGGGCACCGGCCGGCGACGGCCGTGAGGTCCTGTTCCGCAGGCTCTCCGCGGTGGGCGAGGCCGAACAGCTCCGGCTGCTCCTGGACCTGGTCCGGGCCAGCGCGGCCAAGGTGCTCGGCCAGAGCATCGACGAGACGGTGAAGCCCGCTCAGGCGTTCAAGGACGTCGGCTTCGACTCGCTGACCTCGCTGCGGATCCGTACCAGCCTCACCGAGGCCACCGGTGTCCGGCTCCCGGCGACCCTGGTCTTCGACCACCCGACCCCGGCCGCCGTCGCCGAGCACCTGCGGGACCGGCTGGGCCTGGCGGGCTCGGTGGCCGTGCCGCCCGTCCTGCTCGAACTCGACCGGCTGGAGCAGGCGTTGGCGGCCACGGCGGGGACGGCCGGCGCGTCCGGGGCGCCCGACGGGCTGCGCGCCCAGGTGGCCGCCCGGCTGGAGGCCCTCACCGCCCGCTGGGCGGAGTCGGGCGAGGAGCCCGAGGCCGAGGGCGTCGACCTGGGCGCCGCCTCGGACGACGAGCTCTTCGACCTGATCGACAACGAACTCGGCCTTTCCTGATGACGGATACGAGGAAGAACCCCATGTCGAACGACGACAAGCTGCGCGACTACCTCAAGCGCGTCACGGCCGACCTCCAGCAGACCAGGCGCCGCCTGCGCGACGTCGAGGCCCGGCGCACCGAGCCGATCGCCATCGTCGGGATGGCCTGCCGGCTGCCCGGCGGCGTCGCCTCCCCGGCCGACCTGTGGCGCCTGGTCCACGACGGCACCGACGCCATGGCCCCGTTCCCCCGCGACCGGGGGTGGGACGTGGACGGCCTGTACGACCCCGACCCGGACGCCGCCGGGAAGACCTACGCCGAGGAGGGCGGCTTCCTCGCCGACCCGGGCGGCTTCGACGCCGCGCTCTTCGGGATCTCCCCGCGCGAGGCGCTGGCGACGGACCCGCAGCAGCGGCTGCTGCTGGAGGCCTCCTGGGAGGCCCTGGAGCGGGCCGGCATCGACCCGGCCTCGCTCAAGGGGCAGCCGGTCGGTGTCTACGCGGGCCTGATGTACCACGACTACGCGCACCACGTGCTCAACCTTCCGGAGGGCCTGGAGGGGTACTTCGGGATCGGCAACTCGGGCTCGGTCGCCTCCGGCCGGGTCTCCTACACCCTGGGTCTCGAAGGCCCGTCGGTGACGGTGGACACCGCCTGCTCCTCCTCCCTGGTCGCCGTCCACCTGGCCGCGCAGGCGCTGCGCGACGGCGAGTGCACGCTGGCCCTGGCCGGCGGGGTCGCCGTGATGGCCACGCCGGAGGTGTTCGTCGACTTCGCCACCCAGCGCGGCCTGGCGCGCGACAGCCGCTGCAAGGCGTACGCGGACGGCGCCGACGGGACCGGGCTCGCCGAGGGCGTCGCCGTCCTCCTGCTGGAGCGGCTGTCGGACGCCCGGCGGTTGGGGCACGAGGTGCTGGCCGTGGTCCGGGGTTCGGCCGTCAACCAGGACGGTGCGTCCAATGGCCTCACCGCCCCGAACGGCCCCTCGCAGGAGCGGGTGATCCGGGCGGCCCTCGCCAACGCCCGGCTGACGGCGGCGGACGTCGACGCCGTCGAGGGCCACGGGACGGGGACCTCGCTGGGCGACCCGATCGAGGCGCAGGCGGTGCTGGCCACGTACGGGCAGGGCCGTCCGGCCGAACAGCCGCTCTGGCTGGGGTCGTTGAAGTCCAACATCGGCCACACCCAGGCGGCGGCCGGTGCGGCCGGTGTCATCAAGATGGTGGAGGCGCTGCGGCACGGCGTGCTGCCGAAGAGTCTGCACATCGACACACCCACCTCGAAGGTCGACTGGGACTCGGGCGCGGTCGCGCTCCTCACCGAACGCCGCGACTGGCCGGAGGTCGACCGGCCGCGCCGGGCCGCCGTCTCCTCCTTCGGTGTCAGCGGCACCAACGCCCACGTGATCCTGGAGCAGGCCCCGGTCGGGGACGCCCCGCAGTCGGAGGCCGAACCGACCGGTGCCGCACTGCCGTTGGTGCTGTCGGCCGCCTCCGAGGACGCCCTGCGGGCCCAGGCCGGCGCCTGGGGCCGGCTCTTGGCCGAGCAGCCGGACACCGGCCTGGCCCGTACCGCCCGCACCCTCGTCACCGCGCGGGCCGCGCTGGAGCAGCGCGCCGTGGTGGTGGCCGCCGACCGCGCGGACACGGTGGCGGCGCTGGACGCGGTGGCACGGGGGGAGGAGGCGGCGGGTGTCGTCTCCGGCCGGGCGGAGGTGAGTGGCCGGTCGGTGTTCGTCTTCCCGGGTCAGGGTTCCCAGTGGGCCGGGATGGGGCGTCGGCTGCTCGCGGAGTCGGCGGTGTTCGCGGAGGCGCTCGGTGAGGTCGACAAGGCTCTGAGGGCTTATGTCGACTGGTCGTTGCTGGATGTGGTGAACCAGGTGCCGGGTGCCGCCCCGTTGGAGCGGGTGGACGTGGTGCAGCCGGTGTCGTTCGCGGTGAACGTCGGTTTGGCGCGCCTGTGGGCGTCGCTGGGTGTGGTGCCTGACGCGGTGGTGGGTCACTCGCAGGGGGAGATCGCGGCGGCGCATGTCGCGGGCATCCTCTCGCTGGAGGACGCGGCGGCGGTGGTGGCGTTGCGGTCGCAGGCCATCGCCCGTGGTCTGGCCGGACGCGGCGGGATGGTGTCGGTCGGGTTGCCGCTCGCCGAGGTGGCCGACCGGCTCCCCGCCGGGGTCGAGGTCGCGGCCGTGAACGGTCCGTCCTCGGTGGTCGTCGCCGGTGACCCGGCGGGTCTGGACACGCTCGTCGTCGCGTACGAGGAGCAGGGCGTGCGGGTGCGCCGGATTCCGGTGGACTACGCCTCGCACACCTCGCACGTGGAGTCCATCGAGGCCGAACTCGCCGAGCTGCTGGGCTCGGTGAAGCCGCAGCCGGCCGTCGTCCCGTTCCTGTCGACGGTCGAGGGCCGCTGGCTGGAGGGTCCGGAGCTGGACGCCGGGTACTGGTACCGCAACCTGCGGCAGACCGTCCGCTTCGCCGACGCCGTCGAGACCCTGGCGGGTGACGGTTTCCGGGCGTTCGTCGAGGTCAGCGCCCACCCCGTGCTCGCCCACGCGGTCGTCGAGGCTCTGGAGGAGGCCGTCCAGGCGCCGACCGTCGTCACCGGGACCCTTCGGCGCGAGGACGGCGGCTGGGACCGTGTCCTGCTCGCCGCCGCCGAACTCCACGTCCGGGGCCTGCCCGTGGACTGGTCCACGGCCTTCCCGGACGCCGCCCTCCTCCCCGCCTCCGAGCTGCCCACCTACCCCTTCCAGCACCAGCGCTACTGGCTGGAGACCCGCCCCGCCACCGACGTGGGCGCCGCCGGGCTGGCGCCCGTCGGGCACCCGCTGCTGGGCGCGGCGGTGCAGCTGCCCGAGGGCGGGGCGCTCCTCACCGGGCGGCTCGATCCGAAGGACCACCCGTGGCTCGCGGACCACGCCGTCGCCGGCACCGTCCTCGCCCCGGGGGCAGCGGTGCTGGAGCTGGCCTCGCGGGCCGGCGACGAGGCGGGCACGCCCACCGTCGAGGAGCTGGTGATCGAGGCCCCGCTGCTCGTCCCCGGGCGCGGCGCCCTGCAGCTGCACCTGCGGGTGGACGCGCCGGAGGACGACGCCCCCGACGGCCGGCGGCCGTTCGCCCTGTACTCGCGGCCCGAGGACGGCGAGGGCGGTGCCTGGACCAGGCACGCCACCGGCTTCCTGGCCGGCGAGCAGGCGCCGGACACCGCCGCCCCCGGCGCGTGGCCGCCGGCCGGCGCGGAGCCGGTTGCCCTGGACGGCTTCTACGAGCGGCTGGCGGACCGCGGCTTCGGCTACGGACCGGCGTTCCAGGGGCTGCGGGCCGTCTGGCGGCTCGACGGCGAGGTGCACGCCGAGGTGTCCCTGCCCGCCGGCCGGGCCGCCGAGGACTTCGGCATCCACCCGGTGCTGCTGGACGCCGCCCTGCAGGCCACCAACTTCCTGGGCATCGCCGAGCCGGAGCCGGGCCACGTCCTGCTGCCGTTCGCCTGGAACGACGTGGCCCTGTTCGCCACGCGTCCCACTGCTCTGCGGGTGCACGCCCGGCAGACCGGCCCGCACGCGTTCTCGCTCGTCCTCACCGACCCGACCGGCGGACCGGTGGCCTCGGTCGGCTCCCTGTCGCTGCGGCAGGTGCCGGTCGACCGGCTCGCCGGCCTCGGCGGGGCCGGTACCGACCACCTCTACCAGGTGGGCTGGACGCCTCTCGTCCTGCCCGCCGGCGCCGCCGGTGTCGCCGCCCCGGCGGTGCTGGACCTGACCGCCGGGACGGCCGAGGGGCCCGAGGGCGCCCGGGCGCTGGTCGGCCGGGTCTCGGAGTTCCTGCACCAGGGGCTCACCGATCCCGCCCGGAGCGGGGAGCCGCTGGCGGTCGTGACCGGGCCGCCGGACGCGGACCCGGCGGTCAACGCGGTGTGGGGGCTGGTCCGTTCGGTCCAGCAGGAGCAGCCCGGCCGGATCGTGCTCCTCGGCGGCGAGGGAACGGGCTTCCCCGCCGCGGCGGTGGACCCGTCGGTGGTGGGCGGCCTGCTGGCGTCCGGCGAGACCCAGGCGCTCTGGCGCGACGGCGGTGTGGTGGTGCCGCGTCTGGCGCGTGCCTCCGCTCCGGCCTCCGCCGACGGGCACGGCGTCCTGGATCCGGCGGGGACGGTGCTGGTGACGGGTGGCACGGGGACGTTGGGCGGGTTGGTGGCCCGGCACCTGGTGGAGTCGCACGGGGCGCGGCGGCTGCTGTTGGTGAGTCGCCGCGGCGTGGCGGCGCCGGGTGCGGCGGAGTTGGTGGCCGGGCTCGAGGCGCTGGGTGCCGAGGTGGAGGTGGTGGCCGCGGACGTGTCGGACCGTTCGGTGGTCGATGACCTGGTCCGTCGGGTCCCGGAGGGGCGTCCGCTGACGGCGGTGGTGCACACGGCCGGTGCGCTGGCCGACGGCGTGTTCGAGGGGCAGCCCGCAGGGCGGCTGAAGGAGGTGTTCGCGCCGAAGGCGGACGCGGCCTGGCACCTGCACGAGGCGACCGAGGGCCTGGGTCTGGCGGCCTTCGTCCTCTTCTCCTCCGGCGCCAGTGTCTTCGGGAACGCCGGGCAGAGCCTGTACGGGTCGGCGAACGGCTTCCTGGACGGCCTGGCCGGGTGGCGCCGTGAGCGGGGCCTGCCGGCGGTCTCGCTGGCCTGGGGCCTGTGGGCTCAGGCCAGCGGCCTGACCGGGCACCTGGACGAGGCCGATCGCGCCCGGCTGGCCCGGGGCGGCCTGGCGGCCATGGCGACGGAGGAGGCGCTGGCGCTGTTCGACGCCGCGCTGCGGTCCCCGGAGGCGCTGCTGGTCCCGACCCGGCTGGACCGCGACGCGCTGCGCGGGCAGGCGGCGGGCGGCGAGCTGAACCCGCTGCTGCGCGGCCTGGTCCGCACCCCCCGCCGCACCGCCGCCACCGGAGCGCCCGCCGACGACGCGGCGGACTTCGCCGCCCGGCTGGCCGCGCTGCCGGAGCGCGAGCAGCACCGCGAGGTCCTCGACCTGGTGCGCTCCGCCGCCGCCGCCGTCCTCGGGCACCCGTCCAAGAACGCCGTCGCCGCCGCCCAGGCCTTCAAGGAGGCCGGGTTCGACTCGCTCGGCGCGGTGCAGCTGCGCAACCGGCTGGCCCGGGCGACGGGCGTCCGGCTCCCGGCGACCCTGGTCTTCGACCACCCGACCCCGCTCGCGCTCGCCCGCCACCTGCGGTCCGAGCTGCTGCCGGAGCCGGCGGCCGGTCCGGCGGCCGTGCCCCCCGAGCCGCGCGCGGCCGGCCCGGACGCAGGACCGGTGCCCGTGGACGGGCCCGCCATCGCGGACCTGGACATCGACGGCCTCGTCGCCCGCGCCCTGCGCGGCCGCGGCTGAACCGTCCACCCGACCGCGCCCAACCCGACCGCGCCCACCCGACCGCGCGGACCCACCGCGCAGACCCACCGAGCCGACGCACCGCGCTCACCGACCCGCGCCCGTTCGTCCGCGCTCGGCGCCCGGCGCACCATCCGAAAGGCTGACATGACCACCACCACCAACGACGGCGCGGCCGCCCTCGACCAGACGGCGAGGCTGGTCGAGGCACTGCGGGCCGCGCTCCAGGACAACGAACAACTCGCCTCCGAGAAGGCCGCGTTGGAGGCGGCGGCCGGTGAGCCGATCGCCATCGTCGGGATGGCCTGCCGGCTGCCGGGCGACATCGCCTCCCCGGCCGACCTGTGGCAGCTGGTCGCCGACGGACGCGACGGCGTGGCCGAGTTCCCCGAGGACCGCGGCTGGGACCTCGACGGACTCTTCGACCCCGACCCGGACCGGGCCGGCCGCTCCTACGTCCGCGAGGGCGGATTCCTGCACGGCGCCGCCGACTTCGACGCCGCCTTCTTCGGGATCTCGCCGCGCGAGGCGCTCGCCATGGACCCGCAGCAGCGGCTGCTGCTGGAGACCTCCTGGGAGGCCCTGGAGCGGGCCGGCCTGGACCCGGCGGGCCTGCGCGGCACGGCCGTCGGCGTGTTCTCCGGCGTCATGTACCACGACTACGCCACCGGTCTGCGAAGCGTGCCCGCCGGGCTCGAAGGCTTCCTCGCCACCGGCACCTCCGGCTCCGTGGCCTCGGGCCGGGTCGCCTACACGCTCGGCCTGGAGGGGCCGGCGATCACCGTCGACACCGCCTGCTCCTCCTCACTGGTCGCCGTCCACCTGGCCGCCCAGTCGCTGCGCAGCGGCGAGTCCACGCTGGCGCTGGCCGGCGGTGTCGCGGTGATGTCCCAGCCCTCGCCGTTCGTGGAGTTCTCCCGGCAGCGCGGCCTGGCGACCGACGGGCGCTGCAAGGCCTTCGCGGACGCCGCCGACGGCACCGGCTGGGCGGAGGGCGTGGCGGTCCTTGTCCTGGAGCGGCTGTCGGACGCCCGTCGTCTGGGGCACGAGGTGCTGGCCGTGGTCCGGGGTTCGGCCGTCAACCAGGACGGTGCGTCCAACGGTCTCACCGCGCCCAACGGGCCCGCCCAGCAGCGGGTGATCCGGGCCGCGCTCGCCAACGCCCGGCTGACGGCGGCGGACGTCGACGCCGTCGAGGGCCACGGCACCGGCACCCCGCTGGGCGACCCGATCGAGGCGCAGGCGGTGCTGGCCACCTACGGGCAGGGCCGTCCGGCCGAACAGCCGCTCTGGCTGGGGTCGTTGAAGTCCAACATCGGCCACACCCAGGCAGCCGCCGGCGTCGCCGGCGTGATCAAGATGGTCGAGGCGCTGCGCCACGGCGTGCTCCCGCGGACCCTCCACGTGGACGCGCCGACCACCCAGGTCGACTGGTCGGTCGGGGAGGTGCGGCTGCTGACGGAGGCCCGGCCGTGGCCGGCGGCCGACCGCCCGCGCCGGGCCGCCGTGTCGGCCTTCGGGGTGAGCGGCACCAACGCCCACGTCATCCTGGAGGAGGCGCCCGCCGCGGAGGCGCGGACACCCGCCCCCGAGGCCGCCGCCGTCCCCTGGCTGCTGTCCGCCGCTTCCACCGGCGCCCTGCGTGCTCAGGCGGAGCGGCTGCTCGACTACACCGAGGCACGCGGCCCGGCACCCGCCGACGCGGCCCGGACACTGGCCGAGGCCCGGACCCTGCTGGCGCACCGCGCCGTCGTGGTGGCCGACGCGCTCGACGGTCACCGCACCGGCCTGGCCGCGCTCGCGGGCGACGCCGCCTCGCCCGCCCTGGTCACCGGCACGGCGGACGTCGCCGGGCAGACCGTCTTCGTCTTCCCGGGCCAGGGTTCCCAGTGGGCGGGGATGGGGCGTCGGCTGCTCGCCGAGTCGGCGGTGTTCGCGGAGGCGCTCGGTGAGGTCGACAAGGCCTTGACGTCCTATGTCGACTGGTCGTTGCTGGATGTGGTGAACCAGGTGCCGGGTGCCGCCTCGCTGGAGCGGGTGGACGTGGTGCAGCCGGTGTCGTTCGCGGTGAACGTCGGCCTGGCGCGCCTCTGGGCGTCGCTGGGTGTCGTTCCGGACGCGGTGGTCGGTCACTCCCAGGGGGAGATCGCGGCGGCGCACGTCGCCGGCATCCTCTCCCTGGACGACGCGGCCGCCGTGGTCGCGCTGCGATCGCAGGCCATCGCGCGGGGTCTGGCGGGCCGGGGCGGCATGGTCTCGGTCGGCCTTCCCCGGGAGCGGGTGGCGAGCGCGCTGCCGGACGGTGTCGAGATCGCGGCCGTGAACGGCCCCTCCTCGGTGGTCGTGGCCGGTGACCCGGCCGCGCTCGACACCCTGGTGACCGCGTACGAGGAGCAGGGTGTGCGGGTGCGGCGGATCCCGGTGGACTACGCCTCGCACACCTCGCACGTGGAGTCGATCGAGGCCGAACTCGCCGAGCTGCTGGGCTCCGTGAAGCCCCAGCCCGCCGCGATCCCCTTCCTCTCCACGGTCGAGAGCCGCTGGCTGGAGGGCCCGGAGCTGGACGCGGAGTACTGGTACCGCAACCTGCGGCAGACCGTCCGCTTCGCCGAGGCCGTCGACACCCTGGCCGCCGCCGAGTACCGGGCGTTCGTCGAGGTCAGCGCCCACCCCGTACTCGCCCACGGCATCGTCGAGGCCCTGGAGGCGGCCTCCGTGCGCGACGCGGCCGTCACCGGCACCCTGCGGCGCGACGAGGGCGGCTGGGACCGCGTCCTGCTCTCGGCCGCCGCGCTGCACGTCCGCGGCGTGGAGGTCGACTGGTCGGCCTCCTACGCGGGCGCCGGCACCCTCCCCGCCTCCGAACTTCCGACCTACCCCTTCCAACACCGGCACTACTGGCTGGAGTCGGTGCCCGTGACGACCACCCCCGCAGGAGATTCCCCGATGGCCACCGAGACCGAGCCCGACACCACCACCGAGGAGGCGCCCGGCGCCGTCCTCGCCCGCCGGCTGGCGGACGCCGACCCGGGGGAGCGCCTGGCCGTGCTGGTCGACGTGGTCCGCACGGAGGTCGCGGCCGTCCTCGGGCACGAGGGCACCGACGAGATCGGGGCGGACGCCGTCTTCTTCGACATCGGCTTCGTCTCGCTGACCGCCGTCGAACTGCGCAACCGCCTCCAGAACGTCACCGGGCTCGAACTGCCCGCCCTGCTCGCCTTCGACCAGCCGACCCCGGAGCGGATCGCCGGCCACCTCCTCTCCCTGCTCGACGAGACCGTGCCCGCCGAGACCGGACTGACCGACACCGGAGTCGCCGAAACCGAAGCCTCCGAGACCGTGCCCGCCGAGCAGCGGACCGAAGGGAAGTGACCGCCGTGTTCGACACCGCCGCCTACCTCAAGGCCCTCGACTACGACGGCCCGCTCGACCCCACCGCCGACACCCTGCGCGAGCTGCACCGGCGCCACCTGATCGCCATCCCGTACGACTCCTCGCTCAACACCGCCCGCGGCGAGGCCCTGTGGGCGGGCGTCGACATCGACGTCGACGCCGTGTTCGACGCCGTCGTGCTCGGCGGCCGGGGCGGCGTCTGCTACGAACTGAACGGGCTCTTCCTCGCGCTGCTGCGCGAACTCGGCTACGAGACCGGGCTGTTCTCGGCCGGGATCCGGCAGGTGGACGACAGCTTCGGGCCGGACCTGGAGCACGTCCTCGGCTTCGTCCGGCTGGACGGCGACCTCTGGCTGGTCGACGTCGGCTTCGTCGGCCCGTCCTACCTGGAGCCGCTGCGGGTGGTGCCCGACGAGGTGCAGCCGCAGTTCGGCACCGACTTCCGCGTCGTGCGCGCGGACACCGGCCACCATGTGGTGCAGCGCCGGGGCCGGGTCGGCGACTGGCGCGCCGTCTACCGGCTCCATGCGCGGCCGCGCGCCTTCGCGGACTGGCTGGTCCCCTCGCCGGAGCTGGACCGGTTCGCCCGGGCCCTGGCCGGCTCCGGCATCGTGGTGCGCGGCCGGGCCTTCGAGGGCGGCCAGCGGATCCTGATCGGCACCCGCCTGGTCGTCGTCGAGGACGGCACCGAGCGGCTGCGCGGCCTCGCCGACCCGGAGGAGCACGCCCGGGTGCTCGCCGAGATCCTGCGGAAGGACGCGGCCACCGCATGAGCACCCCCGTCCACACCGAGACCGCCGCCGCTGTGGGAGACGGCGACGGCTTCGACGCCGACGTCGCGATCGTCGGCTACGGGCCGGTCGGCCAGACCGCCGCCCTGCTGCTGGCCGCCCGCGGCCACCGGGTCACCGTCCTGGAGCGCTTCCCCCGGCCGTACCCGATGCCGCGGGCGGTCTCCTTCGACGGCGAGTCCGCCCGTATCCTCGCCGCCACCGGCGTGGGCGCGGCCCTGGACGAGCACGTCGAGTCCTCCCGGGACTACGTCTGGCACAACGCCGACGGGCAGACCCTCTTCCGGGTGGACGTCGAGGACGCCGGCCGCTCCGGCTGGCCCGACTCCAGCGCCGTCTACCAGCCCGGCCTGGAGGCCGCGCTGGCCGCCCACGGCGAGCGGTTTCCCACGCTGCGCGTCCTGCGCGGCCACCGGGTGACGGCGCTCGCCGACCGCGGCGACGCGGTCACGCTCACGGTCGAAGGACCGCGGACCGGCCCCTCGGGCGGCCCGCTCACCGCCCGCTGGGTGATCGGCTGCGACGGCGCCAACAGCGTGGTGCGCGAGGAGGCCGGGCTGACCGCCACCGACTTCGCGTTCTTCAACGACTGGCTGACCTGCGACGTCGTCCCGCACGACGGCCGGGAGTTCGTCCCCAACAACCTCCAGGTCTGCGACCCGGCCCGGCCGCGCACCGCCGTCTCCGCCGGGCCGGGCCACCGGCGCTGGGAGTTCATGCGGCTCGACCACGAGTCGCCCGAGGAGTTCGGCGGCGAGGCCAACGTCTGGAAGCTGCTCTCGCTGTTCGACATCGACCCCGGCAACGCCACCCTGCTGCGGCACGCCGTCTACACCTTCCAGGCGCGCTACGCGGACCAGTGGCGGCGCGGCCGGGTGCTGATCGCCGGGGACGCCGCCCACCTGATGCCGCCGTTCGCCGGGCAGGGCATGTGCTCGGGCCTCCGGGACGCCGCCAACCTCGCCTGGAAGCTGGACCTGGTGCTCACCGGCCGGGCCGGCGAAGGGCTGCTCGACAGCTACACCGCCGAGCGGCGCGAGCACGTGCGGCACGCGCTCACCATGTCGATGGACCTGGGCCGGGTCATCTGCCAGACCGATTCGGCCGCGGCCCGCGACCGCGACACCGTCATGCTGGCCGCCCAGGAGCGGGCCCGGCGCGGCGCGGAGGTCGGCGCGGCCCGGCCGCGCACCCCGGTCCAGCCGCTCACGGCGGGCCTGCGGCACGGCGGCGGGCCGGCCGGCGACCTGGTCGTCCAGGGGCGCGTGACGGCGGCCGGCCGGCCCGCCGGGCTCTTCGACGACGTGGTGGGGCGCGGCTTCGTGCTGCTCACCACCGAGCCGCCGGAGAGCCTGCTCACCGCCGGGGACCGCGCCTGGCTGGCCGACCTCGGCGGCCACGCGGTGAGGGTGCTCGCGGCCGCCGACGAGGAGCCCCCGGCGGGCGCGGTGGGCGACACCGACGGGGTGTACCTGCCGTACCTGGCCGAGGCCGGGGCGGTCGCGGTGCTGGTCCGGCCCGACTTCTACGTCTACGGCGCGGCGGCGGACCGGACGGAGCTGGCCACGCTCCTCGAAGCGCTCCGCACCGACCTCGCCTCCTGACGGCCCGTCCGCCTGAACCCGCCCGAACCCGTGGGGAGTTGAACGCCCCCTCCCGCGCACGTGCTGACGGCCCGCTCCCCCTCCGCGTGGAGGAGCGGGCCGTCGGTCCGGGTGGGCGGTCCTCAGACCGCCACGGGCGCCCGCCGGGCGGAGTGCTCCAGCAGGATCTCCGCCACCACGCGCGCCAGGTCGAGGGTCTGGCGCCCGTTCAGCCGCGGGTCGCAGCCGGTCAGGTAGCGCTCGGGGAGCTGCTCCTCGCGCAGGTCCTCGCGACCGCCGAGGCACTCGGTCACGTCGTCGCCGGTCAGTTCCAGGTGCAGGCCGCCGGGGTGGCTGCCTATCGCCCGGTGCACGGCGAAGTACCCGCTCACCTCGGCGGCGATCCGGTCGAAGCGGCGGGTCTTCAGCCCGCCGGCCGCCGTCTCGGTGTTGCCGTGCATCGGGTCGCAGAGCCAGACCACCGGGTGTCCCGCGTCTGCCACCGCCTCCACCAGCGGCGGCAGCACGTCGGACACCCGGTCCGCGCCCATCCTGCTGATCAGCGTCAGCCGGCCGGGGACGCGGTCCGGGTCCAGCGCCTCGGCGTAGGCGACGGCCTGCTCCGGGGTGGTGGACGGGCCCAGCTTGAGGCCCAGCGGGTTGGCGATCCGGCGGGCCAGGGCGACGTGCGCGCCGTCGAGTTCGCGGGTCCGCTCGCCGATCCACAGGAAGTGGCCGGACAGCGCGTACCCGTCGCGCACCAGCGGCACCTCGTAGTCGAGCAGCAGGGCCTCGTGACCGGCGAACAGTTCGGTGCGGGTCGCGTCGGCCACCGAGTCCAGCACGTCGAGCGCTGCGCCGGCGCCGTCGTACGCGGTGAGCATCCGCCGAGGGTCCGGTGTGCGGGCCTCGGCCGTCGCCGCGAGGCCGTTGACGATGTCGCCCCGGTAGGAGGGCAGCCCGTCCGGGCCTGTCGGGCTGGAGCGCGGCTTGGCGTACTGCCCGGCGACGCGTCCGACCGGCACCACCGGCAGGCCGGAGGCGACCTCGAACAGGGTCGCGCAGTGCAGCAGGGCGTGCAGGTTGGCGCGCACGTGCTCGGGGGTGTTGCCGGCGAAGGTCTCGGCGCAGTCCCCGCCCTGGACGACCAGGGCCCGGCCGAGCGCGGCCTCGGCCAGGCGCTCCCGGAGCCGGTCCACGGCGGCGGGCTCCACCAGGGGCGGCAGGGCGCCGAGCGCGGCGCGCACCTCGCGCACCCGTTCCTGATCGGGCCACTGCGGTTGCTGGCCGGCGGTCAGGCCCGCCAGGGCCCGGGCGAGGTCGGGCCCGGTGCCGTCGTGCACCGTCAGGCTGGTGGCGGTCGGCGTGGTCATCGGCGTCGTCATCCCGTCTTCCTCAGGTTGGCCCACAGATCGGCGGGCAGGTCCTTGCGTCGGCGTACCCCGAGCTTGCGGTAGACCCGGGTGAGGTGCTGTTCCACGGTGCTCGCCGTGACGTAGAGGCGTCCGGCGATCTCGCGGTTGGTGTAGCCGAGCACGGCGAGCGAGGCGACCCGCCGCTCGGACTCGGTGAGCGCGTCGACCCCGCCCGGCTCCCGCGCGTCGGCGGCCGGGCCGCTCTCGCCGAGGTCCGCCGAGACCGACAGCAGCTCCTGGACGAGCGGCCGCAGGGCGCACATGTTCGCCACGTGCAGGGCCTGGCGCAGCAGCAGCCGGGCCCGGCGCCTGTTGCCGGAGCCCTGGTGCACCCGGCTCAGGTCGGTGAGCACCCGCACCTGCTCGTAGCGGTCGCCGGAGGCCTCGGTGAGGTCGACGGCCTCGGTGAGCAGGGGGCCGCGCCGGCCGGCCGGCCCGGCCGCGGCGAGCAGTCGCAGCGCCGGGCCGCGGTTGTGCGGCAGGTCGGCGTCGGCCCGGCTGAGCTGTTCGTGGATCAGCCGCCAGGCGCGGTCCCGGTTGTCCAGCCGCAGCCAGGCGTCGGCGGCCTGGGTGCGCCAGGGCACCACCCCGGCGCCGTCCAGGCCCCAGGTGCGCAGCAGTTCGCCGCAGGACAGGAAGTCGGCGAGTGCCGCGTGGCCGTGCCGGGTCGCCTGGTAGTGCTCGCCGCGGGCGAACAGGTAGTGCAGCCCGTACAGGCTCTGGAACATGGCCTCACCGACGGCGTGGGTGAGGTGCTTGGCGGCCGAGCGGTGCTCGCCGGTGCGGCTCTCGGCGATGACCAGCGTGCCCAGCGGCAGGCCCACCGCGATGCCCCAGGAGGTGGGGCTGAGGTGGGTCAGCGCGGCCCGGCTGTGCTCGGCCGCCGTGGTCGGCTCGCCGAGCCGCAGGGCCGCCTCGGCGTGCGCCGCCGAGTACAGGGCCGTCGCGGTCGGGGCCTCGCGGCGCGCGGCGGTGCCGAGCAGCCGTTGGCTCCAGACCGCCGCGGTGTCGGCGCGCCCGGCCTGGAGCAGCACCCGCAGCGCGAGCAGCGCGGCCTCCTCGGCCCACGCGGTGCGGCCGTGCAGGTGGGCGTCGTGCAGCACCTGCTGGGCGTGGTCGACGGTCTCCGTGGCCCGTCCCCGGGTGAGCGCCCCGGCGAGCGCGGCGGCGGCCCGCAGCTGCGGGTCGACGTCCGGGGCGACCGTGTGCCGCAGGTCGGCGGGCAGCACCGGGACGCGGCGGCCCCGGGCCAGGCCCGGGTGGGTGTAGGCGAGCCAGGTCTCGACGTCGCGCAGCGCGCCCGTCTCGGCGGGGGAGGCCGGTCCGGCCGGTCCGGTCCGGGCGCGCAGCAGGTCCAGGACGGCCAGCGCCTCCTCGCCGCGGCCGTGCCACAGCAGGTACCGGACGAGGACGAGCGCCTCGGCGAGCCCGAGGTGCCCGGCCCGGACCGCGGCGGTGAGCGGCACCAGGTGCCGGGCCGCCGCCGAGGGGTTGAGCTGCCACTCGGCCTGCGCCAGCCGGTGCCGGAGCACCGCCCGGTCGTTCTCCTCGGCGGCCTCCTTGTGGGCCAGGCTCAGGCAGGCGACGGCGGTGCGGTGACGGTGGTCGAGCAGGGCGTGCTCGGCCGCCTCGGTCAGCGCGGCGACCGCCCACGGCGCGGGCGCCCGCCCGGCCTCGACCAGGTGCCGGGCCACCTCGGCGGCGGGGCTGCCCGTCTCGTGGGCTAACTGGGCGGCCCGCAGCCGCAGTTCGGTGCGCTCGTGCGGGGCGAGGTCCTCCAGGACGGCGGCGCGGGCGGCCGCGGTGCGCAGCCGTCCCTCGCCGTCCAGCAGCCCGGCGGCGGTGAGCGTGGCGCGGGTCCGGGCGACCGCGTCGGCGCTCTCCCGCTCGCCGAGCAGCCGGGCCACGTCCTCGGCCGGGGCCTCCTCGCCGAGCACGGCCTGGGCCTGGACGACCCGCAGCACGCCGGGGCCGGCCCGGTGGAGGCAGCTCAGCAGGGCCGGGCCGTAGCGCGGTTCGGGCTCGTCGGCGCGGTCGAGGTGCTCCTCGACGAGGGCGTGCAGCAGCAGCGGGTTGCCGCCGGCCACGTCCACCAGGCCGGGGCCGCGGTGCCGGGCGTCCTCCTCGCCCAGGCCCTCGGTGACCAGGCGCAGCGCGCCGGCCCGGGACAGCGGGGCCAGTGCGAGGCGGTGCGCGTGCGGGTGGCGCAGCAGTTCGGCGTGCAGCCGGCGCCGCGCGGGCCACGGGGTGCTGCCGTCGGTGAGGACCAGCAGCACCCGGCTCTGCGGCAGGTGGCGGACGAGGTGGCGCAGGAAGTGCAGGGACGCCTCGTCGGCGTGGCCGATGTCCTCGACGCAGAGCAGCACCGGGGTGTCGGCGGCGGCCGCGAGCAGGGCGGTGGTCAGGTCGCGGCAGGCGCGCAGCAGCGCCGGCGACGGCGGGCCGGCCGGGTCGCCGGCCGCGCCGCTGCCGTTGAGGGTGCTGCCGTTGAGAGTGCTGCCGTTGAGGGCGGCGCCGCCGGCACTGTCGGCCGGGTCGGCGAGGACGGCCGGGTCGGCCAGCGCGGCCAGCCGCTCGGCGTGCCCGGCGGGCCAGCCGGGGGAGTGGGCGATCCGGTCGGCGATCCCGAAGGGCAGGTCCCGCTCCTGGGCGGAACAGCCCGCGCCCACGACCAGGACTCCGCGCTCGGCGGCCCGGGCGGTGAACACCCGCAGCAGCTCGCTCTTGCCGCTGCCGAGGGGTCCGTCGACCAGTGCCACCCGGCCCGCGCGGCCGAGACATTCGGCGAGCAGGTGGTCGAGTCTGTCGATGTGCGCGTCACGTTCCAGCAGGGAAGGCACCGGGTACCCCCGACCTCGTCTCTTGTAGGCGTCCGGCCGCCGGTCTCCGGCGGCTCCCCCGGGGCGGTGGCGACGGCCACCCGCTCCCGGTCGAACCCATCATGGGGACACCCCGCCCATCGCCCGGGAACTGATCGCTCATGGGCGGGCCACTGCCGCCGGGGCGGCCGGGTGGGCAGGGCTGGTCCAGGGTCCTGACGATCTTTCATCGTCCCTGCTCAGGGGCGTGGAGGAGGCCGAGTGGGCGGCTGGAGGCATGGCGGAGGCAGGCCTCGATGCCGGTGCGGCGGTGGTCGCGGAGGGCGTTGATCGCGAGGGGTCGCCGTGTTCCCGGGCCCGTGGCCGGTGCTGATCTCGGGGGCGTCCTCGCGGAAGGCGGTGTCGCGGACGGAGCGGAGCCGGGGTCTCGACCATGCGGATCACGCGGTCCACGGGGATCCACCGGCAACGCCGGCCGGTCCAGCAGGCCGGCGCCGTTACGACGCCCCCGTGGCCCGCACGCCTGCCCGATCACCGCGACGTCGAATCAGCCCGGCCGGTCGGCGGCGGCGAATTTGCCTCGGGGAATACCGGCAGGGGGGTCGCCATCGATAGCGTAGATCGAAGTCGACGTGCGGTCAACGGAAGGCCCCGGATCGATCTGATGTACCATCGGGCACATTCTCCGGAATGGCTTTCTCCGGAATCGCAGGGAATCAAGGGGGTAGGGGTGCGATTCAACGTTCTGGGGCCGCTTGAAGTGCTCTCCGACGGCACCGACGTGCCCATTCGCGGCCTGCAGCAGAGGGCCCTGCTCGGTGTTCTGCTGCTCCGCGCGAATAGCGTGGTGGGTATCAACGAGATAGTCGCCGCACTCTGGGGCGATGACCGTCCGTCCACGGCGCGGAAAATGGTGCAGAACTCGGTGGCCGGGCTGCGCCGCGCATTCCAGGCGGTCGGGGAGCCGGCGGACGGGAAACCCGCGCTGAATACCACTGTGCCCGGATACGTGCTCAGAATCGAGCCTGAACAGCTCGATCTCACGGAATTTCATGAGCTTGTCACATTGGGCCGGGCCCGACTGGCGGCCGGCGACTGGACGCGGGCCTCGGAACTGCTGCGCCGCGCCCTCGGCCTGTGGCGCGGCCCGGTGCTCGCCGACGTGAGCGACGCCGGGCTCACCTGGCCCGAGCTGGCCGCCCTCCAGGGCACCCGGCTCGCCGTCCACGAGGACTGCATCCAGGCCGAGTTGGCGATGGGGCGGGACCGCGAGCTGATCGGCGAACTGGAGTCCATGCTGGAGGCCGAGCCGACCCGGGAACGCCTGGTCGCCCAGCTGATGGTCGTCCTCTACAACTGCGGGCGCCAGTCCGAGGCGCTGGACCGCTACCGGCGCACCCGGGACCTGCTCGCCGACCGCTTCGGCCTGGAGCCCGGCCGCGACCTGCGACGCCTCCAGCGCGCGATCCTCAGCCACGACCCGGCCCTGGCGCTGCGGCTCACCACCGCCCCGGGCGGCGCGGCGGACTTCCCGCCCCCGGCCGGACCCCGCCCTGCGGCCGCAGCCGCCCCGCAGCCGCCGCGCCCCCGGCCGGCCCCCGCCCCGCCCGCGCGCGCCGACGACCGCGCCGACGACAGCCGCGCCGACGACAGTGGCGCCGGCCGCGCCGGGACCGCCGCCGCCCCGGCCGCCGAGCACGCCTTCCGCGCGTCCTGGGAACGGGTCGAGCGGCGCGCGGCCAGCGTCGTCATGGTCCGCGCCCAGTGGACGGCCGACGGCGGCGTCCTCGCCCCCGAGCGCGTCGACCACGCCGTCAAGGAGCTGACCGCCGACATCCGGCGCGAGATGGCGCCCTTCGGCGGACACGTGCGCCGCGCCTTCGGCTCGGTGTGGCTGGTCGTCTTCGGCGTCCCCCGGGCCCACGAGGACGACGCCGAGCGGGCCCTGCGCGCCGCCCTCGCCCTGCACCGCCACTTCGAGGCGCCCGGACCGGCCGCCCCCGGGGCCACCGCGGCCGGACCGGTGCCCGGCAGCGGGGCCGCCGCCACCCGGCCGGTCACCCACCTCGTGGTCGGCACCGGCGAGGTGGTGGTCACCTATGACGACAGCGCGCCCGAGCCCGTGGAGGTCACCGGAGAGGTCCTGGACGCCTGCCACCACCTGCTGCTGCAGGTCCCCCGCGGGGAACTGTGGGCCGCCGACGCCACCGTCGAGGCCGGCGGCGCCGACCTCGGCTTCGCCCCGGTCCCCGGCGTCCCCGGCGTCCACCGCCCCGCGCCCGCCCGCCCCGAGGGCCGCGGGCCGTCCGGGCACCCCGCCGAACCGCCGTTCCTGGAGCGCACCCACGAGCTGAACCTGCTGCGCGGTGCCTACCAGGACAGCGTCCGCCGCCAACTGCCCTACCTGGTCACGGTGCTGGGCGAGCCCGGCATCGGCAAGACCCGGCTGATCGGGGAGTTCGCCGCCGCGCTGCGCGACGGCGCCGGACCGCCCGCGCCCCGGGTGCTCCACGCGGGCACCCCCGCCTTCGACGCCCACACCCCCTACGAGCCGCTGGCCGGCCTGGTCCGCGCCTACACGGGCATCCGCGCCGGCGCGCCGGCGGCCGTCGTCCTGCCCGCACTGACCAACGTCGTGCGCGGGCTCCTCCCGCACGCCGACACCGGACCGATCGTCACCGCGCTCGCCGCCTGCCTCGGCCTGCCCGCCCCGGCCGCCTCCGCCGAGGGGCCGGACGGCGGCGCCGTCCCACGGGAGGAAGTCCTCGGCGCGCTGCGGCAGTTCCTGGAGGAGGCGGCCGCCGAGCGCCCGCTGGTGGTCGTCCTGGACGACCTCCACCGCGCCGCCGACTTCGTCCGCTCCTTCGTCGAGGACCTCACCGTCCGGCTCGGCCCGGTCGCCCTGCTGCTGGTCGTCGGCGCCCGTTCCGAACTGCTCCACACCAGGCCCTCCTGGGGGTGTGCCAAGCGCCGCTCGGTCCTGCTGCACGTGGCACCGCTGTCCACCGCGGCCACCGCCACCGTGATCGGTGCCGCCTCCGGCCGCCGCCACCCGACGCCCGCCGACGACCGCCGCGCGGCCCTCGCCGACGGCAACCCGTTGTTCGCCCAGGCCTACGCGCGGGCGGCGGACGCCGGCGCCGACCACCCGCCGGCCGTCCTCGCCGTCGCCGCCGCCCAGCTCGACGGCCTCGACCGCACCACCCGCTCGGTGCTGCGCGACGCCGCCGTCGTCGGCGGCACGCTGTGGCGCGGCGCGGTCGAGGCCGTCAGCCAGCGCGACCCCGAGGAGGTCGGCCGCGGCCTGGAGCTCCTGGAGTCGCGCGAACTGCTGCGCCGGGTGCGCCGCAGCGGCGTCCCCGGAGACGTCGAGTACGCCTTCCGGTACGCCGTCAGCCGTGATGTCGCGCTCGCCCAGCTGCCCGGCCGCGTCCTGGTCGAACGCCATCTGCGGGCGGCGGACTGGGCCGCCCTGCTGGACGTGCCCCGCCCCGGGCTGCTGGCCTTCCACCACGACCGCGCCATCGCGCTCGCCGAGGCGGACGGCACCCCGGTGGAGGCGATGGAGCGCCGTGCCTGGGAAGCCCTGGTCGGGGCGTCCGCCCGGGCCGCCGCCGCGGGCGACGACGCGCTCGCGGTCAGCTGTCTCGACCACGCCCTGGACCGCTGCCCGCCCGGGGAGCCCGAGCGCGTCTGGCTGGTCACCCACCACCGCCGCATCCGCGACAGCCTCGGCGCCCGCGCCCATCGTCGTCGTCCGGCCGTTACCGGCTGACCCCGGCGGGGACGGGCAGCGCCGGGGCGAGGTCCCGTACGCGTTCCAGCGAGCGGATCTTCTCCTCGACGTCGGTGACGTTGTTGGTCACCATCAGCTCGTCCGCGCCGGTGCGCTCCAGCAGGTCCGTCAGCGCCCGGCGGACCTCCTCGGCGTCGCCGACCGCCTGGGTGCTGAGCAGCGCGTCGGCGGAGGCCCGCTCGGCCTCCGTCCACGGGTACGCCGCCGCCTCCTCGACGGTGGGCAGCGGCGCGATCGGCGAGGCGCCGTTCAGCCGTAGCACCGGGAACAGCGCCGGCGCGGTCAGCCGGCGCGCGTGCTCCGTGGTCTCCCCGCACACCGTGTAGGCGGTGACGATCGCGTGCGGCCGCTCGGCCCGGGCCGAGGGCCGGAAGCTCTGCCGGTACGCCCGCAGCGCCTCCTCGGTGCCGCGGGAGTTGAAGAAGTGGTGGGCGAACGCGTACGGCAGCCCGCGCCGGCCCGCGTCCACGGCGCTGCGCACACTGGCGCCCAGCAGCCACGGCCGGGGCGGCTCCGGCGGCTCCGGCAGGGCCTCCAGCCGCTGGTAGACGTGCCCGTCCGGGAAGCCGCCGTCGACGAAGGCGAGCAGCTCCTCCAGCGCCGCCGGGAAGTCCTCGTCGGGCGCCCGGCGCAGCGCGTGGGAGAGCAGCGGGTCCGCGCCCGAGCGGCCGATGCCCAGGTCCACCCGGCCGGGGAACAGCGCGGCCAGCGTCCGGAAGGACTCCGCGACGGCGTACGGCGGGTGGTTGGGCAGGATCACCCCGCCCGCGCCGATCCGGATCCGGCTGGTCCGCTCGCCGAGCGCGGCCAGCAGGACGGCCGGGACGGAGCCGGCGATCCCGCGCGAGTTGTGGTGCTCGGCCACCCAGAACCGGGTGTAGCCCAGCTCGTCGGCGGCCGCCACCAGCCGGCGGGTGCCGACCAGGGTCTCGGCGGGGCTGCCGGCGGAGTCGATGGACGATATGTCGAGGACGGACAGCGGGACGGTCGGGGAACTGCTGGTCATGCGGGGGTGCTCCTTACTCGGGGTGTCACGCGTACCAGGTGGGGCGGGGGACTTCGCCGTGCAGGAGGTGGCGCCCCACCACGCGGGCGCGCCCCGGGTCGTCCTCGTGCACCCGCCGCGCCCGGGTGTCCCGCCAGTAGCGGTCCAGCCCGGCCGCGGCCTCGGCGCCGCCGGGGCAGGCCGCCCCGAGCACGCCGGCGGTGACCGCGTCGGCGGCCGCGCCGGCCTGCGCGGCCAGCGCCGCGACCCGGACGGCGTGCCGGCCGCGCTCCTCCTCGGTCACCGTGCGGCGCCGGGCGTGCAGGGCGTCCGCCTCGGCGCCGACGGCGTCGGCGAACGCCTCCACCGCCCACAGCGCGGAGGCCAGGGCGCCGTAGTGCCGGGCCGCGTCCGCGGCGGCGGCCTCGGTCAGCGGCGCCTGCGACCACTGCTCGCGGGCGTGCCGGGCGGCGGCGTCCAGCGCGCCCCGGGCCGCGCCGATCAGCGCGTTGGCCTGGGCGAGCTGGAAGGCCGGGGTGAGGAAGGTGTTGTAGACCCGGGGCACGAAGGTCTTGTCGACGTGGCCGAGCGCCCCGGTCCACGGGATGTTCGCGCCGTCGGCGACCACCGTCCCGGCGGCCAGCGACCGCAGCCCGAACTCCTCGGCGCCGGGCTCGAAGGACAGCCCCAGGTGGTCGCTCATCGCGAGCGCGCTGATCGGGGTGTCGCCGTCCTCCAGGAAGCCCTCCAGGATGGTGATGTCCGACACCGGGTGGCCCAGGACGCGCTCCAGCCGCCCGTGGAACAGCATCTCGCGGCCGGTGTCCTGGATCACCAGGGGCGCCGAGCGGGGCTTCGAGGACCCGCTGTAGAACCACCGGGCCCGGGCCGACACCTCGGCGATGTGCTGGATCTTCTCGTCGGTGCCGATGAACTCGGCGATCGACACCCACACGTAGTGGTGGGCCAGCAGCTCGCCCACCGAGGCGTCGGCCGCCGCGACGGTGCGCACCACCCGGAACGCGGTGGACCAGTCCTGGCCGGCCCCGCCGTACTCGACCGGCCCCAGCAGGGTCACCAGGCCGGACTCCTTCAGCAGCCGGATCTCCCGCACCGGCGGGGTGCCCTCGCGGTCGCGCCGGGCGGCGCCGGGCGCCAGCAGCGCCGCGACCTCCTCGGCCCGCCGCAGCCACGCCTCGGCGGCCTCGGGGACGGCGTCCGTCGTCGTGTCAGTCATGTCTCCCACTTCGTGACGTGCTCGCCGTCCTGCCCGGCGACGTGTTCGGTGTCCTGCTCGGTGTTCTGCTCCGGGGCCTGCTGCGGGTCCTGCCGGGGGTCGTCGCGGCCGGTGACGTCGGCGCCGTGCGTCCTGCCCGAGCCGTCCGTACTGCCCGTACTGCCCGCACTGCCCGCGCCGTCCGCACCGTCCGAGCCGGGCAGCCGCAGGACGGCGTCCAGCAGGGCCCGGGTGTACGGGTGAGCGGGGGCCTCGAAGATCCGCTCGGTCTCGCCCTCCTCGACGACCGACCCGCCGCGCATGATCAGCACCCGGTCGGCGACCTGCCGCACCACGGCCAGGTCGTGGGTGATGAACAGCAGGGCGATGCCCCGCTCGCGCCGCAGCCGGTCCAGCAGCTCCAGCACCTGCGCCTGCACCGAGACGTCCAGCGCCGAGACCGGCTCGTCGCAGACCAGCACCTGCGGACGGCCCGCCAGCGCCCGGGCGATGGCCACCCGCTGGCGCTGACCGCCGGACAGCTGGTGCGGCCGGCGGGAGAGCAGCTCGGCCGGCAGGCCGACCTGGTCGAGGAGTTCCGCGCACCGCCGGGCCCGCTCGGCGCGCCGCAGTCCCGGCAGCGCCTCGCCGATGATCCGCGCCACGGTGAACCGGGGGTCCGCCGAGGCGTACGGGTCCTGCTGGACGAACTGGATCGCCGAGCGCGAGGCCCGGCGCCGCCGCTCCGGCAGCGCCGACCAGGGCCGCCCGTGCAGCAGCACCTCCCCGGCGTCGGGACGGGACAGACCCATCGCGACCCGCGCCAGCGTGGTCTTGCCCGAGCCGGACTCGCCGACCACGCCCAGCGCCTCGCCCGCCCGCAGGGTGAACCCGACCTCGTCGAGGGCCCTCGGCCCGCCCGGGGCGAAGGACTTGACCAGCCCGCGCCCGGTCAGCACCGGGGCCGCCTCCTCGGCGTCCGGTGCCTCGGCCGGGGCCGGGGCCGGGGCCGGGGCCTGGGCGGGACGGGCCGGCGGGCGGCCCGAGGGCACCGCGTCCAGCAGCATCCGGGTGTACGGGTGCTCCGGGGCGGACAGCACCCGGCCGGTCGGCCCGCTCTCCACCACCTCGCCCCGCCGCAGCACCAGCACCCGGTCCGCCAACTGCGCCACCACCGCCAGGTCGTGACTGACCAGCAGCAGTCCCCGGCCCTCGTCCTTGAGCCGGCCGAGCAGCGCCAGGATCTGCGCCTGGACGATCGCGTCCAGCGCCGTGGTCGGCTCGTCGGCGATCAGCAGCGGGGCGTCGGCGGCCAGCGCGGAGGCGATCAGCGTGCGCTGGCGCAGCCCGCCGGAGAGCTGGTGCGGGTACTGGGTGCGCCGGGCCTCCGGCTCCGGCACGCCCACCGCCGTGAGCAGTTCCACCACCCGGGCGCCGACGTCCGGGCCGGCGGTGCCGCCGAGACGGGCCGCCTCGGCGATCTCGGCGCCGACGGTGCGCAGCGGGTCCAGCGCGGTCAGCGCGTCCTGGAAGACCACGGCGACCCGCCGGCCGCGCACCGCGCGCCACTGCCGTTCGCCGAAGCCGGCGGTGTCCGCCCCGGCGACCTCCAGGGTCCGGGCGGAGACCCGGGCCCTGGCGCCCGCCAGCCCGATGAGGGAACGCGAGGTGACGGACTTGCCCGAGCCGGACTCGCCGACCAGCGCCACGCACTCCCCGGGGCCGATGGCCAGTGACACCCCGTCCACGGCGGGCCGCGGCGCGCCGGGGAACGACACCCGCAGCCCCTCCACCCGCACGAGCGGGCCCGGCACCGGCGCACCGGTGTCCCCGGCCGTCGCCTCCGCACCGGTCGCTTCCGTTGTCGTCGTCATCGCACCGCCCTCAGCTGCAGCGAACGGCCGATCAGCGTGGTGCAGACCACCACGACCGAGACGGCCAGGCCGGGTGAGATCGAGATCCACCAGGCCGTCTGGAGGAAGTCCTTGCCGTCGGCGACCATCGAGCCCCAGTCCGCCTCCGGCGGGACGGGGCCCAGGCCGAGCAGGCTGAGCCCGGAGCCCGAGATGATGGCCGAGCCCAGCCCGATGGAGGCCAGCACCACCAGCGGGCCCCCGACGTTCGGCAGCACGTGCCGCAGCACCGACCGCCAGGCCGGCACCCCCAGCACCCGCGCCGCCTCCACGTACTCCGAGCGCAGCACCAGCCGTGCCTGGCCGCGCACCAGCCGGGCGTAGTGGGGCACCCCGGCGATGCCGATGGCGATCGCCACGTTGACCGTGCCGCCGCCCAGAACCGCCACCACCACCAGCGCGAGCAGCAGTTCGGGGAAGCCCAGCAGCACGTCCACCACCCGCATCAGGACGAAGTCGACGCGCCGTCCGCCGCAGCCGGCGACCAGGCCGAGCAGCGCGCCGCCGCCCACCCCGATCAGCGTCGCGCCGACCGCGATCAGCAGCGACAGCCGGGTGCCGTGCACCAGCCGCGACCAGACGTCCCGGCCGAGCTGGTCGGTGCCCAGCCAGTGCTCGGCACCGGGCGGGCGCAGCGCCGCCGCGACGTCCGTCGCCGCGGGGGAGTGGGTGGCGAACACCCCGGGGAAGGCCAGGACGAGCGCCACCGCGGCCAGCAGGACCAGCGGCGCCAGGCGGGCGGGCGAGCGCAGCAGCGCGCCCCGGCGGGCGGCGGCCCCGGCCGGCCGGTCGAGGAGGGCGGTCACGGTGCTCATGCCGCTCCTCCCTCGCGCAGCCGGGGGTCGATCAGCGGGTGGAGCACGTCCACCAGGGTGTTGATGACCACGAACGCCGCGCTGGAGATGACCACCAGGGCGCTGACCACCGGCAGGTCGCGCGAGCCGACCGCGTTGGCCAGCACCCGGCCCAGGCCGGGCCGGGTGAAGATGTTCTCCACCAGCACCGCGCCGCCGAACAGGCTGCCCAGCACGAAGCCGGCCAGCGTGGTCAGCGGCAGCAGCGCGTGCCGCAGGGTGTGCCGCAGCAGCACCGCCGTCGCGCCCAGGCCGCGCGAGCGCGCGGTCAGCACGAACGGGCGGCCGTCGGCGCTCTCCAGCTCCTGGCGGATCACCTGGGCGAGCACCCCGGCCAGCGGCAGCGCCAGCGCCAGCGTCGGCAGCACCAGCGCCGCCGGCCCGTCCGCCCCGATCGAGGGCAGCGCGTGCAGCCGGTAGGAGAACACCGTCAGCAGGATGATGCCCAGCCAGAACGACGGCATCGACACCATCAGCAGCTCGGCGACACCGGCGGCAGCGCGCACCGCCCGGCCCCGGCCGGCCGTCAGGGTGGCCGCCAGCACCGCCAGCACCAGCGCGGTGACCAGCGCGGACACCGCCAGCTCGACGGTCGGGCCGAGCTGGCTGCCGAGCAGCCGCTCGATCGGCTCGTTGAGCTGGTACGACCAGCCGAGGCCGCCGCTCGCCAACCGGGCGAGCTGGCGGCCGTACTGGACGAGCAGCGGGTCGTTCAGGCCGTTCTCGGCGATCACCTGGTCACGCAGGGCCGGGGTGCCGGCGGCGCCCGGCCCGATCAGTCCGTCCACGATGTCGCCGGGGGCGAGGTGGAGGGCGAAGAACGTCACCGTGAGCGTCCCCCACACCACCACCAGCCCCGCCGCGAGCCGCCGGGCGACGAACCTGGCCCAGGGCGGCACGTGCCGGACACTGTTCGACACCTCAGGCCACCCCGATGCCGTAGAAGTCGGTGTTGGCGTCGACGTCCAGGACCAGCCCGTTCACCTTGCCGTGCCGGGCGACGTCCATGGTGGCGATGTAGGCCGGGAAGGAGTAAGCCTGCTCGACGATCTTCCGCTGGACCCTGCGGTACAGCTCGGCGCGCCGCTCGGCGTCCACGGTCGCCTCGGCCTCGTCCAGCCAGCCGTCGATCTCGGCGTCCTTGACCCGGCTGCCGTTCGCCCCGCCGCCCCCGAACTGGGACTTGGAGTGGTAGAGGCTGCCCAGCAGGACCGGGTCGGAGCCCTGCCAGGCGAAGGCGAACACGTCGTAGTCGCCCTTGCCGGTGCGTCCGATGGAGCCCGCGGAGTCCAGCGGCACCAGCTTCAGCTCGATGCCGACCTGCTTCAGCGCGTCCTGCACGCCCACGTCGAAGGTGTGGTTCTGGGCCGAGACGAAGGTCTGCACGTACGGCTGCTCGGCGCTGAGGCGCTTGCCGTCCCTGGTGCGGTAGCCGTCGGCGTCCCGCCCGGTCCAGCCGGCCTCGTCCAGCAGCTTCTCCGCCTTCTCCTTGCTGTACTCCCAGGCCGGCTTGGCGAACGAAGGCTCGGCGCCGGGGGTGGAGGGCGCCAGCGGCCCCCAGGCCTGCTCGTACTCGCCCTGGAAGACGCCCTTGACGATCCCGGCGAAGTCGATGGCGTGCCGGACGGCCTGCCGGGTGCGCGGGTCGTCGAACGGCGCGCGGGCGGTGTTGAGGTAGTAGGTGTAGGGGACGCCGGGGACCGCCTTGCGGACCACCTCGACGCCGTTGCGGCCGCGCAGGCCGGCCAGCCGGTTGGCGGGGATCAGCTCGGCGGCGTCGACCTGACCGGACGTCAGGGCGCCGACCCGGGAGGCGTCCTCCTTCAGCAGCAGCACGACGATGCTCTCCAGCTTCGCCGGCCCCTGGTGGGCGGCGGTCGGCGGGGCCCAGCCGTAGTCGGAGCGGCGCTTGAACACCGCCTGCTGACCCGGCGTCACCGACTCGAAGGTGAACGGGCCGGTGCCGACGACGAACGCGCCGCCGGAGGAGAGGTCGCCCGCGTGGTCGCGCAGCGCGACGGGGGAGTGGAAGCCGAGGAAGGTGCTCCCCGCCGAGTTGAGGAACGAGGCGTGGGGGGCCGTCAGGTGCACGGCCACCGTGCGCGGGTCGACCACCTCGGTCTCCTTGTAGGGGCCGAGCAGGCCGGCCGCCCGCTTGGACGCCGTCTTCGCCGCCGTGACGTGCTCGAAGTTCGCCTTCACCGCCGCCGCGTCGAACGGGGTGCCGTCGCTGAAGGTCACGCCGGTGCGCAGGGTGAAGGTGTAGGTGAGGCCGTCGGGCGAGACCGTCCACGACTCGGCCAGCCACGGCTTGACGGTCCCGTCCGGAGCGATCGCGACCAGCGACTCCAGCACCGGGCGCAGCAGCCGCCCGGTGACGGCGGTGGACGCGGCGTGCGGGTCCCAGCTGTCGGGTTCGACGGCGGCGCCGTAGCGCAGGGTGCCGCCGCCGGCGCTCTTCGCGGAGGGCGGGGCGGAGGAGTCGGAGCAGGCCGTGAGGACGGCGGGGCCGATGACGGCGGCGGCGGTCAGGGTGACCGGGAGACGGAGGAAACGGCGTCTGGTGTACATGGGTTCTTTCTCGATCCTGCGCGAGGCGGGGAACGGTGGGCGGCGTGAGGCCCGCCCACCCCGCGGGGGAGACGCTGATGGACCCGGCCGCGGACGATGCGACGAGTCTGCTGGCTCCGTCCGGATCCGACCCCCCTGACCGTCCCCCTAAGCGGGCCCTTTCCCGGGGCCCGCGGGTTTCGCGGCGGGATCCTCGTGGGTGTGCTCGGCCGGTGTCTCGGCCGGCGTGTTCCGACGCGGTGTTCCGACGCGGTGTTCCGACGTGGTGCTCCGACGTGGTGCCGAGTGCGGTGCGGCCCCGGCGGCGGTACGCGCCGTCGGGGTGGTGCGGCCGTTCCGGGAGGCCCTCCAGAACGGCCGCGCGGGGACCGTCAAACGTGCGGTACGGGGGTGTCCGCAGACTTGAGGTCCGACTCGGGGGCGCTCTCGGCGCCGTCCGCGGGGCTGCGCAGGACGAAGGCGGCCACCAGGACGCCGACCGCCACGAACAGGGCGCTGAGCCCGTAGGAGAGGTGGAAGCCGCCGGTGAGCGCCGCCACCTTGCTGTCGCCCTCGCCGAGCAGAGTCGCGGTGCGGGAGGCGGCCACCGTGGCGAGCACGGCGGTGCCGATCGAGGCGCCGACCTGCTGGGTGGTGTTCACCAGGCCGGAGGCGATGCCGGCGTCGTTGGGCGAGGTGACCGACATGGCCTGGCCGATCAGCGCCGGCATGGCCGCGCCGAAGCCGAGGCCGAGCAGCACGAACGGCGGCACGATGTCGGCGAGGAAGCTGCCGTCGCTCGGCACCCGGGCCAGCAGCGCGAGCGCCGCGGCCACCAGCAGCAGGCCGACGACCAGCACCCGGCGGGGCCCGAACTTCTGGTTCAGCTTGACCGCGAAGCCCAGCGAGACGATCGCGATGGTGACCGGCGCGGGCAGGAAGGCGAGCCCGGTCTTCAGCGCGTCATAGCCCAGGACGTTCTGGAAGTACAGCGCGGTGCAGAACTGGTAACCGAACAGGCCGGCGACCATCAGGACCATGATGCCGTTGGCGCCGGAGACCGCCCGGGAGCGGAAGATGTGCAGCGGCAGCAGCGGCTTGGCCGCGTACGCCTGGCGGACCACGAAACCGACCAGCAGCACCAGCGAGCCGGCCAGCAGGCCCAGCGTGCGGGCGTCGCCCCAGGTGTACTCCTCGGCCTTGATGATCGTGTAGACCAGCAGCATCAGACCGCCGGTGGCGAGCACCGAACCGATCAGGTCGGCGCCCTCGCGCAGCCCCGCTCCCTTCCCGCCGGGCACCACGCTCTGCGTCAGCACGAGCGCCACCAGGCCGATCGGCACGTTGACGTAGAACACCCACGGCCAGCTGAAGCTCTGCGTCAGCACGCCGCCCAGGATCAGGCCCAGCGAGGCGCCGGCCGCGGAGACGAACGCGTACGCCGCCAGTGCCTTGGCGCGCTCGCCGGCGTCGGGGAACAGGGTGATGATCATGCCCAGGACGACGGCCGAGGCGAGCGCCCCGCCGACCCCCTGGACGAACCGGAACACCACCAGCGCCGTCGAGGAGGAGGACAGGCCGCAGGCCAGCGAGGCCACCGTGAACAGGCCCAGGCCCGCGCTGAAGACGCGCTTGCCGCCCAGCAGGTCGCCCAGCCGGCCGGAGAGCAGCAGCAGCCCGGCGAAGGCGATGAGGTAGGCGTTGACCACCCAGGCCAGGCCGGACTGGGTGAAGCCGAGGTCGGTCTGGATGGTCGGGAGGGCGACGGTCACGATCGAACCGTCGAGGATGATCATCAGGTTGCCGGTGCAGAGGAGCCCCAGTGCCAACCAGCGTGACCTGGAAGGCTGGAGGGACGGCGGGGCTTGCGTGGTCATCGGAGCAGTCCTTCGGGGGAATGGCCCGGGAGGGGCGCCCGGTGGCGCCCGCGCTCCCTGAGGGCACTTCTTGTTACAGCGACCATCATGTGTGACCATCAAGTCCACCGTAAGGAGGCACTTTCATGTTCCTGGGGAACAACGATGTGATCGAGGACATCGACGAGACCGGCGGCCTCGACGACCCGGCCCCCGCCCGCGAGGCGTGCACCGTCCTGGAGGCGCTCAACCGGATCAGCGGCAAGTGGGCGATCGGGATCCTGCTCAACCTCAGCCACGGCCCGGTCCGCTTCACCGAACTCGAACGGTCCGTACCCGGAATCAGCCGCCGCATGCTCACCCTGACACTGCGGAACCTCGAACGCGACGGACTGATCGAACGCACCGTCTACGCGACCGTGCCGCCCAAGGTGGAGTACCGCGGCACCGAGATGGCCGCCGAACTCTACGCCTCCCTCAAGGGCCTCACCGCCTGGGCGGAACGCCACCGCGACGCCATCGCCCTCTCGCGCGACTCCTACGACCGGGAGCAACTGGCGGCAGGCACCGGGGAACTCTGAGGCCAGGCCCTCCGCTATGCGAAGGGCGAGCCCGTCATCATGCTCGACGGGCTCGCCCGGGTACTGCACGTCGACCGGCAGGAGGCGGCCCGCCGGGTCCTGACCCCAGCCGTTCGGCGCGGCGGCGCCCGAAGAACTGCCGGATGAAGCAAGGACGTTGGTGGCAAGCAGGGCTCGGCCTGACCGCCAGGATCCCGGGCTACGTCAGCTTGTAGGCCATCTCGGCGAGCTCGAGTGCCTGGCGGAGCGTGTTCTCGTCCGTGATCTGCACGCTCACCCGGTAGGCCCGGTGGCCTTTGGGGACGAGATAGGCGTCCGGCGCGATGCCGTGAAGGGTCGCGGCGTCGCTGTCGTAGTTGAGCCGCAGGTTGACCACGCCGGTGTCGGCGTAGACGTACGCGAACCCGCCGAGCTGGCTTCCCTGCCGTCGCAGGCGCAGGTAGTCGCTGTAGTCGAGGGGTTCTCCCTCCTGGTGGGTCTTCCGCTTGACCCCGTGCAGCGCGGCGTTGGGCCACGACGTCGTCTCCTCGAGGAACGAGACGAACTGCTCCGCGGCGGGGTTCCGGGTCAGCATCTTCCTCACCTCCGCCTGGCCCTCGGCCGCGAGGCCGGGAATCGGCAGCGACTGCCGGCTGCCCCCGACCGCCGCGTCCTCCCCTGCGGTGGCACGGCTGGCAGGTGTCGGGCCCACTCCCATCGCGGCGATGAGCTGCCTTCCCACGTCGGACGCGTCCAGCTCTTCTGCCGTGCCCTCCACCTGGATGAACGTGACCTTCACTTCAACCCCTCCCTGAGTTGCATCGGTACATGGAAAGTAGCATCAACTCCCAATGCATGAAATGTACTTAGGAGGCCCTGGGGCGGGAGGTGCCGGGTGCCGGAATGGGTCTTCGTCGCGCGCCCGAGGCTCCGGACCAAACCGTCCGTTCCATGAGAGCCTCCAGCCACGCGACGACCGAGGCCGGTTCGCGTACGGGAGGGCGTCGCCGAGTACGTCTCCTACACCTACCGCGGCGGGGCCGGCCCCGCGGATCCGGCCGGTCGGGTGCCGTCCGGGGCGCGGCGGATCAGCCCTTCCCGGTCCTCAACCGTCTCGTCATGAAGCCCACATGCCTTCTGCTGGGCCTGTCGGTTGTGCATCCTCGCTTCGATTGTCACGCCGGAGAGGAGTTTCAGATGAGCCGACCCGGCCAGGGCCGCCTTGCGCTGACACACCACGCCTGATCATCCCTTCTGGAGGGACGATCAGGCGTCAGCGGGGATCGACTCGGCAGCATGCCTGGTCAGACCGTCGACGTGGAGTAGCTCGTGAGAGCCTCGCGCCCGTCCCGTGAGTTGCCGTCCTGTGACTCTCGCCCGTTTGAGGCAACTCCGAAGGCTGCTTCAGCTGTGTGCTGTTCTGGGGATGTGATGTCCGAACGGGTTTCCTGCGGGTGGGACCGGGTCCGGCGGGGAGGCTTCGAGTACCGCCCGGGCATCGGCGAGGGCGGCCTCCAGCTGGTCGCGGAGGGGCTCGGGGAGGGTGGCGGAGCCGAGCGCGCAGGCGGCGAGGGTCTGTGCGAGTTCGGCTGTCCGGCCGGGTCCGAGGCGGTCACGGACACCGGGGTGGGTGAGGAGGTCGCGCAGTGCGTAGCCGTCGCCCGTTTCACCCGCTCGGTGGGAGAGCTGCTCGATCAGGTCTCGGGAGGCGGGGGTGTCCGGGCCGGCGGTGTCGATCGCGGTCAGGGCGAGGCGGGTGGTGAAGACGGCCAGGCCCTCATCGGGTTCGAGGGCGAGGCAGTGGTCGATCGCGGTTTCGGCGGCGGGCCGGTCGCCGGGGCGGCACAGGGTGGTGAGGACGGCGGTGACGGCGTTCTCCCAGGGCGCGCCCGGCTCGGTGTCGGCCAGCAGGGCGAGGGCGCCGGGGAGGTCGCTGGCGGTGGCGTGGGCGAGGACGGCGACCTGGCGGCCGTCGAGGATGAGCCGGCCGATGCCGCGGTGCTGCTCGATGTGGCGCAGGGCGGCCGTCCAGCGGCCGGCGGTGGTGAGGGCGCGGGTGCCGTCGGCGATGAGGACGCGCCACAGCCACCGGCGGACTTCGTGGCGCTGTTGGTCGGTCTCGGTGAGGCGAGCGGGGATGGTGATGCCGTCGAGGGTGGTCTCGGTGGCGGTGGTGACGGCGTGGTAGAGGTCGAGGAGGAGCTGGTGGCCGTGCTGGTGGTGGCCGGCGCGGATGTGGAGGCGGGCGAGGTTGACGACGGGTTCGAGGCCGTGGATGGCGCTGGTCGTGGGGAGCGGGCCGCGGGTGAGGTGGAGGGCGGCGTGGCGGTGGCAGAGTTCGCGGGCGTAGCCGGGCAGGGCGAGGTCGGAGGCGAGGAGGGCCGCCTGGTTGAAGACGGCGGAGGCGAGGCTGGGATCCCCCTGCCGGGAGGCTGTGTCGGCCAGCTCGGTGAGCCGGCCGACACGGGTGTCGAGGGGCAGGCACGCGGGCCGGTGGCGGGCGACCAGCGGGAAGCGCCGGGCGATCGGTCCGGTCGGGTGCATGCGGGCTACTCCCAGATGACGGTGATCGGGTGGTGGGGGCGGTCCAGGAAGAAGCGGCCGGCGTTCGGGTCCGCGGTGGCGGGGGTGTCGGGGAGTTCGAAGCGCAGGGGTCGGCTGCGGAAACCGGTGTTCCAGGTGCGGATCTGCTCGGCGACGAGGTCGGCGAGGGCGGCGCCCGTCGGGCCGTGGCCGATGACGCCGGTCTCGTAGGTCTTGCGGCCGTCGGGGTCGGGTGGGCCGGGGCGCAGGGTGAGGTAGGCGAGGGAACCGGCGTCCGCCGTGGCCATGGCGCCCCAGCCGAACATCGGGTTCACGCCGCGTTCGCGGGCGGTGCCGGTGACGCCCATCCGCATCAGGGAGTTGGGGAGGGTGAGGGCGAGCCACAGGTCCTGGTACTCGTAGGTGGTGCCGGCCGGGATGGTGACGCCGGTCCAGACGTCGTGGCGCTCGGTATCGAGGATGCCAAGCAGCAGGTCGGCGTCGACCGCGTCGGTCTGGTCCTTGTGGACCTGGAGGGTGACGTCGCCGTGGTGGGTGAGGGTGACGGTGCGGCGGGCGTCGTCCATGCTGCCGCGCAGCGGCATGAAGACGGCGAGCTGGTCGTCGACCGACACCCAGCCGTTCTCTCCGCGCTCGAAGGCGATGGTGCGCGAGGCGGTGCCGCGTAGGCGCAGCGGCAGGACGATCCGCCCGGTGGGCTTGACCTGTCGGAGCCAGGCGGTGGGCATCTCGTTGCTGCTCACCGTGGCGATCAGTCGGTCGAACGGGGCGGCGTCGGGGTGGCCGAGGGCGCCGTCGCCGAGGACCACGTCGGCGTTGGTGATCCCGGCGTCCGCGAGGTGCTTGCGGGCGCCGTCGACGAGGTCGTCGTCCACGTCGACGGCGACCACGTGTCCGTCGGGGCCGACGATTGTGGCCAGGTAGGCGGCGTTGACGCCGGTCCCGGCCCCGGCCTCGAAGACGCGCTGGCCGGGCCGGGCGTCGAGCTGCTCCAGCATCAGGGCGACGATGGCGGGCTGGGAGGCGGCGCTGATCCGGGTGCCGGACCCGTCGGTCTTGGTGTAGGTGGGGTTGTCGGCATAGGCGGCCTCCAGAGGGAAGCCGGGCAGGAAGTGCTCGCGGGGAACGGTGCGGAAGGCACGCTCCACCGAGGTGCTGGTGATGTGCTTCTGGGCGAGCAGACGGTCGGTAAGGCTGTTGCGCAGCTGCTCCGCGGAGGTGGCGGCGCTGTTGCTGAGAGTAGTCACGTCGGCGACCCTAGTGGTTGTGCGGATGGTGGGCTGCGAGGGCGTGGGGCCCTCGCCGGAATGGAAGACGGTTTCCAACGCGCGTGCAGCAGTGGCGGATTGGTGCTCGACCGGCAGGCCGGCGCGGTTGGCGTGGAAGATCATCAGGTGGGTGAGGACGGCGCGTAGCCCGCGGGTGAGGCGGCCGTCGCGCGCCAGGCGGATGAGGTCCTGTCCGGCCTTCTCGAAGGCGTCGACCCAGTCGGATTGGCCGGCGAGCGGTTCACCAGGGTGGGTGAGTCGGCGGGTGTCGAGGGTCATCAGGCGGCGCATCGCGGCGGTCAGGGGGGCTGCCAGTACGGGTGCGAGGGCGGGCGGCTCGGGTCGCAGTTCGGCGAACTTGGCCCAGACGTCGTCGGGTAGCGGGGACGCATTGCTGCGTCCCCGCCCCCTCAGAACCGGCCGTGCCCGTTTCCGGGCAACCGGCTCAAGCAAGC
>NZ_JBIAXP010000043.1:0-77137 GCF_042896795.1 Kitasatospora sp. NPDC001261
GCCCCTCAAACGCGTCCAACACCGCAACTGGCCACCACCAGTCCCCGCAGTCATCGCGATCACCAGAGCAGCCACAACCTAAGTCACTGGCATTGGGGTTAGGCCACGAGGTGCAGGGGTGGGTGTCGGAGGTGTGGGGGTGCGGGGGGCGTGCGTAGCGTTGCCGGATGACCGAAGGGACGCGGGGCGGCGGCGCGGCGCAGGTGAGTGCGGCTCATGTGATGGCGCCGGCGGTGGTGTTCGCCATTCCGGTGCTGAAGCTGGCGTGGACGCTCGGGGGTGGGGACGCGGCCCGGGACGCGCTGCTGGCGATGGGGCCGGCGAACTGGGTGGACGTCGTCATCGGGATGTTCTTCGCCGAGCCGGTGCTGGCGGTCGTGCTGGCGGCGGTGCTCTCCTACATCGGCTACGCCTACCGGGCCGCTCACGGCGGGGCCGCCCGGCGCCAGGGGCGGGCCCTGGCGGAGACGGCGGCGCGGGCGGCGATCCTGCCGGGGGCGCTCGGGGTGGTGGTCGGGGCGTTCAACGGGCTGTGGTGGGGTGTGGCGGCGGGCGTCCTGGGCTACCTGTTGCGGCTCGGCGTGGTGGCCGAGTACCGGACGGGCGCGCGCTCGGCCGACACCGGCCGGCGCACCGGGCGCACCGCCGTGGCCTTCGGGCCCCGGGCCGTCGAGGCGGTCCGGGTCGCGGCGCTGCTGCTCTCCCTGGTGGTGCTTCCGGTGCTCTCGGTCGTCGCCGCCCTCGACGGCCGGTCCTGGACGAGCGTGCTGATGTGCGACGTCGACACCGGCGCCGGCCCGCAGCGCGCCCGGCTGGTCGAGCTGGACCGTCAGGCTCCGGGCGTCGTCGGCTGGGACGTTCCCGCCCACGAGGTGGTCAGCGGCACCAACTGCGCCACCGACCCGGACGACGTCCTCCGCGCCCCGTGGTGGCGCCGGTAGGGCCGACGACCGGACAGGCCGGTCCGGTGATGGCCCTCCTCCCTCCGAGGCCATGGCGTACCTTCGCTGGAACGCGCCTCCGTGGGCGCCGTCCACGTCGAGCGCGCGGCCGCCGGGCTGCCCGGAGCCGCTGCGGACCGGGAGGGGCGGGGCGGCCGGTGGGCTCAGTAGATCAGGTAGCCCGGGCGGTGCCCTTCGTCGTCGATCTCCCCGGTCGCCTGGGCCCGCAGCTTGCGGGACAGTTCCTCCAGGGCGCGGGAGGCCGCGACCTCCTCGCCGATCCTGGCAAGCGGACGGTCGTCCGCGCTCTTCACGGACTCGCCGTGCGCGCTCAGGCCAGGCGCCCTGGCGCCGGTCAGCCTGGCGTCACACGCCGTGTGCACGCCGTCTTCCTCGAACCTCAGCTCCACGTCCCACTGGTTGTGCATGCCACACCTCCTGGCGGCGGCCCCCGTCGCGCCTGTCCGGACCGGCACGGACGGTGACCCGTGGCGGCCGCTCACACCAGCGTGCGCCTGCCCTGCCGATGGCGGCAAGCGCTGCCGGAGGGCCTGGTGGCCCGCCCCGCCGCGGGCGTGTCGTGCGATCGGCCCGGGCACCGGCCCGGCGGTAGGCTGACGGGAGCGGCCGCGACGCCCGACCCACCTCTCGGACTCGTCGGCGCGGCGCGGGCAGCGACAACCTGGTGGTCCCTCCGTGGCGGTCTTCCTCCTCGCTCTCAGTGCGGCCTGCTGTCTGGGGCTCGGCTTCGTCCTCCAGCAGCACGCGGCTCAGCAAGCCCCGCGCTCCGATCTGCTGCGCTGGCGGCTGCTGCTGGACCTGATGCGGATGCCGCAGTGGCTGCTCGGCACCGGGTTCATGGTCAGCGGGCTGATCCTCTCGGCGTTCGCGCTCAACCAGGGCGAGGTGTCGCTGGTCGAGCCGCTGCTGGCCACCAATCTGATCTTCGCGATGGCCCTGGCCCGGGTGCTGACCCGTCAGACCCTGGGCCGTTCCGGCTGGGCCGGGGTGGCGCTGCTGGCCCTCGGGGTGACGGCCTTCATCGTGGCCGGGCGGCCGACCGGCGGCGGGCCGCCCGCCGGGGAGCTGCGGCACTGGCTGGTGGTGGGCACCGTGGTCGGGCTGGTGGTGCTGCTGGTCTCGCTGGCCCGTCGGCTGCCGCTGTTCGAGGAGGCGACCCTGCTGGCGCTCGCCGCCGGGCTGCTCTACGGCCTCCAGGACGCGCTGACCCGGACCACCACCCAGCGCCTCGACCACGAGGGCCTGGCCGCGGTGCTGCGCAGCTGGCAGCCGTACGCGGTGGTGGTGGCGGGGGTGGTCGGGCTGCTGCTGGTGCAGAGCGCCTTCGAGGCCGCGCCGCTGCGGATGTCCCTGCCGGCACTGACCGCCGCCCAGCCGCTGGCCGGGATCGCCTGCGCGGTGGGTTTCCTCGGTGACCGGTTGCGGGTGACCCCGGGGGCATTGGCGTGGCAGGCGGTCGGGCTGTTGGCGATCGTGATCGGGGTGATCGTGATCGGCCGCCATCCGGCGATGCCCGGGACCGCACGCGACACCCTGGAGAGCATCGGGGCGCCACCGGAGGACGAAGCCGGGGAAGAACCCGGGGACGAACCGGAGGACAAGGCCGGGGACGGAGCGGAGCAGGGGCCCGAGGGGGACGACCGCCCCGGGAGCACCGGCTAAACCGCGATGTGCTGGAGCGCGCAGGCGGACGCCGTGGCCGGTGGGCTGGTCGCGGTCACGGGCGTGGCGTGTGTGGTCCGTGCCCGTCGGGCCGGCCGGCCCGAGCGCTTGCCGCTCGCCGCGCTCCCCCTGGTGCTGGGCGTGCACCAGCTGATCGAGGCGCTGGTCTGGCTCGGTACGGACGGCGGGCTGCCGGACGGCCTCGCCGGAGCGGCCCGCACCGCCTGGGCGGTGGTCGCCCTGCCGCTGCTGCCCGTCCTGGTCCCGGCCGCCGTGTGGTGCGCCGCCGCCGGACCGCGCCGACGGGCGCTCGCCGCGCTCACCCTGCTCGGTGCGGCGGTCGCCGTCCCGCTGGCCGTGGCCGTCGGCTCCCATCCGGTGACGGCCGCCGTGCATGGCCACACCCTGGGCTACGCGGTCGGCATCCCGTACCCGGCCCTCCTGCTGGCCGGTTACCTCCTCGCCACCGTCGGCTCCCTCCTGGTGAGCGGCGACCGCCTGCTCCGCCGTCTCGGTCTCGTCACCGGTGCGGGCGCCGTCGTCTGCGCCCTGCTCTGGCACCTCGCCTTCGTCTCCACCTGGTGCGCCCTCGCCGCCCTGGCCAGCCTGTTGCTGCTCCACTGGGCGGGCCACCGCCCGGCGGATGAGCCCGGCCCGGTCACCGATCGGGCCCGCTAGCCACGCCCGGGGGGGCGGCTTACGCGCTGCGCGCCGGTTCCGGCTCGACGGCCGCGTCGGCCGCGTCGCCCACACCGCTCGCGCCGGCCACGCTGTCCGCTCGGCCCGAGCCGCCACGGAGGCGGTCCATCTCCCGCCACTCGGGGCGCAGCCCGGCCAGCGTGGTGGTCGCGAAGTACAGGGCGCCGGCCGCGATCAGGCTGGGTATGAGGCCGACCGTGGCGACCGCCGCACCGGCGACCAGGCCGCCGAGCGGGATGCCGGCCCAGGCGAGGGAGTCGCCAAGGGCATGGACGCGGCCCAGCAGGTGGCGGGGCACCCGCTCGAAGAGCACCGCGCCGAGGATCGGGTTGAGGAAGCCGGAGCCGAAGCCACCGATCGCGAAGACCGTGATTACCAGCCACATCGGCGCGCCGAGGGCGAGCACCAGGAAGCGCGGTGCGCCGCACAGCAGGAAGCCGGTGAAGAAGACCGTCCGACGGGGCAGCCGGGAGGCGACGGCCGCCGCTATCAGGCTGCCGACGACCGCGGTGGCACCCATGGAGGCGGCCAGTAGGCCGATGGCGGCCGGTCCGTTGCCGGACTCCCGCGCCCAGACCGGGACGAGGACGGTGATGAACCCGGCATCGATCAGGTTGGTGATGCCGATCATCACGATCACGGTGAGCAGCAGCGGCTCCGAGCGCAGGAAGGTGAAGCCCTCGCGGAACATCCGCCAGTAGCCCGCGGGCTGCTCCTCCCCGGACGCGTCAACGGCCGGATCGGCGGCCGGATCCGCGGCCGTGGCGGGCACCGCCGGGCGCCCCATGCCGCGCGGGAGCGCGACCGCGATGATCAGCGAGCCGAGCGCGAAGGTGACCGCGTTGATCGCCAGCCCGGCCAGCGGGCCCATCAGGGCGACCAGCCCGCCGCCGACCGCCGGCCCGATGGTGGAGGCCAGCCGCTCGGTGACGCCCGACAGCCCGGTGGCGCGCTCCATCGGCACCCGGGCGTGGTCGGCCGCCTCCGGGACCATGACGGACTTGGCCAAGTCCCCCGGGCCGCGCATCGCCCCGATCACCGCGACCATCACCAGCAGCACCCAGAACGGGAGCAGCCCCTGCGCGTGCAGCAGCGGGACCAGCCCGGCCGCGACGGCGCTGACCGCGTCCGTCGTCCAGGACACCACGCGCGGCCCGAGCCGGTCGACTAACGGGCCCGTCAGCGCCTTGACCGCCACGTACGGCGCCATCTCGGCGAACGCGACGAGGCCCGTCATGGTGGCGCTGCCGGTGGTGGCCAGGACGAACCAGGGCAGGGCGATGGCCGAGACGCGTGTGCCCGTCACGGAGACGGCCATGGCCGTCAGCACCCCGGCCAGCGGGCGGAAGCTGCGCCCCGGCGCGTCGGTGGCGGTAGCAGCGGTGGCGGCGGTGCCGGTGGTCATGCGGTCTCCCCCTCGCTTGCGGTGGCGGTGGCGGTCGCGTCCGGCAGGAGGTGGACGACCACGGACACCTGCTCGGTGCCCTCCGGCGCGGGCCCGCCGTGGTCGATCTGCCGGTAGCGCCTGACCACCTCGAACAGTTCGCCGGACAGCCGCTCGGCCTCGGCGGGCGTGAGCTGCAGGACCCGGTCACTGAGGTCCGTCACCCGGCGCCACTCGCGCGGCATGGTCTCGAAGGCGTCCAGCGTGCGCTGAGCGGTCTGGGTGTGCGCGGCCAGGACGGACCGCAGGAAGCCGGCGGCCGTGTCGAGCTCGTCGTCCGCCATGTCGTCCACCGTCCAGACGGTGAGCGGGTGGGCCGAACGCCACCACCGCTCGCGGGCGTTGCCGCGCTCCTCGTCCTCCTCGACGAAGCCCGCGGCGGCGAGCTGGCGCAGGTGGTAGCTGGTGGCTCCGGAGTTGAGCCCCAGCTGCTCGGCGAGCCTCGTCGCCGTGGACGGGCCGTGCTTGCGCAGGAGCCCGACCAACTGCATCCGCACGGGATGCGCCATCGCCCGCATGTTCTTGGCGGTGATGGCGATGTGCGGGTCGTCGCTGTGCTTCCAGCCGCGTTCTTCGGTCATGGCAGGAGACTAGAACCCCAAAGAGTTCTTTGCAAAGGGTTTTTTGCGAAAGATCTTTTGCGAAGAAGTCCTTGCGGTTACTCGATCCGCAGTAGGCCACGCCTCCGGGCCCCGCCGGTCGGCGGGTGCCCGGCCGGCCGCTCGGCGGGGGCCCCGGAGCGGACCGCGACCCGGAGCGGGATTGTCACCCGGGCGGCCGAGGCGCACGCTGGCAGGAAGGGCCCGGAAGCCGGCCCACCCCGGTCGGCCGCGGATTCGATGACGGCCGCCGGGGAGCACGAGGGGCAGGGCGATGGCACGCGGGAGGCTCTGGGGCTACGTCGCGACGGGAGCCAAGGCGCTCGGCGCGCTCGGCGGCACCGTCGGCGCGGTCGGCACCGGGCGCCGGGGCGGGTCCGGGCGCGTGGGCGCGGCGGCGCCGACCGGGGTCGAGGAGGGCCCCGGCCCGTACTCGCCCGGCGCGATGGCCGCGCCCAGGGCGCTCGACCGCACCGAGCTGGAGCGGCTGCGGTGGACCGGCCGGCAGGCCGGCTGCGAACCGATGGCCCGGCACGTCCAGGTGGCCGACGTGGTCCGCCGGGTGGTGCGCGGCGGCGGGCGGGCGGCGGCCGTCACGGTCCGGGTGGCCCCCGGGCTCCCGGTGGTGGCCGGGGACGCCCGCCGGCTGGAGGCCGTCCTCGCCGGGCTGGTCGACCACGCGATCCGGCGCAGCCCGCTGGGCGGCCGGGTGCTGGTCCGGGCCGACGTGGCGGGCGGCGCGTCCGCGCTGCGGGCGCCCGGACGGACGGCGGCGACCCGCGCCCGGGTGGAGGTCCGGGTCTCCGACCGGGGCGCCTACGAGCCGCCCGAGGCGCGCGAGCGGCTGATCCCGGGCGTGCGGGCGGACGGCCCGGTCGGGCCCGCCCTGCACCGCCTGGTGGTGGCCGCGGGCGGCCGGCTCGCGGTGGAACCGACCCCCGGCGGCGGGCTGACCATGGTCCTGCTGCTGACCGTCGCGTACGACTGACGGAGTACACGAGGAAGTACACCCGGCGCCCCCGCCCCACCGACCCTAGACTTGCCCCATGCCCCGGCTCAACGACCAGGTCAGGGAGCTGCTCCAGGAGTACGCCGACCTGATCAACATCACCGGCGGGGACGCCTTCCGGGCCCGCGCCTACGAGAAGGCCGCCCGCGCGGTCGGCGGCCACCCCGAGGACCTGGCCGGCCTGGACGTCAAGGGCCTGCAGCAGATCCCCGGCGTCGGCAGGTCCACCGCCGAGAAGATCGCCGGGTACCTCGCCACCGGGACCATCCCCGCCCTGGAGGCGCTGCGCGCCGAGGTCCCGTCCGGCGTACGGGAGATGACGGCCGTCCCCGGGGTCGGGCCCAAGCGCGCCCTGGCCCTCTACCGCGACCTCGGGATCGCCTCGGTGGACGAACTCGCCGCGGCCGCCCGGGCCGAGCGGCTCGCCGACCTGCCCGGCTTCGGCGAGCGCAGCGGCGAGCGGATCCTGCACGGCATCGAGCTGATGCGGCAGTCCGGCGGCCGCACCCTGCTGGACGCCGCCACCGAGCTGGCCGAGCAGCTGGTCGCCGCGCTCTCCGCCGTCCCCGGCTGCACCCGCTGCGCGTACGCGGGCTCGCTGCGCCGGATGCGCGAGACGGTGGGCGACATCGACGTGCTCGCGACCGCGGCGGACTCCGCCCCGCTGATGGCCGCGCTCACCGAACTCCCCTACGTCGCCGAGGTGATCGGCAGCGGCGGCACCAAGACCTCGGTCCGTACCACCCAGGGCGTACAGGTGGACCTGCGGGTCCTCCCGGAGGAGGACTGGGGAGCGGCGCTGGTCTACTTCACCGGCTCGAAGGCGCACAACATCCGGCTGCGCACGATGGCCGTCCGGGCCAGGCTGAAGCTCTCCGAGTACGGGCTGTTCGAGGTGGACGGCGGCGCCAAGGTGGTCTCGGAGACCGAGGAGGAGGTGTACGCGGCGCTCGGCCTGCCGTGGATCCCGCCGCCGCTGCGCGAGGACCGGGGCGAGATCGAGGCCGCGCTGGAGGGCGGACTCCCGGACCTGGTCCAGGAGTCCGACCTGCGCGGCGACCTGCACACCCACACCGACCTGACCGACGGGCTCGCCACCCTGGAGGAGATGGTCGACACCGCCGCCGCCCGCGGCTACTCCTACTTCGCCGTCACCGACCACGCCCCGGACCTGGTGATGCAGCGGATGACGGACGAGAAGATGCTCGCCCAGCGCGAGCAGCTGCGGCAACTCGCCGACCGGCACAAGAAGTTGCGCCTGCTGCACGGCACCGAGCTGAACATCGGCCCGGACGGCGGGGTGGACTGGCCACCGGAGTTCCTGGCCGGCTTCGACGTCTGCGTGGCCTCCGTGCACTCGCACTTCGCCCTGGACCGGGCCGCCCAGACCCGTCGGCTGATCCGCGCCTGCGAGAACCCGTACGTGCACGTCATCGGGCACCTCACCACCCGCCGGATCGGCCGGCGCGGACCGATCGACGTCGACCTGGACGCCGTGTTCGAGGCCGCCGCGCGCACCGGCACCGCGATCGAGATCAACAGCTCCCCGCAGCGGCTCGACCTGCGCGACGAGGACGTCCTGCGGGCGAGGCGGCACGGCGTGCGGTTCGCGATCGACAGCGACGCGCACGCCACCGGCCAGCTCGGCTACCCGCGCTACGGCATCGGCACGGCGCAGCGCGGCTGGCTCACCGCCGAGGACGTGGTCAACACCTGGACCTGGCAGAAGCTGAAGCACTTCCTCCGCAAGGACGCGGTGCCCAGGTAACTCCGGGCAGGCCCGCCGCCGACGGGCCCGCCGAAGGGCACCCGCCGAACCGTCACTCCCCGCCGAAGGAGGCCCCGGGCGAGGCCAGCACCCGGGCCGCGCTGCGGTGCCCGAGGCCGGCCGCGCGCCGGAGGTCCCCGGTGTCCAGGAAGCCGGCCAGGAACCCCGCCGCGAAGGCGTCCCCGGCCCCGGTGAGGTCGCGCACCTCCGCCACCGGCGGCACCGGCACCATGGCCAGCGGCTCGCCCGGGACGTCGACGGCGGTCGCCTCGGCGCCCGCCTTGGTGACCACCGTGGTGGCCGCCAGCCGGGCCCGCTCCGGCCCCGGCAGGCCGCCGACCAGCAGTCCGAGGAACGCCGACTCGGAGCGGTTGGCGAACACGAAGGTCGGCGCCAGCCCGGCCAGCAGGACCAGGAAGCGCTCCCGACCGAAGCGCTCCAGCATCCCGGTCGAGGAGGCGTCCACCGAGGTGGTGCCGCCCGCCCGCCGGACCCGGGCGAGCGCGTCCACCGCCGTACCGCCGACCGGCTCGCCGTCGAAGGAGTAGGCCGGCACGTGCAGGTGGGTCAGTCCGGCCAGCCAGGCGTCCGGGACCCGCTCCAGCAGCGTGGCGGCGCCCCGGTCGGGCAGCATGGTCCGCTCGCCGCCCTGGTCGATCAGCACCACGACGCTGCCGGTCCGGCCGCGCCGGGAGACCCGTACGTCGACGCCGTGGCCGGTCAGTTCGGCGACGACGCCGTCCCCGACGGCGTCCTCGCCGACGCAGCCGAGGAAGCGGGCCGGGTACTGCCCGGCGGCGAAGCAGGCGACGTTGGCCGCGCTGCCGCCGCGCCGCCGAAAGACCCGGGCGCCGGAGTCGGTGCCGTGCCGCAGCGGGCCGTCGGCCCAGACCACGATGTCCTCGACGAGGTCCCCGAGCACCCCCAGCACGGCTCAGGCCCCGGTCTCGACGGCGCCCGCCGAGGCCGCAGCACCCGCCGCAGCAGCACCGGAGGCACCGGAGGCACCGGAGGCCAGCGCCGTCGCGATCTCCCCGCCGAGCCGGACGTTGCCCCGGTACACCTCGACGTTGACGTCCAGGCTGCGCCCGCCGGTGTCCCGCTGGATGAAGTCGAGCAGGAAGGGCGTGGCGGCGTTCCCGGTGACGCCCTGCCGCTCGGCCTCGGCCCAGGCGCGGGCCAGGATGCCGTCCAGTTCCTCCGGCGGCAGCTGCTTGGCCGGGTCGACCGGGTTGGCGATCAGGACGGCCTGCGGCAGGCCGAGCCGGTCGCGGGCCTCGATCACCCCGGCGGCCTGCTCGGGCGACTCCACGCTGAAGTTGATCTCGTGGCCGGAGTCGGTGACGTAGAAGCCGGGGTACCTGCGGGTGCGGTAGCCGATGACCGGGATGTTGTACGTCTCGAAGCGTTCCAGGGTGGCCCGGATGTCGAGGATGGACTTCACGCCCGCGCTGACCACGGTGACCGGGGTGGCGGCCAGGGCGGTCAGGTCGGCCGACTCGTCGAAGCTCTCCGAGGCGCCGAAGTGCACGCCGCCGAGGCCGCCGGTGGAGAAGACCCGGATGCCGGCGCGGTGGGCGAGGAAGGCGGTGGCGGCGACGGTGGTGCCGCCGTGCCGGCCGAGCGCGGCGACCACCGGGAGGTCGCGCAGGCTCACCTTGTCCAGCCCGTCGGCGGCGGACAGTTCGGTGATCTGTCCGGTGCTCAGCCCGACCGTGGGCACCCCGGCGTGTACCCCGATCGTGGCGGGCACGACGCCCGCCGCCCGCAGCTGCCGCTCCGCCTCCAGCGCGACGGCCAGGTTGCGCGGCCGCGGCAGGCCGTGGGTGAAGATGGTCGACTCCAGGGCGACCACCGGCCGGCCGTCGGCGAGCGCCCGGGCGACCTCCTCGGAGACCTGGACGGCGGGAGCGGCGGGGGGAAGAAGTCCGGTCATGATGCGAACTCTCTGTGAGGCTGCCGCTGCGGTGGGGCAACGTGCTGCTCAGCGTATGGACGGTTCACATCGGAATCCAGAATGAGTACTGAGGTTTCTGATAGGCCATCACCTATTGGTTCGTCTACCCTGCCACCCATGGGTTTCACCTTGCGCCAGCTCCAGGTCTTCCTGACCGTCGCCGAGACGCTGCACTTCGGGCGGGCCGCCGAGCGGCTGCACATCTCGCAGCCGACGGTCAGTCAGGAGGTCGCCCGGCTGGAGCGGACCGTCGGCGTCGAGCTGTTCGACCGCAGCCGCCGCTCGGTCGCGCTCACCGAGGCCGGCGAGGTGATGGCCGCCGAGAGCACTCTGCTGCTCCGGCAGGCCGAGACGCTGCTGACCCGGGTCCGGCTGCACGAGGAGTCCCGGCTGGGCACCGCCCGGATCGTCGCCTCGCCGAGCGTGGTGAACCGCCTGCTGCCCGCCGTGGTCAGCCGGGCCGAGCAGGAGCTGCCCGCGCTCGACACCGCCGAACTGGCCGTGGACACCGGGCAGGTCTCCGCCACCCTGGCCGCCGAGCTGGCCGACATCGGGCTCGGCCGCTTCCTGGACGCGGTGGACGGCTACCGGCTGGAGCGGATCGCCGACGAACCGGTGCTGGTCGCGCTCGGCCGGGACCACCCGCTGGCCCGCCGGAGCAGCCTGCGCCTGGCCGAACTGCGCGACCTGCCCCTGCTGTTGTGGCCGCGCGAGCAGCACCCCCGCTACTACGACCACGTGCTCGGCCTCTGCGCGGAGCACGGCGTGGACCCGCCGGTGCTGGTCAGCCCGCCCCGGATCGTCGGCTCCCGGCTCTACCTGCTCGCCCGCAACCGCGCCTTCTCGCTGGTGCCCGGCTCGATGACCGGCCACCTCACCGAGGACGTGGCCACCGTACGGCTGGAGGGGCGGGCCGCGCTGCCGCTGGAGATGCAGTGGCGGACGGACGACCGGCGGCCCCGACTGGCCTCGCTGCGGGACCTGATCCGACAGGAGGCCGCGGAGTTGGAGGACCGCTGACCCGACGCACTCCGTGACCGGCCCGGCCCGACCCACTCCCTGACCGGCGCGACCCGACCCGACCCACTCCCTGACCGACCCGACCCGACCCACCCGCCGGCCCGGATCCGGTCGGCGCGAATCCTTGACGCTGGCATGCCACCCCCGAAAGGATTCCCGGATCATCCGACCGGCCCGCGGCACCCGCCCGCGGGCCGCCCGACCCCGGGAACCCGCCTTGGCCCTGCGCCCGTTGCTCCGCCGCACCGCCGGTCTGATCGGCGCCGCCGTCCTCACCCTGGCCGGCACCCTCACCGCCGCCGCCCCGGCCCACGCCGACTTCGGCACCGACTACCACGACCCGGTCACCGCCACCAAGCCGCTCACCCGCCCCGACACCCGCTCCTGCACCGTCGAGGTGATGCACGAGCGCGAGTTCCGCAACGGGTACGGCAACCCGCCGGACACCCCGTACAACGCCACCCTCACCCCGCCCGCCGACTGCGCCGGCCCCTGGTCCGCGGTGGTCATGGACCTCCACGGGCAGGTCGCCGGGCGGCAGTTCGACCGGATCTTCAGCGTCCGCGTCGGCGGCGTCCAGGTGCTGCTCTCCTCCACCCCGGAGCCGTCCAAGGACGGCATCGCCTGGAACGTCGAGCACGACGTCACCCGCTACGCCCCGCTCTTCGCGGGCGGCCCGCAGGAGTTCTCCTTCGACCTCGCCAACGTCACCGACGCCACCTACACCGGCGTCTTCACGATCAGCGCGAAGCTGACCTTCTACACCGCGGACGCGCACTGGCCGGCCGCCCGCTCCGCCGACCGGCTGCTCACCACCGGCCCGTTCGGGCTCACCCAGGCCGCCCCCGCCGCCGGGCGCGACCTCGTCTTCCCACAGAACCTCGAACGCCTCACCGCCGAGGTCTACGCCCGGGGCGGCGGCGCCTGCGAGGAGTTCGCCTACGCCTCCGCACCGGACGCCTTCGCCGCCGCCAACCCCGGCAGCGGCATCTGCGGCAAGGGCCCGTTCCGCGAACTGCGGCTCACCGTGGACGGCCGGGTGGCCGGCGCGGTCTGGCCGTACCCGGTGATCTACACCGGCGGCTGGGACCCATTGCTCTGGCGGCCCGTGCCCGGCGTCTTCGCCTTCGACCTGCCCGCCTACCGGCTCGACCTCACCCCGTACGTCGGACTGCTGCTGGACGGCCGGCCGCACACCGTGGGCGTCACCGTGAACACCGCCGAGGCGCAGAGCAACGACGTCTGGACCGGCCAGGTCAACCTCTTCGCCGAGACCGACCACGGCGCCGCCCGCACCACCGGACAGCTCACCGACCACCGGGTCGCCCCGGAGGCCACCGTCGCCACCGACCTCGCCGACCACGGCGGCGGCAGCGGCGACTGGACGGTCACCGCCGCCCGCGACGACCTCGCCCGGGGCTGGGTGCAGACCTCGCACGGCCGGATCACCACCGAGGTCCGCGACGAGCTCGCCTTCCGCTCCGCCCAGCGGCTGCGCGACGGCGGCAACGACGTGACGCTGCACAACGGCACCGACCTCACCCGCACCACCGCGACCTGGGGCGGCGGGCCGCACCGCACCACCACCGTGCACGAGGGCGAACCGCTGGACGTCAGCTACCGGGTGAGCCGCGACGCGGCCGGGAACACCGACCAGACCACCGCCATGGAGCTCGGCTACCACCGCGAGGCCACCGCGGCGACCGGCGGCCACGTCACCGAGCGCTCCACCGTCGACCACACCCTGCGCCCCACCGCCCGGCGGCACGACGGGGACCGCACCGTCCGGACCGGCGGCAGCACGGAGGAGTACCGCAGCACCGGGCCCGACGGGTCGTACCAGCGGACGCTGACCTTCGTGGACGGCTGGCCGCGCCCCTGACGGAGGTCTCGTCGCCCGGCAACCCCGCAAGCCGATCTACCCCGGATTGCCCGAGTTGCGAAAATTGGTTGGATTCATACCGTTCACCCCTGGTGCACAGCCCGCAGGAGGCGCATGATGGGAGATGGACCTGCGAGGTAGCTGAAGGAGTTCGACCGCAGGAGGCAGTGGCGACGGATCGAGACGGATCAGGGTCCGACGCTGGATGACTACCTCGGTCGACGATCGAACTACCGGCCGGAGGACGTCACGTCCGGAGGCCACCCCCACCTCGTAGGTTCCGCGCGTCCACGGAGCATCCCCTCGGCCCCGTGGGCGCGCACCCGTCTCCGCGGCACCCCTGCTACCGCTCCTGCGCCGCCCAGCCCATCTCCCAGGCGTGCACCGCGATCCCGACCCGGTTCGCCACCCCGAGCTTGCGCTGGATGCTGGCGACGTGGGTCTTCACCGTCCCCGGCGAGATGAACAGCTCCGCGGCGATGTCCGCGTTGGTGCGGCCCGCCGCGACGTGCCCGGCGATCTCCACCTCCCGCTCGGTCAGCGGCACCACGAGCGCGGGCCGCCGCCGCTCCGGGCGGCGCGGAGCCGTCACGTGCCGCAGCAGCCGGACGGTGACCGACGGGCTGATCAGGCTCTCCCCGTCCGCTGCCGCCCGCACCGCCTCGGCCAGCAGGGACGGGCCGGAACGCTTCAGCAGGAAGCCGGACGCCCCGTGCCGCAGGGCCGGGTACACGTACTCGTCCAGGTCGAAGGTGGTCAGCACCACGACCCGCACCGGCTCCGCCACCCCCGGCCCGGCCAGCCGCCGGGTCAGCTCCAGTCCGTCCATCCGCGGCATCCGGATGTCCACCAGCGCGACGTCCGGCCGCAGTTCGGCCGCCAGCTCCAGTGCGGCGAGCCCGTCCGCCGCCTCGCCCACCACCTCGATGTCCGGCTGGGCCGTCAGGATCCGCCGCACACCGCGCCGTACGGCCTCCTGGTCGTCCGCGATCAGGGTGCGGATCACCCGCGGGCCGTCGCCGTTCGTCCTCGTCACGCCCAGCAGTGTGACGCACGGGTGACGGACGGGAAAGTTCACGCGGCGGACCCGGCGCGGTTCACCTTCGTCCGGTGGGCTGGCCGCCATGAACGATTCCAGTGGACGTCTCCCCGTCAGCAGGCGCGGGCTCCTGGCCGGGGCGACCGGCGTCGGCCTCGGCGGTGCCGTGTCCCTCTCCGGCGTCTCGGCCGCCCCCGCCGCCGCCTCCCCGGTGCTGTGGCAGCGGCCGGACCGCTCCGGCGCGCCGCGGGTGGCCGGCCTCCACCTCCAGTTCGGCTCGGACGCCTCGCGCGAGGTGGTGGTCTCCTGGCACACCACCCGGTCCGTCGGCAACCCCCGGGTGGTGTACGGGACTTCGAACGGCGGCTTCGGCCGGACGATCCAGGCCGCGACCCGCACCTACCGGGACGCCGCGTCCGGCACCGAGGTCCAGACGCACCACGCCCGGCTGACCGGCCTGCGCGCCGACACGGACTACGTCTACGCCGCCGTCCACGACGGCACCACCCCCGAACTCGGCACCGTCCGCACCGCCCCGCGCGGCCGGTCCGCCTTCACCTTCACCAGCTTCGGCGACCAGGGCACCCCGACCCTCGGCAAGAAGACCGCCAACGGCTACGTGAACGACAACCTCGGCAGCCCCGCCGCCGGCGACACCACCGCCGGGGTCGAGCGGATCGCCCCGCTGTTCCACCTGCTCAACGGCGACCTCTGCTACGCGAACATCGCCACCGACCGGGTCCGCACCTGGTCCGACTGGTTCGAGAACAACACCCGCTCGGCCCGCCACCGCCCCTGGATGCCCGCGGCCGGCAACCACGAGAACGAGAAGGGCAACGGCCCGATCGGCTACGGCGCCTACCAGGCGTACTTCGAGCTGCCGGACGCCCGCTCCGACGCGGAGACGCGCGGCCTGTGGTACTCGTTCACGGCCGGCTCGGTGCGGGTGATCAGCCTCAACAACGACGACGTGGCCTACCAGGACGGCGGCAGCAGCTACGTCCACGGCTACTCCGGCGGCGCCCAGCAGCGCTGGCTGGAACGGGAGTTGATCGCGGCCAACGCGGACCCGGGGATCGACTGGATCGTGGTCTGCATGCACCAGGTGGTGATCTCCACCGCTGACAAGTTCAACGGCGCCGACCTCGGCGTCCGCGAGGCCTGGGTACCGCTGTTCGACAAGTACGGCGTGGACCTGGTGGTCTGCGGCCACGAGCACCACTACGAGCGCTCGCACCCGATCCGCGGCCAGCAGCCGACCGACACCCGCACGCCGATCCCGGTCTCCACCGGCACCGAGACCATCGACACCACCAAGGGCACCGTCCACATGGTCATCGGCGGCGGCGGCACCTCGGCCCCGTCCAACCAGCTCTTCTTCAGCCCCGCCAAGGCCCGGGTGATCACCGGCGTCGGCGCCGTCGACCCGGCCACCGGCAAGCGCCCGCCGATGTACGTGATCGAGGACGCCCCCTGGTCCGCCTTCCGGGACGCCGACAACCCGTACGGCTTCGCCTCCTTCGACGTCGACCCGGGCGGGCGCAACGGGCAGACCACGATCGGCGTCACCTACTACTCCGTCAGCGGGCCGTACGGGGACCTCGTCCCGGTCGACCGCTTCACCCTGACCCGCCCGCGCGGCACCCGGGGCGGCGGCCGGGGCCACTGAGCGCGACGCACCCGGAAGCGGGGGCAGCCCTGCCGCGCCGGCCGACGCCACAGGGCGCGTGCCTCAGCGCCCCGGCAGGGAGCAGCTGACCCGCCAGCCCCCGGGCGTGCCCGGGCCGGCGGTCAGCGAGCCCCCGTGGGCGGCGGCCCGGGCGGTGAGCCCGGCCAGGCCGGTGCCGCCGGCGCCGGGGCGGCGGCGCAGCAGCGGCCTGCGGGACGGGCCGCCGTCGTCGGTGACGGTCAGCTCGACCGTGCCGTCCGTGCCGGGGGCCACCCGGACGGTGACCTCGGTGGCCTGCGGCGCGTGCCGACGGATGTTGGTGAGGGCCTCCAGGACGACGGCGTACGCGGTCGCCTCGGCCTCGGCGGAGAGCCGGCCGGCGGTCTCGGGCGCCAGCTCGGCGGTGGCGCGCGGGGCACCGGTGGTGCCGCCGGCACCGGTGGCGCCGAAGCGGGTGACCAGTTCGGGGAGGTCGGCCAGGCCCAGCCGGCGCGTGGTCGCGCCGTCGGACGCCTTCTCCCGGCCCGGCGGATCGGACCGGCCGTCCCGACCGCTCTCACCGCCCGGCTCGCGCAGGGCGCCGACCATCTCGTCCATCGAGTCCAGTGCCCGCAGCCCGGCCTCCTCCAGGCGCCGCAGCAGTGCGGCGGTCTCCCCCGGCTCCTGGTCCGGGAGTTGACCGGCCTGGGCCTCCAGCACGATGCCGGTGATCTCGTGGGCGACGAAGTCGTGCAGCCCCCGGGCCACCTCCAGCCGCTGTTCGCGCCGGGCCCGGGCGACCGCCCGCTCCCGTCGGGCGTCCAGGACCCGCAGGTAGAGGGCCGCCCCCGCGACACCGAGCAGCGGCAGCAGCGAGAGCAGCACCCCGACCACCGACCAGGCCGCACCGCCCTGCGGCGTCCGCAGGGAGAACCGCAGCGGCAGCAGCACCGCCGCGAGCCCGAGCAGCCCGCCGACCGGGCCGACCCGGCGGTCGGACAGCCCGCGGACGGCCCGGAAGAGCAGCCCGAGCAGGGCGAGCCACTCGAACGGCAGCCAGAACGCGGGCAGCCGGTACGGCCCCGGGTAGACCAGGTCGACCAGCAGCGAGGCCCCGGCCACCGCACCGACCGCCGCACCGAGCGTGATCCGCCCGGCGGGCCAGGGCAGCAGCGCCACCACCGCGGCGAACGCCGCCGTCAGGGCGAGCAGCGCGGCCGCTGCCCGGGCGTCCGGTTGCGCCAGCAGGACGGGCGCCAGCAGGGCGAGCGCGGAGACGGCGGCGAGCGGCCGGCGGATCCGGGCGGAGCGGGGTCGGGCAGAGCTGGGTTGGGCGGAGCTGGGTTGGGCGGAGCTGGTTCGGGCTTCGGTGCGCACCCACCGAGCCTAGGGGGCAGCTCTCCCGGGGGAGGCCGGTTCCTTCCCGGGGAGGAGCGGCCCACCGTCAACTCCCCTCCGCAGCGGGAGGTCCGCGCGGCCGGGCGGAAGCATGCTGAGTGGCACCGGAACGACCGAGCCCGAAGGAGAACCCACCCCCATGAACCGCCGCCTCGCCACTGCCGCCGTCTCGCTCCTCCTGCTGACCGCGACGGCCGCCGTCGCCGCACCGGCCGCCGTCGCCGCACCGACCACCACCGTCGCACCGGTCCCCGCCGCACAGGCGTCCGCAGCACAGGCGTCCGCCACGGAACCGGCCGACCCCGCGGGCGGCTTCGGACCGGTGAGCGTGCGCGGCACCGGCAACACCGTCCTCACCACGGCCTTCCAGGGCTTCGAGGGCGACCCGGTGCAGATCTCGGTGGACGCCCGCACTTCCACCAACACCGATCCGCGCGGCACCGCGGGCCACTTCCACGTCCGTCACGTGCACACCGACGGCCGGCTGGTCGCCGACTTCGAGGGCGACATCACCTGCCTGGCCGTCGGCGGCCGGGAGGCGATCGCCACCGGGGTGATCACCAAGAGCGAGGCGCCGTGGTTCCCGGGCCTGGAGCTGACCGGTCAGAAGGTCGCGCTCTCGGTGGAGGACAACGGGCGGCGCGGGGACCGGATGGGCTGGGTCTGGGGCGTGTTCGGCCAGCCGGTCTCGGACTGCCAGGGCACGGTACCGTTCATCCGCACGACCAGTGGTGACTTCTCCGTGCGCGGCTGACACCCGGCCGACCAGGCCTGCCCGGGCCGCTCGGGTCCGACCGGGGCGACGCGCATGGTCGCCCGAGCACCCGCAGACCTGGAGGCCCCGATGCCCCTCGACCATCCGACCACCCCGCCGCGGGCGGGTGCGGGGTTCAACGACCGCACAGGGGACGGCCGTTGAACGCCGCACCCGACCGTCGGCCGCCGGACTACGCCCGACTCGCCGCCGTCGGGCCGTACTTCGCGCTGGACACCGCACCGGCCGACCGGCCGCCCGAGGGCTTCCGGCCGCTGGCCGAGCTGTACGGCACCGGGCCGGACGCACCGTTGGCGGCGCGGCTGCGGGTGGTGGCGCAGCGGCTCGGCACCGACGAGCCCCGGGTCGCCGCCTCGATCCTGCACCTGGGACTGGCCGCCCGCTTCTGGTCGGTGGGCCTGGGCTCGGCCGTCCTGCTGGGGACGGTCCCGACCCTGGAGCACGCCTGGGTGCGGATCCCGGACCAGGGCCCGCTCGACCTGTGGACCCCGCCGGAGCCCGTCCGGCCGCCCGCCGTTCCATCCGCCGTTCCGTCCTCCGGGACGGCCGCCGGGACGCTCGCCGACCAGCTGCACGAGGCCGTCCTGCTGGGCCAGTTGGAGCCGCTGGCGACGGCCGTCCGGGCGGCCGCCCCGCTCTCCCGCCGCCTGCTGCTCGGCAACGCCGCCTCCGCGCTGGCCGGGACGCTGCGGATCCTGGACGCCCATGCGCCGGTCGCCGCAAGGGCGTTGGTGGCGGAGCTGCTGGACCGTCCGCCGCTGGCCGGGTCGGGTACCCTGCGCACCGGGCCGCGCGGTACGGCGTTCCGCCGGAACAGCTGCTGCCTCTACTACCGGCTGGGGCCGGGCGCCGGCCTCTGCGGCGACTGCTGCTTCAGCACGCCGCCCGGACGTGGGAAGCGGAACGACTAATACCTTCACAAATGAAGGTCATATCGGCTTGCCGGCACCGTCCGGTCAACCGTCAGCCGCGCGCCACCGTCCAGTCCACCGCCGCCGACGGCACCCCGGCCCGCCCGGCCGCCGGGTCCGCGAGCAGCCCGCGCGCCAGCGAACCCACCGGCAGGGCCGGGGTGGTGGCGGCCAGCACCCGCCCCTCGCCGTCGAGCAGCGCGGCCTCGCCGGCCAGCTCCCGCAGCGGCGGCACCAGCAGCCGTTCCAGCGCGGCCAGCGGGACGTCCCCGGCCGCCACCCCGACGAAGCCGGCGCCCGGGACGACCACCGGCCGGGCGCAGCACAGCACGTACCGGTCGGCACAGAGCAGGTCGACCTGCGGCCCGGCCACCACGGCCCGCCCCTCGTCCCGGGGCCGGGCGAACCAGGGCAGCACCCGGTAGTCGTAGAACTCGGCGTCCGCCGGGTCGAGCACGAGCCGCAGCCGCCGCTCCCCGGCCCCGCGCGCGCCGCGGTACCACCACTCCGCGTGCAGGTCCGCGTCGGCGAGCGCGCCGGGTGCCACGACCGCTCCGCAGCCGAACCAGCGCGAGCCGGGCCGCGCCAGCAGTTCGCCCACCGCCCCGCGCACCGCGGCGAGTTCGGCGGCCCCGGGCCGGCGGCCCTCGGCGGCCGCCCGGGTCCAGCAGTCGGCCGCGGCCGCCCGCAGGCCGTCCAGTTCGGCGAGCACCTCGTCGACGGCTGCGGCGACCCGTCGGGCGCAGCGCTCGACGGCGGCGGGCCCGCCGCGGGCTCGGGCAACGGGCAGGGCGGGGCTGGACGCGCTGGTCATGACGGCTCCGGCGGCGAGGGAGGGTTCCGGCGGCAACGGGCTTCCGGCAACGGACTTCCGGCGAGGGACGGCTCCGGGAACGGACTTCCGGCGAGGGGCGGCTCCGGGAACAACGGGTTCCGGGAGCAACCGGCCCCGGCTCAGCCGTCGTCCGCCAACTCCAGGTGCCGCCGGACCAGATGGTGGACGCAGGCCACCGTGTGCGCCTCGGCCGCGGCCCGGGCGCCGGCCGCGTCGCCGGCCAGCACCGCGACCAGGATCTCCCGGTGCTGCTCGGCGAAGCGCTCCTGGTCCGGCCCGTGCGGGGCCGGCAGCCAGAGCAGCGGGCCGAGTTCGGCCTGGAGCCGGACGGCGAGCTGGGTGAGCCGCACCGACTGGGCGGCGACGGCGAGTTCGATGTGGAAGCGGGCGTCGGCGCGGCACCGCTCGGCGGGCCCGGCGGCGTCGCGCAGGTCGTGCACCAGCCGGGTGAGCCTGGGGCCGAGGTCGGCCGGGGCGCGTTCGGCGGCGAGCCGGGCGGCGGTGCCGAAGACGGCCAGCTCCTCGTCGCCGAGGTCGCGCAGGTCGACGGTGGCGAGGTCGCGCAGCCGGGCGAGCTGGAGGTGCTGGGAGCCCTCGGCGGGGGTGCGGACGAAGCTGCCGCCGTTGCGGCCGCGCCGGGTCTCGATCAGCCCGGCCTCGCGGAGCAGGGCGAGGGCCTCGCGGACGGTGCCGTTGGCGACGCCGAGCTGGTCGGCGAGGTCGTTCTCGCTGGGCAGTTGGTCCCCGTCCGCGACCAGCCCGAGAGCGATCGCCTCGGTGATCCGGCGGGCCACCGCGTCGGCGCGACCGAGGTCGGCGAGCGGCGCGAGGACGGCGCTGAGCAGCGGGGTCGCACTGCCGATGGTCGTCACACCGCCCCCTCCTCGATCACCGTCGCCGGGTCGCCCGTCGCCGGGTCACCCGCCGCCGGATGAGCGTCTCCGAACCGCCGTCTCCGAACCGCCGTCGCCGGATCACCGTCCGACCGGATGTTTCCCGCAGGGTACCTCCCGGTCGAGCGCGCACCCTTGCCGCTAGAAACTCAACCTCGTATGTTTTCCCGCAGCCTCGGCCCGAACAGCACCCCGCAGCACTCCCCCACGCATCACGACGACGCGTCACGACGACGCGTCCTGACGACGCATCACGACACGTTCCCAGGAGCAGGTCATGACCGATGCCAGTGCCCGTGCCACCGCCCACTCCCCCGACCCGGACGCCGAACGGCTGGCCGCCCTCGGCTACACCTCCGAGTTCAAGCGCGACATGAGCCTCTGGGCGAACTTCTCGCTCGGCTTCACCTATCTCTCCCCCGTGGTCGGCGTGTACACACTCTTCGCCACCTCGCTCCAGACCGCCGGGCCGCCGATGGTCTGGAGCTTCCTGATCGCGGGCCTCGGCCAGCTGCTGGTGGCCCTGGTGTTCAGCGAGGTGGTCGCCCAGTTCCCGGTGGCCGGCGGGGTGTACCCGTGGGCGCGCCGGCTCTGGGGCCGCACCTGGGGCTGGCTGACCGGCTGGGTCTACCTGCTGGCGCTGATGTCCACCATCGCGGCCGTCTCCTACGGCGCCGGTCCGTACGTGGCCGCCCTCCTGGGCGTCGAGCCGAGCACCGCGACGACCGTCTGGTGCGCACTCGGCCTGCTGGCGCTCGCCACCGTGATCAACCTCGGCGGCACCCGGGTCCTGTCGGCGGCGGCCATGTTCGGCTTCGCCGCCGAGCTGCTCGGCGCCCTGGCGGTCGGCGCCTGGCTGCTGCTGACGCACCGCTACCACGGCCTCGGCGTGGTCTTCGACCGCTTCGGCGCGGGCGGCGACGGGAACTACGCCGACGCCTTCCTGGCCGCCGGGCTGATCGCGGTCTTCCTGTTCTTCGGCTTCGAGGCCTGCGGCGACGTCGCCGAGGAGGTGGCCGACCCGGGTCGACAGATCCCCAAGTCGATGCGGCGCACCATCTACGTCGGCGGCGCGGCGGCGATCGGGGTCAGCCTGGCCCTGGTGATGTCGATCCAGGACATCGGCGCGGTGGTCTCCGGCGACGACAAGGACCCGGTGGCCAAGGTGCTGCACGACGCCTTCGGCGCGGCCGGCGCCCGGGTGGTGATCGGCGTGGTGCTGATCTCCTTCCTGTCCTGCGTGCTGAGCCTCCAGGCGGCGGCGAGCCGGCTCGCGTACTCCTTCGCCCGGGACCGGATGATCGCGGGCAGCCGGCTGCTGGCCACCGTCTCGGGCCGGCTGCGGGTGCCGCCGTACGCGCTGCTGCTCGCCGCGGCGCTGCCCGGCGTGATCATCGTGGGCGCCTCGGCGCTCTCCGAGGGCACCCTCACGAAGATCATCTCCTTCTCCAGCATCGGGATCTACCTGGCCTTCCAGATGGTGGTGCTGGCCGCCCTGCGGGCCCGACTGCGCGGCTGGCGCCCGAGCGGGGACTTCCGGCTCGGCCGCTGGGGCCTGGCGGTGAACATCGGCGCGCTGGTCTACGGCGTCGCCGCGATCGTCAACATCTGCTGGGGCCGCACCCCGGACGCCGCCTGGTACGACAACTACCTGGTGCTGCTCTCGGCGGTGGTCGTGCTCGCGGCCGGCGGCCTCTACCTCCTGCTGGCCCGCCCGCACCTGCGCGGCGACGCCCCCTCGGGCGACGCGACGGCCGGTGGCGCGGCGACCGGTGACGCGACGGCCGCGGCCGGGGCGGCCAGGGGGCGGTCGTGACCGGGCTCCCGCTGGACGGCGTCCTGGTCGCCGACTTCGGCCGGGTCCTCGCCGCGCCCTACCTGACCATGCTGCTGGCCGACCTCGGCGCCGACGTGATCAAGGTCGAGCAGCCCGGCACCGGCGACGACACCCGCGCCTGGGGCCCGCCGCACGCCCAGGGCGAGGCCACCTACTTCCTCTCCGTCAACCGCAACAAGCGCTCCCTCACCCTCGACCTGCGCGACCCGGCCGACCACGCCCGCGCCGTCGAACTCGTCCGCCGCGCCGACGTGCTGGTGGAGAACTTCCGCCCCGGCACGATGGCCCGCCACGGCCTCGGCCCGGACCGCGCCGAGGCGCTCAACCCGCGGCTGGTCTACTGCTCGATCACCGGCTTCGGCTCCGGCGAGGGCGCCGGACTGCCCGGCTACGACCTGCTGGTGCAGGCCGTCGGCGGCCTGATGTCGGTCACCGGCCCGGCCCCCGGCGGGCCGGTGAAGACCGGCGTCGCGCTGGTGGACGTCCTGACCGGACTGCACGCGGCGGTCGGCGTGCTGGCCGCGCTGCGCGAGCGCGAGGCCACCGGCCGGGGCCAGCTGGTGGAGCTGAACCTGCTCTCCACCCTGCTCTCCGGCCTGGTCAACCAGTCCGCCGGCTACACCCTGGCCGGCGCCGTGCCCGGCATCCTCGGCAACCGCCACCCCTCCATCGCCCCGTACGAGGTGTTCACCGCCGCCGACCGCCCGCTGGTCGTCGCGGTCGGCAACGACCGGCAGTTCGCCGCGCTCTGCCGGGGCGTGGGCGCCCCCGAGCTGGCCGCCGACCCACGCTTCGCCACCAACGCCGACCGGGTCGCGCACGTGGGCGCGCTGGCCCGCGAGCTCACCGCCCGGCTCGAACGCCGCACCGCCGCCGAGTGGTTCGCGGTCCTCACCCCGCTCGGCGTGCCCTGCGGACCGGTCAACGACCTGGCCGGGGCCTTCGCCCTCGCCGACTCGCTCGGCCTGCACCCGCGGGCGCCGCTGCCCGGCCCGGACGGCCGCCCACTGGAGCTGGTCGCCAACCCGATCGGCCTCTCCCGCACCCCGCCCCGCTACCACCTGCCCCCGCCCCGGCTCGGCGAGCACACCGCCGAGCTCACCGCCTGGCTGGACGCCCCGTACGACCGACACGCCCCGCACGACCAGGACGCCCCGACCTACCCGACCGACCCGTACGACAAGGACCCCGAGGACCGCCCATGAGCACCCCGCACCGCACCCGCACGCCAGGGTGACCCCGACGGGCACCGGCGAGATCCACACCCTGGTGGCCGGCCAGGCCCTCACCGGGCAGGCGGCGTACCGCCAGGCGCGTACGGGGGGACGCCGAGGCCCGCGTCCGGCTTGTCCAGGGCCGGGCGCGGGCCGCCGATCCCCACCCGGTGCCGATGCCCGCGGCACCCGGTGAAGCCTTCCGAGGGGCGCGGTCAGACCGCGACCGCCTCCTCCATCTCCTCCTCGGCCTCCGCCGGCGTCTCGACCGGACGGCGCCCGCGGCCCTCGTACATCGCCGCGGCCACCAGCGCCGCCCCGCCGAGCAGCAGCCAGGCCAGCAGGGTCACGACGTGCCCGCCGAGGCCCGCGCCGCCGTCGAAGTACATGATGCTGCGCGCGCCCTCCAGGAAGCCGGCGCCGGTCCAGAAGCCGTGCAGGCCGCCGAAGAACCCGTTCTGCAGCTCGGGCCGGTAGATGCCGCCGGAGGAGGTGAAGTTCAGCATCACGAACAGCACCATCAGGGCCAGCGTGGTCCACTTCTTCAGGAAGCTGTGCAGGCCGATGCCGATCAGCACGATGCCCGCCGAGTAGAGCCAGCCCAGCGCCCAGATCGCCGCGTAATCGTGGTCGACCACGTGGAAGACCGGCCCGGCGGTGACGATGCCGATCACACTGACCGCCAGCGAGACCGCCACCCCGACCAGCGCCCGGACCGCCATGCTCAGCCCCGCGCCGGCGGCGCCGATCACCGCGACGCTGGCGTAGGAGCCGATGCTCAGCGCGACCAGCAGGAAGAACAGGCCCTGTCCGGTCGGGTCGCCCGCGGCCGGGGTGGTCAGGTCGGTGACGTGCAGCGGCACGCCCTGCCGGTCGGTGACGTTGGTGAACACCGCCGTGGCGGCCACCACCGAGGTGTCCGAGTTCCCCTTGGCGACGATCAGCTCGGGGCTCTTGGCGTCCGGCACGAAGGCGCCCACCAGGTCCCGGTCGCGCAGCTGCTGCTCGGCGGCGGCCCGGTCGTCCACGGTGCGGACGTCGAGCGCGTTCCCGGCCTTGCCCTGGATGGCCTGCGCCAGGCCCTGCGCCTGCGGCGTGGTGCCGACCACCGCCACCTTGAGGTGGTGGGGCTCGGGCTGGTGGAAGGCGCCCTGGTAGGCGAGCGCCATCCCCAGGCACATCAGCAGCGGGGTGATCAGGTGGATGGCCAGGTGCTTGAGCGAGTGCCCCAGGGTGGGCGCTGCGGCGGGGTTCCGGGGTGTGCTCATGGCGTTCGTACCGTCCTCCGGTGGCGTGTCTGTCAGCTTGATCATGAAGGTGGCAAATGCAACCAATGAGGGTGGTAAATGCAACCATCTATCGATGTAGCTTACAACTATCCGACACCGATCGGAAGCCGGGCCCCGAACAGGACCCGGCTCCCCGCCGCACTCGGCCCGGCTACCGCTGCCGCACTCGGCCCGGCTGCCCCGCCCGCGCTCAGCCCAGCTCGAACACCCCGTACGAGAACCCGTCCGCCCGCAGCTCCCCGTCCGCGACCCGCACGCCCCGCACCTCCAGCGGCCGGACGCCCGGCGCCGACGGGACGCCCTCCGGCAGGCCCGGCAGCCGGACGGACGCCGGCTCCCGGCGGGGATTGACCGCCACCAGGTACCGCCCGGCCCGGGTGTACACCAGCGGGTAGCCGGCGTGCCGGACCTCCACCCCGCCGGCCGCGCCCAGCCCCGGGTGCGCCCGGCGCAGCGCGATCAGCCGCCGGACGGTGTGCAGCAGCGAGGTCGGGTCGGCGCGCTGGGAGAGCACGTCCGGACGGTGCGGGTCCGGGTCCACCGGCAGGTACAGCCGCTCGGGCGGGGCGCTGGAGAAGCCGGCGGTGGGGCCGGGCGTCCACTGCATCGGGGTGCGCGAGCCGGCCCGGTTGAACCGCGGCCCGAGGACGCTGCCCTCGGTGTCGGGCAGGCCCGGCAGGTAGCGCATGCCGATCTCGTCGCCGTAGTAGACCGCCGGGAGGGTGGGCCAGGTGAGCAGGAAGGCGAAGGCCGGGGCGAGTTGCTCCGCGGTGCGCGGACCGGTGGCCAGCCGGGAGAAGTCGTGGTTGGCGGTGGGCAGCACGATCTGCCCGCCGCCCTCGGTGAGTTCGGCGGCGGAGCGCCAGGCGTCCAGGAAGGGCTGCGGGGTGCCCCGGCCCTCGGCCTCGAAGTAGCAGGCCTCCTGGTGCCAGAACTCCTCGACCGTCCCGCCATTGTTGTTCCAGAGCGAGCGCAGCGGCAGACCGTGGTCCGCGCCGCCGAAGTGCAGGAAGAAGTCGGCGTGGAAGCCGGCTGTGACGGCGGCGGCCGGGTCGCCCCACTCGGCGAGCAGGACGGCCTCGGGGTGGGCGCGGTCCAGCCAGTCGCGCAGCTCGGTCCAGAGCTTGGCGGTCTCCACCTTGCCCGGGTCGTCCTTGACCAGCGAGTAGGCCATGTCCACCCGGAAGCCGGACACCCCGAGGCCGAGCCAGTGCGCCATGATCGCGCGCAGCGCCGCCCGGTTGGCGCGCGGGCCGTCCGCGTCCACCGCCTGCCGCCAGGGTTCCTCGGAACTGCCGCGCGCGTAGCCGAAGTTGAGCGCGGGCTGAAAGTCGAAGAAGTTCGGCAGGTACCAGCCGGGGCGGCCGCCGGGCGAGGCGACGAAGCCGTCCACCGGGCGGTCGGACCAGATGTACCGGTGGTCGGACGGGTCCTCGGCGGAGGCCAGGAACCAGGGGTGGCGGTCGGAGGTGTGCCCGGCCACCAGGTCCAGCAGGACCCAGATGCCCTTGCCGCGGGCAGCCTCCACCAGGGCCGCCAGGTCCTCGGTGCTGCCGTAGCGCGGGGCCGGGGTGAGGTAGTCGGCGACGTCGTACCCGGCGTCGCGGAACGGCGAGGCGAAGCAGGGGTTGAGCCAGACGGTGTCGACGCCGAGCCAGGCGAGGTGGTCCAGGTGCTCGGCGATGCCGGCGAAGTCGCCGATGCCGTCGCCGTCGGAGTCGGCGAAGCTCTGCGGGTAGATCTGGTACAGCACGGCGTCGGCGAGCCAGTCGGGGCCGGGGCGGGTCGAGGTCATGGGCGGTTCCTCCTGCCGGGTCCGGGGCCCGGGGCTGGCCGGGCGGGGAGGGGGCTGGGCCGGGACGGGCTCGGCCGGGGCCGAGCCGGGTGCCCCCGATTCTCGTCCAATCCCGGCCGTCCCGACAGCCCGCCTCGCCCCGCCGCAGACGCCGATGCCCCGCCGCGAACACCGACGGCCCGACTGCGCCCCCGCCGCAGACGCCGACGACCCGCTACGCCCCCGCCGCCCCGGCGCAGGCCGCCGTGAACGCCCGGGCCCGCCGGGTGATCTCCGCCCAGTCCCCCGCCGCGACCACGTCCGGCGGCACCACGTCCGTCCCCGCGCAGACCGCGAGCGCGCCGTGCGCCAGGAACTCGGCGGCGTTGCCCGCGTTCACCCCGCCGGAGGCCACCAGCGGCACGTCGGGGTACGGGCCGCGCAGGTCCTTGAAGTAGCCGGGCCCGAACGCCCGGGCCGGGAAGATCTTGACGGCGGCGGCCCCGAGGTCCACCGCGTGCGCCACCTCGGTCGGGGTGAGCGCCCCGAGCACCACCGGCACCCCGGCGGCGGCCGCCGCCTCGGCGACCTCGGGGCGGCAGCCGGGGGTGACCAGGAAGGACGCCCCCGCCTCGACCCCGCGCCGCGCCTGCTCGGCGGTCAGCACCGTTCCGACGCCGACCCGCCAGCCGGCCTTCGAGGCCCGGAGCAGATGGTCCGTCACATCCGGTGTGGTGTAGGTGAATTCGGTCAGGTTGATGCCGCCCTCGGCGAGGGCGGCGCAAAGCGCGGCGGCGTCCGGGATCCGGGGTGCGCGGACCACCGCGATCACCGGTTCGTCGCGCAGGACGGAAAGCCCGGTCGGAACGGAGGGGTCGGAGGTGGGGTCGGTCGGGACGGACGGCTCGGTCATATGGCCAGGGTTCCTCGGTCGGTTCGGCGCAGGGCACGCCCGGGTCGGGCGCCGGTGGTGCGGCCCTCCCGGACGACGGCGCTGCCGTTGACGTACACGTACTCGATGCCCTCGGCGGGCAGTCGGGGGTCCTCGAAGGTGGCGGCGTCCCGGACCTTCCCGGGGTCGAGGAGCACCAGGTCGGCGTGGTGGCCGGGGGCGATCCGGCCCCGCCGGTCCAGCCCCAGCCGGGCGGCGGGGCGGCCGGTCATCCGGGCGATCGTCTCCTCCAGCGTGAGAACTCCCAACTCCCGGCTGTAGTGGCCGAGGTAGCGCGGGAAGGTGCCCCAGGCGCGCGGGTGCGGCCGGGCGCCGACCAGCAGTCCGTCGCTGCCGACGGTGTGCGCGCGGTGGCGCATGATCGCCCGGACGTTCTCCTCGTGCCCGACGTGCTGGAGGATGGTGGTGGCCAGCCCGTCCCGGCGCAGCAGGTCCAGGAAGACCTCGGTGCCGGTCCGCCGCTCCTCGACGGCCAGTTCGGCGACGGTGCGGCCGACCGTCCCGGCGAGCGGGGCCGAGCCGACGCCGGAGATCTGGATCGTCGCCCAGTCGGTGACCACGCCGTGGCAGCCGTCGCTGCCCTTCTCCTCCACCTCGTACCGGATCCTCGCGCACTGCGCGGGGTCGTCGAGCCGCGCCAGCGTCGCGGCCGGGCCGCCCTCGGTGGCCCAACTCGGCAGCAGGGCGGCCAGGGTGGTGGAGCCGGGCAGGTAGGGGTAGCTGTCCAGGGTGAGGTCGACGCCGTCGGCGAGCGCCCGGTCGAGGAGCTCCAGCAGCTCGCCGGCCCGGCCCCGGTTGACCCCGAAGTTCATCGTGGCGTGGGTCAGGTGCAGCGCGCAGCCGCTCCGCCGGGCGATCTCCACCATCTCCGCGTAGCCCTCCAACGCCCCTTCGCCGTACGAGCGTTGGTGCGGGGCATGGAAGCCGCCGTAGGCCGCGACGACGGTGCACAGCTCGACCAGCTCGGCGGTGTCCGCGTACATCCCGGGGGTGTAGCTGAGGCCGCTAGACATGCCGACCGCGCCGTCCAGCAGGCTCTTCGCCAGCACCTGCCGCATCCGGTCGAGTTCGCCGGGGGTGGGCGGACGGTTGGCCCAGCCCATGACGAGCATCCGCAGCGTGCCGTGCGGGACGAGGTAGCAGGCGTTGACGGCGACGCCGCTGCGGTCGATCCGGTCGAGGTAGCCGGCGACGTCCCGCCAGTCCCAGTCGAAGCCGTCCGGATCGCCGTTCCAGCCCGCGAGTTGGCGGCGCAGCGCGGGCAGCGTGGCATCGTCCACCGGGGCGTAGGACAGGCCGTCCTGGCCGAGGACCTCGCAGGTGACGCCCTGGGTGACCTTGGCCGGGTGCTCGGGTTCGCGCAGCAGGGCGAGGTCGGAGTGGGCGTGCATGTCGATGAAGCCGGGGGCCAGTACCAGCCCGTCGGCGTCCACCACCTCGGCCGTGCCGGGGCCCTTGCCGATCCCGCCGGTCCCGCCGCCCTCACCGGACTCGCCGGTCTCCGCGATCTCGACGATCAGGCCGTCGGCGATCCGGACGTCCGCCCGGTAGCGCTCCGCGCCGGTGCCGTCCACCACGGTGGCGCCCCGGAAGACCGTCGCGCCCCCGCGGGCCGCTCTCTCCCCGGGCATCAGAAGAACGTCCTGACCAGGCCGGTGACCTTCGGCTCGGCCGCGTCCGCGGAGTCCAGCACCGGGATCGCCGTCCACTTGTCGAAGGCGGTGCAGGGGTGCGAGACGCCCAGCCGCAGCACGGCGCCGATCGGCGCGAGGTCGCCCGCGTCCCGCAGGAAGGCGTGCTGGTCGTTGAGTGCCGTGATCCGGGCCGCCGTTCCGGTCAACTCGGCGCCGCCGCGCACCCGTTGCGGCTCCGGCAGGCCCTCATCGAAGGGCAGGTCGCGCTTGCCGGCGTCCAGCAGCGCGAGCTGCGGCTCGGGCCGGGAGACGACCCGGGCCCAGCCGTGCAGCGCGCCGCGGAACGGCGTCCGCCCGCCGTCCCGGGCCAGCGGCGAGATGCCCCGGTAGAAGCCGTCGTCGTGGGCGATGTACGCGCCCGAGCGCAGCACCGTGAACGACTCCGGCAGGTTCGCCAACTCCTCGACCACCAGGTCGAAGTAGGCGCTGCCGCCGGCCGAGACCACCGGCGGGGTGCCGTCCGGGTAGGCGCTCGCCAGCCGGCCGTGCAGCTCGCCGAGCTCCCGCAGGTAGCCGCGGACAGCAGCCAGTCCCTCGGCCGAGGCGTCGTGCGCGATCGCGCCCTCGTAGCCGCCGATGCCCGCCAGTCGCAGGGTGGGGGCGCGCAGCACCGCGGCGGCGACCTCGACGGCGGCGTCCGCGCCGCGGGCGCCGGTCCGCCCGCCGGGGCCGCCGAGCTCGACCAGCACCTCGACCGGCCGTTCGGCTCCGGCGGCGCGCAGCGCCTCGTCCATCAGCCGCACGCTCTCGACGGAGTCGACCCAGGAGAGGAAGGCGAAGTCCGGGTCGGCGGCGAGTTCGTCGGCGAGCCAGGCGAGTCCGGCCGGGTCGAGCAGGGCGTTGGCGAGCAGGATGCGCTGGACCCCGAAGGCCCGGGCGATCCGCACCTGCGGCAGGTTGGCGAGGGTGATGCCGTGGCTTCCGGCGTCGAGCTGCGCCTGCCAGAGGGCGGGCGCCATGGTGGTCTTGCCGTGCGGGGCGAGCGCGACGCCCGCCTTGGCGCACCAGTCGGCCATGGTGCGGACGTTGTGGTCGAGGGCGGCGCCGTCGAGGGTGAGCAGCGGGGTGCCGAGCGAGGAGAGGGTGGGGCCGGTGGCGAGCCACTCCCGCGTGCTGCGGCCCCACGACTGCGGCGGAGCGGCTTTGAACCGCCAGTCGAGCGGTTCGTCGGCCAGGGCCGCCACCGCTCCCCGGGCGATCCCCGGCCCGGTACCGCTGCTTGCGAAGGTCTGCTCCACCGTGTTCCTCCATCCGCACAGGTTGCAACATGCGCAACGAGGGTTGCACATGCTGGCAACACGGTTCTAGCATCGGCGCCGGATCACGGTCAACGGACCGGGCTCCCGGTCGACGGGGTCGGCTCACGTGCGGTGCTCGCGGAGAAACGCGGTGCTCACGGACGAACGCGGCGTTCACGCGCCACGGAGTCGGCCCGGTGGGCCCGCTCTCGACGGAACGGCCGCAGACGAGGAGCCCCGCACATGCCGCGACAGGACACCCAGGGCCCGACCCGCCCCGGCGCTCCCCCGACGGCCGTGTGCGTGGGCGAGTCGATGGCCGTCCTGCTGCCGGACCGCCCGGGCCCGCTGGAGTCGGTGGAGAGCTTCCGTCTCTCGGTCGGCGGCGCGGAATCCAACGTGGCGGGCGCGCTGGCCGCGCACGGCGTGCCGACCGCCTGGATCAGCCGGGTCGGCGACGACGGCTTCGGCCGCCGGCTGCTCGCCGAGGTCGCCGCCCGCGGCGTGGACGTCTCGGCGGTCGCGGTCGACCCGCACCGCCCGACCGGCCTCTACCTGAAGGAGGTCGGCGGCACCACCGGCGACCGCCACGACCTCGGGCCCGGCCGCAGCCGGCTGCACTACCACCGGCGGGGCTCCGCGGCCGCCGCGCTCTCCCCCGGCCTGCTCGCCGACCCGGCCGCCGCCGCGCTGCTGGCCGGCGCCCGGCTGCTGCACCTGTCCGGCATCACCGCCGCGCTCTCCGACGACTGCCTGGCCCTGCTGCGCGCCCTGCTCGCCGACCGCCGTCCGGACCGCCTGGTCAGCTTCGACCTCAACTGGCGCCCCTCGCTCTGGCTCGACCGCGACCCGGCCGTCCTGCCGCCGCTGCTGGACGCCGCCGACCTGCTGCTGCTCGGCGCCGACGAGGCCGAGGCCGCCTTCGGCACCGGCGACCCGGCCGAGCTCCGCCGCCGCTTCCCCACCCCGGCCACCGTCGTGGTCAAGGACGCGGCCCGGCAGGTCACCGCCCTGGAGCAGGACGGTACGGCGGTCACCGAGCCGGCCCTCGCGGTCGAGGTGGTCGAGGCCACCGGCGCCGGCGACGCCTTCGCGGCCGGCTACCTGGCCGGCACCGTCCGGGGCCTGGACCAGCGGCGCCGGCTGCGGCTCGGCCACCTGAGCGCCGCCTGCGCGCTGACCGCCCCCGGCGACCAGGCCGAGCTGCCGGACGCCGCCGTGGTGGCCGCCCTGCTCGACGCCTCCCCCGCCCAGTGGGCCGCCACCCGGGTCACCCCGGAGGGCATCACCGGCCCGTCCCTGCCCGCCGGCGTCGCGCGTCCGGCCGACCGGACGCCGTGCGCCGACCGGTCGTCGTCCGCCGACCGGGCCCGGGCACAATGAGCGGGAACCCCAGCCCTCGAAGCGGAGCACGATGAGTCAGACCGTCACCCGCGCCCTGCGCATCCTCGCCGAGCTCGGCGAGGGCGAGCGCTCCCTCGACCAGCTCGCCGAGGTGCTCGGCGTCCACAAGACGACCGTGCTCCGACTGCTGCAGAGCCTCGAAGAGGAACGGTTCGTCTATCGCGACGCGGCCTACCGCTACCACCTGGGCGCCGGCCTCTTCGCGCTCTCCGGTCTGGCCCTGGAGCAGCGCGGCGTGCGCCGGATCGCCGCCCCGCACCTGGCCGAGCTGAACGCCGCCACCGGCCAGACCGTGCACCTGGCCGCGTACGAGGGCGGCGAGGTGGTCTACATCGACAAGTTCGACTCCCGCCACCCGGTGCGGATGTACTCCCGGATCGGCCTGCGCGCCGCCCTGCACAGCGCCGCCGTCTCCAAGGTGCTGCTGGCCGACCTGCCGCTGCCGGAGCGGCGCCGGGTGGTGGCCGGGATCGACTTCGTCCGGCACACCGAGCGCACCCTGACCACCCCCGAGGCGCTGCTCGCCGAGCTGGAGAGGGTCGCCGCCCAGGGCTGGGCGCAGGACCACGCCGAGCACGAGTCCTTCATCAACTGCGTGGCCGCGCCCGTCCGGGACGCCAGCGGGCGGGTGGTCGCCGCCGCCTCGATCTCCGTCCCGGACGTCGTCCTGCCGTACGAGCAGGTGCTGGACCTGCTCCCGCAGCTGCTCGCCACCACCCGCGCCGTCTCGGCCGACTGCGGCCGCCCCGACCACAACTGACGAACCGTCACACAACGTAAGGAACCCGATGTCCGCCGAGCACCCCCAGACCTTCGAGAAGACCGAGATCCGCACCGACGGCGCCCCCGCCCCCGCCTGGATGTTCTCCCAGGGCGTCCGCAAGGGCCCGTTCCTCCAGGTCTCCGGCCAGGGCCCGCAGGACCCGGCCACCGGCGAGTACCTGCACCACGGCGACGTGAAGGCGCAGACCCGCCGCACCCTGGAGAACGTCAAGGCCATCGTCGAGGCCGGCGGCGCCACCATCGAGGACGTGGTGATGTTCCGCGTCTACCTCACCAAGCGCGCCGACTTCCCGCTGATGAACGAGGTCTACGCCGAGTTCATCGACGAGAACATCAAGCCCGGCGGCGTGAAGCCGTGCCGCACCACCGTCTTCGTCGAGCTGCCGCAGGAGCCGATGCTGGTCGAGATCGACGCCCAGGCCGTCATCGGCTGACCCGGCCCCGCCCGACGGAAGGGCCCGGACGCCACCCGCGCGTCCGGGCCCTTCCGCCTGCCCGGGCCCGCCCGCTCGCCCCACCGCCTGCTTGCCACACCGCCTGCTTGCCACACCCCCAGCCGCACATTAGGTTAGGCTCACCTAACCAACTGGAGGTCCGTCCATGAGCCTGCCCACCGGCGACACCGAGGTCCCCGAGCCCAGCACCGCCGACCGGATCCACAGCCTGCTCAGCACGACCTCCTCGCTCACCGTCCGCGCCCTGGGCGAGCGCCACCACCTGGACACCCCGGTCTCCGTGCACGGCTCCCGGCTGCGGCTGCGCGCCGCCCTGGACGACCCGCTGACCACGGCCGCCGTCGGCGCCGCCGAGGGCCTCGCCGTCGTCCTCGACGTCACCGACATCGCCCCCGTCGCCGTCCGCGACCGCGTCCGCGCCCGCCTCACCCTGGCCGGCCGACTGCGACCGGCCCACCTCACCGACGACGGCCTCGGCGTGCACCTGCGGGTGGACGTCGCCCACGCCGTCCTCGCCACCCCGTACGCCACCGGCGCGATCACCGCCGCCGACCTCGCCCTGGCCACCCCCGACCCGCTGGCCCGGTACGAGGCCATGCTGCTCACCCACCTCGCCGACGACCACGCCGAGGCGCTCGACGTCCTCACCCGGCTGCTCGACCCGGCCGTGCTCGCCCACGCCCCGGAGGTCCGCCCGCTCGCCCTGGACCGCCACGGCCTGGTGCTGCGCCTGGACCACTCGCACGGCCACCGCGACGTCCGCCTGGTCTTCCCCGAACCCGCCCGGGACACCGACGACTTCGGCCACCGGATGCACGAGCTGCTGGCCGCCGCCCAGTACGGCCTGCCGGTCCACCGGCGCTGAACCCGGGCCCGCCCGGCGCGAACGCCCGGGCCCGCCGGCCACCGCGGCCCCGGCCCGGTCACCGCTCGACCGCGTCCTCCAGCACCACCCGCCCGATCCGCGCGTACAGCCCGGGCCGCCACCGGCGCACCGCGAGCGCCAGCCCGATCCCGCCCGCGAACACCCCGATCACCAGGTACGGGATCAGCCGGAACAGCAGCGTGTGCGCCGCCTCCCCCGCCGCGGTGTCCCGGTTGAGCACCAGCAGCACCACCACCCCGGCCATCGCCACCCCGCCCGCCAGCGGCGCGGCCAGCGTCCGGAACCAGTGCGCCGTCTCCGGGTGCCGTCCGCGCACGTGGAAGTACCCGACCACGGCGAAGGAGCAGAGCGTCTGCACGACCAGGATCGCCATCGTCCCGAGCAGCGCCAGCAGCGTGTACAGGTGCGCGTACGGGTCCATGCCGGCCGCCAGGAACCCCGCCACCAGCCCCACCGCGATGACCGACTGCGTCACCGAGGCGACGTGCGGCGAGCCGTGCCGCGGATGGGTGCGGCCGAGCGCCGGGTGCAGCAGCCCCTCCCGCCCGATCGCGTACAGGTACCGGGCCGCGCACTGGTGGAAGGCCATCGCGCAGGCGAACGAGCCGGTGACGACCAGCCATTGGAAGACCTTCACCGCCCAGGCCCCCAGGTGCGCGGCGAGCTGGTCGAAGAACAGGCTGTTGCCGTCCTTGCCCGGCACCGCGCCGCCCGCCACCGCGACCGCCCGCTCGACCCCGTTGCCGGACACGATCATCCAGGACACGAACACGTAGAGCAGCCCGACCCCGATCACGGAGATCAGCGTGGCCCGCGGCACCACCCGCTTCGGGTCGCGGGACTCCTCGCCGTACATCGCGGTGGACTCGAAGCCCACCCAGGACCAGAACGCGAAGAACAGTCCGAGCCCGGCCGCCGAGGTGCCCGAACTCCCCACCCCCTTCAGCGCGTTCAGCGGGTTCAGGGTCCCGGCCGCGAGCCCGTCCGGCCCGCCGCCGGAGAGCAGCACCGCCAGTGAGACCGCCGACAGGACGCCGATCTCCAGCACCAGCGCGACCCCGAGCACCCTGGCCGTCAGATGCAGGTCGAACCAGCCCATCACCCCGATCACCGCCGCCCCGAACAGCGCGTACCAGCCCCAGCCGACGTCCACCCCCAGCTGCGAACGGACCAGCCCGCGCAGCGAGTACGCGAAGAAGCCGAGGGCCGCGGCCTCGGTGACGACGTACGCGAGCACCGCGAGCAGCCCCGAGGCCATCCCCGCCACCCGCCCCAGCCCGTGCGAGACGTAGCCGTAGAACGCGCCGGCCGCGGTGATGTGCCGGGCCATCGCCACGTAGCCGACCGAGAACACCGTCAGCACCACGGTCGCCACGATGTACGCGGCGGGCGCGCCCGCGCCGTTGCCCTGACCGACGATGATCGGCAGGTTGCCGGTCATCGCGGTGATCGGGGCGGCGGTGGCGAGCGCCATGAACACCACGCCGACCAGGCCGACCGAGTCCGCCTTCAGCCGGTCGACCCCGCCCGCCCCGGGCCGCTCCCGCCCGGCCGTCTCCCCCGCCACGCCCCCGCTGCGGACCGCCATCCGGCCTCCTCGCCTCCCGGCCCGCCCGACCGCCGGACCGGCCGGGCGCTGACCGTCCGCCAGCATGGCGCCCGCAGGCGCCCGGAGATCCCGGCGAACCCCCTGCGGGACACCGGAGTTGACGCTTCGTTCGATCGATCGAACACCCCGGGCGGGCCCGGGAACGAAAGCGGCCGGCCCGGCCGCACGAGGAGGTCCTCATGCGGCCGGGCCGGCCTGGGCGTGTCCCGCGCCCATGTCCGCCGTGCGGCGATCACCCGGTCGAGCGGTCACCCGACATGACCATCCCGGGCGATCGGTTCGCCCGCAGCGGCGGTGGTTCCTGGTACCCCGGAGCTCTCGGGGTCAGAGCGCGACGCCGTGCGCGCGCAGGTAGGCGACCGGGTTGATGTCCGAGCCGTACTCCGAGCCGTTGCGGATCTCGAAGTGCAGGTGCGGGCCGGTCACGTTGCCGGTGGCGCCGGAGAGGCCGATCTGCTGGCCGGCGGTGACGGTCTGACCGATCCTCACGCCGATCGAGGAGAGGTGCGCGTACTCGGCGTAGTGGCCGTCGGCGAGCCTGATCTCGACCTCGTTGCCGTAGGCGCCGCCGTTGCCGGCCTTGACCACGACACCATTGGCGACGGCGCGCAGCGGGGTGCCGGTGGAGGCGACGAAGTCCTGGCCGGTGTGGTGGCCGGAGGCCCACATCGAACCGGCCACGCCGTAGGCGGTGCCGAGCCGCGGGCTCGCCAGCGGGGCGACGAAGCCGGAGGTGGCGGCGGCGACCGGAGTGGCGGTCACGGCCTGGGCCGGAACGGCGACCTGGAGCTGGGTCTCGAGCTGCGCGGACGGCTTGGCGGCCTCGGTCTGCACCTGGACCTGGGCCTGCGGCTTGGCGGCCTGGGTCGCCGGAGCGGACGGCTTGGCGGGCTTGGCCGGAGCGGCGGGCTTCGCCGGGGCGGCGTCGGCGGCCGGAGCGGCGGCGTGGCCGGACAGCGCGAGCTGCTGGCCCGGGAAGATCAGGTTCGGGTTGGCGCCGACGACCGAGCGGTTCTGCTCGTACAGCGCGTGCCAGCCGCCCTCGACGTTCCTGGCGTCGGCGATCTTGGACAGGGTGTCACCGCTGACGACGCGGTAGCTCTCCTGCGCGGCCTGGGCGGCCGGAGCGGCGGCCTTCGCGGCCTGCTTGGCCTCGGTGGAGGCGGCGGCCGGAGCGGCCGGGGTGTGGGCCTGGGCGCTCATCGCGGTGACGAGCGGGAGGGCGAAGGACACACCGGTGACGGCGGTGGCGATGCCGATGCGGGCGGCGCGGGGCAGGGCGATACGACGAGCCTGTGCAGGCATGGAATTTTCCTCTCCGACGCCTGCGAGGTGAGCTGTCGGGTTCGGGCTGGAGTTGCCCGGCCGCTTGCGCGGCTTCACCCCAAGCCGGTCCTGGACGCCCGCGCCCTGAGGCGCGAACTCCGGTCCGGCGACTTACCTGTGGGTCCCCCGCTCCTGCCGTACAGAGTTCGTTTCGAACCACCGGGCAGCGGCAGGACTCGGCGTTCCACCCGGCGGATCCGTCCGGACTGGCCGGGCGGTCGCTGAACTAAAACCCATCCGTTCGGGTGAAGCAATGTCGATCTCTTGAAACGGCAACGATCCCCCCTGTCCCAGTGACCCTCCGCAGGCCCGAGCCCACGGTGCGTACACAACCCATTCACCCCCCGCCACTGATCCACGACCCTGCGCCGAGATCGGCCACGCCGCGCACCCGTCCGCTCACGCACCGCCAGCCGCCAACACACCCACCGGTGACCCTTGTCACGTGCGCCTCGGCAGCGCAGGATTCGCCCGTGGCCACCTCCGAGGCCGGCACCCTGCGCCTGGGCACCGCGCAGGGTCGCTGGGTACTAATGGCGACGGTGCTCGGCTCCAGCATGGCGATGCTGGACGGCACCGTGGTGAACGTCGCGCTGCCCCGGATCGGCGCCGACCTCGGCGCCTCCCTCGCGTCCCTGCAATGGACCCTGAACGCCTATCTGCTCACCCTGGCGGGCCTGATCCTGCTCGGCGGCGCGCTCGGCGACCGCTACGGGCGGCGCAAGGTCTTCCTGATCGGCGTGGTCTGGTTCGCCGTCGCCTCCGCGGCCTGCGCCGCCGCGCCGAGCATCCATGTGCTGATCGCCGCCCGCGCCGTCCAGGGCATCGGCGGGGCGCTGCTCACCCCCGGCTCGCTCGCCATGCTCCAAGCCGTCTTCCACCCTGACGACCGCTCGGCGGCGGTCGGGCTCTGGTCCGGCCTCGGCGGGGTGTCGGCGGCGGTCGGCCCCTTCCTCGGCGGCTGGCTGGTGGACGGCCCCGGCTGGCGCTGGATCTTCCTGCTGAACCTGCCGCTCGCCGCCGCCGTGATCGCGGTCACCACCCGGTCGGTGCCGGAGAGCCGGGACGAGGGCGCCTCCGGCCGCTTCGACGTCCTCGGCGCCGTGCTCGCCGCCCTCGCCCTCGGCGCGATCACCTACGCGCTGACGGCGGCCGGCGAGGGCCTGTCCCCCGCCGTCTGGGTCAGCGGGGTGCTCGGAGTGGCGCTCGGCGTCGCCTTCGTGGCGGTCGAGCGCCGCGCGCCCGATCCGATGCTGCCGCTCGGACTGTTCTCCTCCCGGCTGTTCACCGCCGTGAACCTGGTCACCCTGTGCGTGTACGCGGCGTTCAGCGGCGTCTTCTTCCTGCTGGTGGTGCAGCTCCAGATCGTGTCCGGCTTCTCGCCACTGGTCTCGGGCTTCGCGCTGGTGCCGATCACCGTGCTGATGCTGCTGCTGTCCGCGCGCGCCGGGCGGCTCGGCAAGCGGATCGGCCCGCGCATCCCGCTGACCGTCGGCCCCCTGCTGTGCGCCGCCGGGGTGCTGCTGATGCTGCGCGTCGGCCCGGACTCCTCCTACTGGGTGGACGTGCTGCCCTCCGTCACGGTGATGGGCTGCGGCATGACGCTGCTGGTCGCACCGCTGACGGCGACCGTGCTGGCCGCCGTCGAGGTCCGGCACGCGGGCATCGCCAGCGGGGTCAACAACGCCGCCGCCCGCGCGGCCGGCCTGCTCGCGGTCGCCGCCCTCCCGGCGCTGGCCGGGCTGAGCGGCGACGCCTACCGGGTGCCCTCCTCGGTCGACTCCGCCTTCCACACCGCGATGCTGATCTGCGCGGGCCTGCTGGCCGCCGGCGGGCTGATCGCCCTCGCGACCGTACGGGGCAACGTGCTCGCCGCCGACGACCAGCAGGTGGCCGAACCGAACTGCGACTGGCCGTGCGGCACCACCACCCCGCCGCTGGACCCGGGCCACGTCCCCGCGACGCGCGAGGGCCCCGCCACCGGTCCGGCGGCGGGGCCCTCGGCTCAGGGCTGACGAGACGTCAGAGGATGTCGCCGGGCGCGTACTTGGCGGCCTCCGGGTAGGCGGCCGCGACGGCCTCTACCTGGCGGACCACCTCGGCGACCTGGGCACCGGCCGCGCCGGTGAAGGACAGCCGGTCGGCGAGCAGCGCGTCCAGCGCGGCCCGGTCCAGCGGGATCCGCTCGTCGGCGGCCAGCCGGTCCAGCAGCTCGTTCTCCCGGGCGCCCGCGCGCATCGCCAGCGCGGAGGCGACGGCGTGCTCCTTGATGACCTCGTGCCCGGTCTCCCGGCCGACGCCCGCGCGCACCGCGCCCATCAGCACCTTGGTGGTGGCGAGGAACGGCAGGTAGCGGTCCAGCTCGGCCTCGATCACGGCGGGGAAGGCGCCGAACTCGTCGAGGACGGTCAGGAAGGTCTCCAGCAGGCCGTCGAAGGCGAAGAACGCGTCCGGCAGCGCGACCCGGCGCACCACCGAGCAGGAGACGTCGCCCTCGTTCCACTGGTCGCCGGCCAGCTCGCCGGTCATCGAGGCGTAGCCGCGCAGGATGACGGCCAGGCCGTTGACGCGCTCGCAGGAGCGGGTGTTCATCTTGTGGGGCATCGCGGAGGAGCCGACCTGGCCCTCCTTGAAGCCCTCCGTGACCAGCTCGTGGCCGGCCATCAGGCGGATGGTCTTGGCCAGGCTGGACGGCGCGGCGGCCAGCTGGACGAGGGCGGTGAGCACCTCGAAGTCCAGCGAGCGCGGGTAGACCTGGCCGACGCTGGTCAGCACGTTCTCGAAGCCGAGGTGCCCGGCGACCCGGCGCTCCAGCTCGGCCAGCTTGTCGGTGTCGCCACCGAGGAGGTCGAGCATGTCCTGGGCGGTGCCGACCGGGCCCTTGATCCCGCGCAGCGGGTAGCGGGCGATCAGCTCCTCCAGGCGGCGGAAGGCGACCAGCAGCTCGTCGGTGATCGACGCGAACCGCTTGCCCAGGGTGGTGGCCTGCGCGGCCACGTTGTGCGAGCGGCCGGCCATGACCAGCTCGGCGTGCTGGGCGGACAGCTTGGCCAGGCGCACCAGCACGGCCACCGTGCGGTCCCGCACGTGCTCCAGGGACTGGCGGATCTGCAGCTGCTCGACGTTCTCGGTCAGGTCCCGGGAGGTCATTCCCTTGTGGATCTGCTCGTGCCCGGCGAGCTCGCTGAACTCCTCGATCCGGGCCTTCACGTCGTGGCGGGTGACCCGCTCACGGGCGGCGATCGAGCCGAGGTCGACCTGGTCGATCACCCGCTCGTAGTCGGCGACGGCGGTCGCCGGAACCTCGACGCCGAGGTCCTGCTGGGCCTTCAGGACGGCGAGCCACAGGTGGCGCTCGAGGACCACCTTGTGCTCGGGGGACCACAGCTGGGCCAGGGTCGCCGAGGCGTACCGGGAGGCCAGGACATTGGGGATCTGGGGCTTCGCGCTCACGCTTCGCAAGAGTAACAGCCGAGGTCACGCCGGACGTCGGCGGAGTGGGGTAGGCTGGGTCAATTGAGCGCCTTTCAGATGACGCTTCGCAGCCTTCTCACCGCAAGGATACCACACCGATGAGCGAACCGCCAGTGACCGCGCGGGACTCCAGCGCCCTCGCCGCGGCCCTGCGCACCGAGCAGGCCCACCTCACCCGGCTCTACGCCCGGCTGGACGCCGAGCGCGAACGGGCCCGCCGCACCGCCGACGGCACCCACGACGGCGCCGGGTCCGGCGGCACCCACCAGGCCCGGCTGGAGCGCGAGGTGCGCTCCCGCGAAGCCGCCCGCCACGCCGCCCGACTGGAGGCGGTCGAGCGCGGCCTCTGCTTCGGCCGGCTCGACGAGCGCGACGGCACCGTCCACTACATCGGCCGCACCGGCCTGACCGACGACACGTACGAACCGCTGCTGCTCGACTGGCGCGCCCCGGCCGCCCGCCCCTTCTACACCGCGACCCCCGTCCACCCCGGCCCGGTGGTGCGCCGCCGCCACCTGCACACCCGGGGCCGCACCCTCACCGGCCTCGACGACGAGGCGCTCGACCTCGCCGGGCTGGACGACTCCGGCCGCCGCGCCCTGGTCGGCGAAGCCGCCCTGCTCGCCGCCCTCGACCGCGAGCGCACCGGCCGGATGGGCACCGCCGTCGCCACCATCCAGGCCGAGCAGGACCGGGTGATCCGCTCCCCGCTGCGCGGCGCCCTGGTCGTCCAGGGCGGCCCCGGCACCGGGAAGACGCTGGCCGCCCTGCACCGCGCCGCCTACCTGCTGTTCACCCACCGCGCCGCGCTGGAGCGCCGGGGCGTCCTGGTGATCGGCCCCAACCCCGGCTTCCTGCGGTACATCGAGGAGGTGCTGCCCGCCCTCGGCGAGACCGAGGTGGTGCTCCGCACCGTCGCCGAACTCCTCCCCGGCCTCGCCGCCACCGGCACCGACGACCCCGCCGCCGCCTTCGCCAAGGGCGGCCCCTGGATGGCCGGGGTGCTCCGCGCCGCCGTGGCCGCCCACCAGACGGCCCCCGCCGAGGGCCTGGACCTCGGCGAGGGGCTGCGGGTCTCCGCCCGGGCCTGTGCCGAGGCCCGGGACGCCGCCCGCGGCCTGCGACTGCCGCACAACCGGGCCCGCGCCTTCTACCTGGGCACCCTGCTCGACGCCCTCGCGATCGGCCAGGCGCTCACCCTCGGCCGCCCGTACGATGACGAGGAGGCGCACTACGCCCCGCGCGAGCTGTGGGAGCGGCCGGACGTCCGCGCCGCGCTCGACCCGCTCTGGCCCCGGCTCACCCCGCAGCAGCTGCTCGAACGCCTGCTCACCGACCGGAAGTTGCTCGCCGCAGCGGCCCCCGAGCACGTGACCGCCCTGCTCCGCCCGCCCGGCTCCGAGTGGACGGCCGAGGACGTCCCGCTGCTCGACGAGGCCGCCGAACTCCTGGGCGCCGAGGGGCCCTCGGCCCCCACCGGTCAAGACCCGGACGAACTGGCCTTCGCCCAGGGCGTGTTGACCATCACCGGGCAGGCCGACGACGCCCTGCTGGACTCCGCCGCCCTGGCCGAGCGCTTCCGCGACGACGGCCCGTACCGCTCCACCGCCGAGCGCGCCGCCGCCGACCGCACCTGGGCGTACGGCCACGTCGTCGTGGACGAAGCGCAGGAGCTGTCCGCGATGGCCTGGCGCGCCGTCCTGCGGCGCGTCCCGACCACCTCGCTCACCATCGTCGGCGACCTCGGCCAGACCGGCTCGCCCGCCGGCGCCCGCAGCTGGGCCGAGACGCTCGACCCGCACTTGCCCGGCCGCTGGCGCGAGGAACGGCTCACCGTCAACTACCGCACGCCGGAGCCCGTCATGGCCCTCGCCGCCGCCGTGCTGCGCACCGCCGTACCCGGCCACCGGCCGCCCGAGTCCATCCGCCCGGGCACCGAGCGGCCCCGCGCGGTCCGCGTCCCGGCGGGCGGCTTCGCCGCCGCGCTCGCCCGGCTGCCCGTCGGCCCGGGCACCCTCGGCGTGATCGCACCGGACGCCCTGGCCGGGGAGCTGGACGCGCTCACCGTCGCGGACGCCAAGGGGCTGGAATTCGACGCGGTCGTGGTGGTCGAGCCGGCCGCGCTCGCCCCGCGCGACCTCTACGTCGCCCTGACCCGGACCACCCGCTCACTCACCCTGCTCCACCACCGGCCGCTGCCACCGGAACTCGCCGGGCTGCTCTGACCGGGACGAAGCACTGGTGGCGTACGGGCGGCGCGGGGTCCTACTGCGCGCCGCCCGTACGACCGGCCAGCACCGGCAGCACCTGGGAGCAGATCGAGTGCAGGGCGATCCGCTGCTCGTCGGTCATCGCCTCGAAGGCCTGGTGGGTCCGGGCCATCTCGCCGCGGATGCGGTTCAGGATCTCCCGGCCCTCGGCCGTGATCACCACGATCTTCACCCGGCGGTCACCGGCCGCCGCCTCCCGGTTGGCCAGGCCCAGCGACTCCAGCCGGTCCACGATCCCGGTGACGTTCGAGGCGTCGCAGCCGAGCCTCCCGGCCAGCGCGCGCATCGGCACCGGCTCCTGCACCGCGCCCAGCGCCTTGGCCTGCGAGGAGGAGAGCCCGTGCCGGGCCGCGGCGGCCGCGAAGTCCTGGAAGTACGCGGCACCGACGGAGGCCAGCGCCTCCATCAACTCGGCGTTGGTCGGTACGGTCGTCGTCGCTGTCGAACCCATGGGGCCAGAGTACGACCAGGTGCTTCAGTAACTCAAGCTTTGACCACGGCAACCGTCCGCGAGCCGCCCCGGAACCCTCCGGTGTCAGAGCACCAGCTGGTCGAACAGCCGCCGGAGCTCCGCCTCCGGGTCCGCGGTCAGCCCGGTGTGCACCGGCCCCGGCTGGACGATCGCGCTGCGCGGCGCGGTCAGCCAGCGGAACCGCTGCCCGGCGCTGTCCCCCGCCGCCGGACCGGCCTGCGGGCCGCCGTGGCAGACCGCCTCGATCCCCTGCAGCGCCCGCCGCACGCCCTGCACGTCCGCCACCGGGTCCAGCGCCAGCAGCCGGGCCTGGTCCAGGTGGGTCCGGGCGGCCAGGTGCGATTCCTGTCGGCAGTACAGCAGCACCCCGACGTTGACGCACTCGCCGCGCTCGACCCTCGGCACCGCGCGGATCACGGCGTACTCGTAGTCGTGCAGCTCGACGGTGGCCGGCAGCACGGACAGCGTGAACTCGGTCATGCGGGCACCTCCGGCAGCCAGTCGCGCGGACCGGCCAGTCGCTCGGTCAGCTGGGTCCGGTACGCGGCGCGCACCTCGTCGGGCGAGTCGAAGCCGAACTCGTCCACCAGCCAGACCTCGGGGATCTGCGCCACCGCGCCCTCGATCGCCGCCTCGGCGAGCGGCGCGAGCGCCTTGTCGGCCGCCGCCAGGTCCGGCCGGGCCCCCAGCAGCGCGTGGTCGGAGGCGTCGTACGGACGGCGGATCCAGGCGGCGGCACCCGGCCAGTTGTGGTGGAAGATCAGGCTCGCGCCGTGGTCGATCAGCCGCAGCCCGCCGGTCGCCACCAGCAGGTTGGGGTTGCGCCAGGAGCGGTCGACGTTGCCGATCAGCGCGTCGAACCAGAGCACCTGCCCGGCGAGCTCCGGATCCACCTCGAAGCAGAGCGGGTCGAAGTTGAGCGCGCCGCTGACGAAGGCCATCCCGAGGTTGGTCCCGCCGCTGGCCCTCATCTGGTCCTGGATCTGGTGGTCGGGCTCGCTGCGCGCGAGCACCGGGTCCAGGTCGACCGTCACCAGCTCCGGCACCGGCAGCCCGAGCCGCCGGCCGAGCTCCCCGGCCAGCACCTCCGCGACCAACGCCTTGCGGCCCTGCGCCGCACCGACCCATTTCAGCGCGTACAGCCGCCGATCGTCGGCCTCGACCAGGCCCGGCATCGAGCCGCCTTCTCGCAGTGGCGTCACGTACCGGATCGCCGTCACCTCGGGTAGCACGGCCGACAGCCTATCGGTGTCGCCACCCTTTCCTCTCTCCCCCTCCCGCCGCCACCCCGTTCTCCCTCTTCTCCCTTTTCTCCCCGCCCTCCTCCACCCCACCCCCACGGCCCCGCCCCGGTGGCAGCCCCCGCTGCTCCGTGCGAGTGTGGCGGACAGTAATGGGGACCTTCACGGCAAAGGGATGAGCGATGGAACGACCTCGGATCCTGATCGTGGGCGGTGGCTTCGCCGGCCTGGAGTGCGCCCGCCGCCTCGAACACAAGCTGTCACCGTCGGAGGCCGAGATCTCGCTGGTCACGCCGTTCAGCTACCAGCTCTACCTCCCCCTCCTCCCCCATGTCGCGGCCGGCGTCCTCACCCCGCAGTCCGTGGCCGTCTCGCTGCGCCGCACGCTGCGCCGCACCCACATCGTCCCCGGCGGCGCCATCGGTGTGGACCCGGCCTCCAAGGTGTGCGTCGTCCGCAAGATCACCGACGAGGTGGTGGCGCAGAAGTACGACGTCCTGGTGCTCGCCCCCGGCAGCGTCACCCGCACCTTCGACATCCCCGGCCTCACCGACTACGCCCGCGGCATGAAGACGCTCGCCGAGGCGGCCTACGTCCGCGACCACGTGATCGCCCAACTCGACCTCGCCTCGGCCACCTTGGACCAGAAGGAGCGCGAGTCCCGGCTCCAGTTCGTGGTGGTCGGCGGCGGCTACGCGGGCACCGAGACGGCCGCCTGCCTCCAGCGCCTGACCACCGCCGCCTCCCACCGCTACCCGCGTCTGGACGCCCGGCAGATCAAGTGGCACCTGATCGACATCGCCCCGAAGCTGATGCCGGAGCTCGGCGACCCGCTCGGCGAGGCCGCCCTGGAGGTGCTGCGCGACCGCGGCATCGAGGTGTCGCTGGGCGTCTCGGTGGCCGAAGTCGGCGCCGAGACGGTCAAGTTCACCGACGGCCGGGTGCTCCCCTGCCGCACTCTGATCTGGACGGCCGGGGTGGCCGCGAGCCCGCTGATCGGCACCCTGGACGCCGAGACGGTCCGCGGCCGGCTCGCCGTGACGGCGGAGATGCGGGTGCCGCAGTTCGAGGGCGTGTTCGCGCTCGGCGACGCCGCCGCCGTCCCCGACCTCGCCAAGGGCGACGGCGCGGTCTGCCCGCCGACCGCCCAGCACTCCGCCCGTCAGGGCCGCGCGGTCGCGAACAACGTGATCGCCTCGCTCCGCAACCAGCCCCTGGAGCCTTACTACCACAAGGACTTGGGCCTGGTGGTCGACCTCGGCGGCAAGGACGCGGTCTCCAAGCCGCTCGGCATCGAGCTGCGCGGGGTGCCCGCCCAGCTGGTGGCGCGCGGCTACCACCTGATGGCGATGCGCACCAACGCGGCCAAGTTCCGGGTGGGCGCCAACTGGCTGCTCAACGCGACCGCCGGCGACGACTTCGTCCGGACCGGCTTCCTCGCCCGCCAGCCCGCCCGGCTGCAGGACTTCGAGTACACCGACGCGTACCTGACGAAGGATCAGGTCATCGCGCACGCCCAGTCCCTGCTCGCCAAGGGCTGAGCACCGCGGAACGGCGGAACGGCGCCCCCACGGCCGAGGCCGCGGGGGCGCCGAACCGTGTGCTCACCGTGCGGTCAGGTACATCCCGCTCGCGTCCTGCCCGGCCGTGTTGCGGCACGCGTAGTCACCGCTCGGGCGCGCCCACAGCAGCGTCAGGCAGCGCCCGACCGCCTGCTGGCCGTAGTAGTTGGGGTGCATCGACTCCTGCAGCACGCCCTGCGTGGAGTTGAGGCCGCCGTCCAGGAAGCGCGCCCACTCGCTGGTGGTCGCGGACGGACCGGAGCTCGCGGTCGGCTGCCGGGTGGCCGTCGAGCAGACCTCGCGGCCCTGCAGCATGTCCGACAGGTCCAGGAACTGCGCGCCCTTGGCGGTGGCGACGCCCGCCAGCGCCTGGGAGATCTGCGGCACCATCGAGTCGCGGGCCCAGTCGGCGTCGCCGTCCCAGAACGGGCAGCCGCCGGTGTTGGAGCGGGTCCAGCCGCTCTCCGGGTACCGCATCTCGGCGCCGCGCGGGATCGGCGACGGGTAGGACTGCAGCACCAGGCGGTAGTCCGACTGCGCGTAGCCGGCGCCGGCCATCACCGCGCGGATCTCGTCGATCGCCTTGCCGACCCCGGCCATCGCGGCGGGCATCTTGGCGTCGATCCCGGACTGCGCGGAGTCGTGGCAGTAGGAGTACCAGATCAGGTAGTCCTGCACGCAGGTGGAGATGACGTCCGAGAAGCCCAGGTCGTTGCCGCCGATCGACAGGGTGATCAGCTTGACGTTGTTCTGCCGTGCCACGGTGGCGAGTTGGTCGGCCTGCGGGGCCTCGCCCTTGAGCGACTGCCCGCCGTTGGCGGCACGGAAGACGTTGGCGCTGACGGCGCCGGAGCAGGCCAGGTCGATCTCGTTCTGGGCCCCGGTCGAGGCGCTGAGCACCTCGGCGACGTCCGAGCGGTCGCACCCGCTCGCGGCGGTGGCGCCGTAGACCCGCGAGGGGTCGTACGAACTGCCGGTCCAGGCCCGGTCGGTGCCGTTGCGGCCGCCGCCGGTGCCGGCCGCGTTGCCCTTCCAGCGGCCGGCCTCGCCGGAGATGTAGCTGTCGCCGAGGGTGACGCTGGCGGTGGGCCCGGACGGCACGACAGCCGGTGCGGCCGGGGCGGACGGAGCGGCGGAGGCCGGCGAGGCGACGGCCAGCCCCGCGACGGCGATCGGGAGGGCCAGGGCCGCGGCGAGCAGCCGTCGGCCGGGGCGAGGGGCGCTGCCGGTGCTGCGGGTGCTGCGGGCGCTGCTCGAACAGTTCTCGGGCACTGCGGAACTCCTGCGGCTCGGTCCTCCCGGGGAAACGGGGAACGGGAGGACGCCTGGGTGAGGGTGGGCCGCCGGCCGGTGGCGCGATGAAGATGACATGCGCGCGCCCACCACCGCTAGGCGTCTGCGGGAGGTTTCCGCTTTTGTTACCGCCGGGTTCAGACCAACCGGGCGGGCGACGCCCGGACGCCGCCCGCGGTTCATACCCGCCACACCTGCCCCACCCGCCCCGCACCCCAGGGCCCGACCACGACTCACACCAGCCGCGACCCGCCCCCGCCCGCACCCAGCACCGCCGCCAGGTCCTCCGCCAGCTCCCGCGCCTGGGCCGCCTCCAGTCGCGCCGTGGTGAACCGCAACCCGGGCGGCGACTGGATCCGGTACCGCGCGCCGGGCGCCGCGACCCAGCCGCGCTGCACCAGCGCCGCCAGCACCGAGGTCTCGTCCGGCACCGGCACCCAGACGTTCAGTCCGCTCCGCCCGTGCGCCGCGATCCCGCGCGCCGCCAGCTCGTCCAGCAGCGCGTCCCGCCGGGCCCGGTACGCGGCGGCCACCCGGTCGGCCGGCGCGGCGTCGCCGCTCCACAGCTCCGCGACGGTGCGCTGCAGCAGGTGGCTGACCCAGCCGGCGCCCAGCCGCAGCCGGCCGGTCACCCGTCCGATCGTCTCCTCGTCCCCGACCGCCACCGAGACCCGCAGGTCCGGCCCGTACGCCTTGGCCGCCGAGCGCACCACCGCCCAGTGCCGGGTGCCCGCCCCGACCAGCGGGTGGTACGGCTGGTCGACCATGCCGTGCCCGTGGTCGTCCTCGATCAGCAGCACCCCGGGGTGCTCGGCCAGGACGGCCTTGAGCGCCTCGGCCCGCCGCGCGGTGAGCGCCGCACCGGTCGGGTTCTGCGCCCGGCTGGTGACCACCACGGCCCGGACGCCCTCGGCCAGCGCGGCGGCCAGCGACCCCGGCAGCGGGCCCTCGTCGTCCAGCCGGACGGGCACCTGCTTCAGCCCCAGCGCGGGCAGCAGGTCGAGCAGGCTGCCCCAGCCCGGGTCCTCGACGGCCACCGCGTCGCCGGGGCGCAGCCGGGCGCCGAGGATCCGTTCGACGGTGTCCAGCGAGCCGGAGGCGACGGCGATCGGGCCGCCGGGCAGGCCGTCGGCCTCGAAGGAGGCGCGGGCGAGTGCGAGCAGCCGCGGGTCGACGCCGGCGTGGCCGTACAGCACGGGGTCGGTGCGCGCGGCCTCGGCGGCGGCCGCGAGGGCCTGGGCGAGGTCGGGCAGCAGGGCCGGGTCGGGGTTGCCGGTGGACAGGTCGCGGGCGTGCGGCGGGACGGGGATGCGGATCTGGTCGCGCGGGGTGAGCGCGGGTCTGGGCAGGATGCGGCTGCCCTTGCGGCCGGCGGTCTCGATCACGCCGCGGTCGCGCAGCAGCCGGTAGGCGGCGGCGACGGTGTTGGGGTTGACGCCCAGTTCGGCGGCGAGGTCGCGCAGCGGGGGCAGCGCGGTTCCCGGGGCGAGCTGCCCGCTGCTCACGCCCTGCTCGACGTGGGCCGCGATTTCGCTGGCGCGTCGCCCTTTCAGCGGATAGTCTCCTAGCACAAAGCTAAGTATGCACTAGTACATAGAGGATGTCATGTCGGCCAACCCGGAAGACTCGCCCAGCTACTCCCGCACCCCCAGGACCACCCCCACCCGCTACCGGGACCGGGCCACCTGGGAGCAGGAGGCGATCCACGCCATCCTCGACAGCGCCTACATCTGCCACCTCGGCTTCGTCGTCGACGGCGCCCCCGTGGTCCTGCCGACGATCTTCGCCCGGGTCGGCAGCCGGCTCTACGTCCACGGCTCCACCGGAAGCCGCCCGATGCGCAACGCCTCCGGCGAGCAGGGCATGCCGGTGTGCGTCACCGTCACCCAGGTCGACGCGCTGGTGCTGACCAAGTCCGCGTTCAACCACTCGGTGAACTTCCGCTCGGTGGTCGCCCACGGCACCGCGCACCAGGTCACCGACCCCGAGGAACTGGACGTCGCGCTCGCCGCCCTGGTCGACCACGCGATACCGGGGCGCTCCGCCGAGGTCCGTCCGGCCAACGCCAAGGAGCTCGCCGCCACCGCCGTCGTCCGGCTGGAGCTGGACGAGGTCTCGGCCAAGACCCGGGAGGACGGCGCCGCCGACGACCCGGAGGACACCGGCCTGCCGTACTGGTCCGGGCTGATCCCGGTCACCACCGTGCACGGCACCCCCGAGCCGCACCCCGGCACCGCCGTCCCGCTCCCCGCGCACCTGCGCGGCTACCCCCGCTGACGGGAGGCCCACCCGTGCTGATCAGATCCTGGGACCGCGGCGACGAGGCCGAGTGGCGCGCCTGGCTGGCCGAGGGCCGCGACTTCGGCCTGCTCGCCGCCAACGGCGGCCCCGGCGAGGGGCCGGTGCTGGTGCCGACGCACTTCCTGCTGGACGCCGACCGCGGCGAGATCCTGCTCCACCTCGCCGCGCCCAACCCGCTGCTGGCCGCCGTCCGGGCCGACCCGAAGGTCACCCTCGCGGTCACCGACGGCTACGCCTTCGCCCCGGGCCACTGGCGCGGCGCACCGGGCACGCCCACCAGCTACTACGCCTCCGTCCACTTCCACTGCACCGCCGAGGTGGTGGAGTCCGCGGCCGGCAAGGCCGAGATCCTCAACCGCCAGCTGGCGCACTTCCAGCCCGAGACGCCGGAGGTCCGGGTGGTGCCCGGCGAGGGCGAGCCGGCCCGGCAGCTGCCCGGCCTGCGCGGGCTCCGGCTGACCGTCGACGAGGTGCGGGCCAAGTTCAAGTACGACGACAAGAAGCCCGCCGAGGCGCAGTACGCGATCGCCGACCGGCTCGCCGAACGCGCCGACGGCCGGGGGCGCGGCCGCGACCAGTACGCCGCCGCCCGGGCCCAGCTGCTCCGCCGTCACCGGCGGCGCACCGACGGGCCGCGGGGCGCGGCCGGCCCCGTGGGCGACAACCTCCGCGCCGACCTCCCGCGCACCGTCGACCGGCGCACCGAGCGGCCGCGCGCCGCCGACTGACCCCGGATCACCCGGTCGGCCGCCCCCTCGGGCAGGTCGGCCGCCGCGCTGCTCGAATGTGAGACGAGCCCTGCCCACTCGGCGTCAGAGCGGGCCCGTCCACCCCCGGGAGCGCGCGTGTCCTCAGTCAACAGCCAACGGGCGGCCGGCGAGGCCCACCTCGGCCACGTGGTGTTCATCTCGGCGGCCGCCGCCATGGGCGGCTTCCTGTTCGGCTACGACAGCGCGGTGATCAACGGCGCCGTGACGGGCATCCAGAAGCACTTCGGGGTCGGCCACGGCACCACCGCCTTCGTGGTGGCGATCGCGCTGCTCGGCTCGGCGGTGGGCGCGGTGATCGCCGGCCGGCTCGCCGACCGCCTCGGCCGGGTCCGCACGATGCTGCTGGCCGCCGCCCTGTTCGCGGCCAGCGGCATCGGCTCGATGTTCCCGCCGAACATCGAGACCCTCGCCACCTGGCGCGTGGTCGGCGGCATCGCGATCGGCATCGCCTCGGTGATCGCCCCGACCTACATCGCCGAGGTCGCCCCGACCGCGTACCGCGGCCGGCTCGCCTCCTTCCAGCAGATGGCGATCGTGCTCGGCATCACCGTCTCCCAGCTCGCCAACTGGGCCCTCAACCAGGCCGCCGGCGGCGAGTCCACCAACCACCTCGGCGGCATCCAGGCCTGGCAGTGGATGCTCGGCGTCGAGGCCATCCCGGCCCTGGTGTACGGGCTGATGGCGCTCGCCATCCCGGAGTCGCCGCGCTTCCTGATCGCCGACCACCGCGAGGAGCAGGCCCGCAAGGTCCTGGTCGAGGTCGAGGGCGAGGGCGTGGACCTGGACGCCCGGGTCGCGGAGATCCGCTCGGTACTGGAGTCCAGCCACAAGCCCCGGATGAAGGACCTGATGGGCGGCCGCTTCGGCCTGCTGCCGATCGTCTGGGTCGGCATCGGCGCCTCGGTGTTCCAGCAGTTCGTCGGCATCAACGTGATCTTCTACTACTCGTCCCTGCTGTGGCAGTCGGTCGGCATCAACGAGTCCAACTCGCTGCTGATCAGCCTCTCCACCTCGATCATCAACGTGATCGGCACGGTGATCGCGATGGCCCTGGTGGACCGGATCGGCCGCAAGCCGCTCGCCCTGGCCGGCTCGATCGGCATGGCGGCCGCGCTGGGCACCGCCGCCTGGGCGTTCTCCTACCGGGAGGGCACCGGCGACACCGCCACCCTGGACAACACCCACGCCACCGTCGCCCTGGTCGCCGCGCACGTCTTCGTGCTCTGCTTCGCCTTCTCCTGGGGCGTGGTGGTCTGGGTCCTGCTCGGCGAGATGTTCCCCAACCGGATCCGCGCGCTGGCGCTGTCCGTCGCCGCCTCGGCGCAGTGGATCGCCAACTGGGCGATCACCGTCAGCTTCCCGGACCTCGCCGACTGGAACCTCTCCGCGACGTACGTCATCTACGCGGCCTTCGCGCTGCTCTCCATCCCGTTCGTGGCCTTCTGCATCAAGGAGACCAAGGGACGCGCCCTGGAGGAGATGGGCTGACCAGGGCGGCTCCCGGCAGAACGTCACCTTCCCGAGCAACGGCCGTACCGCGCACGGCTACCTGGCCCGCCCGCCGCAGGGCGTCGGACCGGGCCTGGTGGTGGTGCAGGAGTGGTGGGGCCTGACCTCGCACATCGCCGACATGGCCGACCGCTTCGCCGCCGAGGGCTTCACCGTCCTCGCCCCCGACCTGTTCGGCGGCGCCACCACCCACGACGGCACCGAGGCGGCCCGCTTCCGGCGCGAGCTGCCGGTCGACCGGGCGGTGGAGGACCTGGCCGGGGCGGTCGACCACCTGCTCGCGCTGGACGGCGTGGTCGGCGACGCGGTCGGCGTGGTCGGCTTCTGCATGGGCGGCGGCTTCGCCCTGCTGCTGGCCGCCCGGGCCGGCGACAGGGTGGCCGCCGTGGTCCCGTTCTACGGCCTGCCGCCCGACCCGGACTTCGACTACCGCGGCCTGACCGCCCACGTGCTCGGCCACTTCGGCGAGCTGGACGGCTCGATCCCGATGGCCGCCGTGGACGAGGCGGCGATCCGGATCGGCGAGGCCACCGACGTCCGCCCGGAGATCCACTTCTACCCGGCCGGGCACGCCTTCATGAACGACGAGAACCTGATCGGCACCTACGACCCGCTCCAGGCCCGGATCGCCTGGCGCCGCACCGTCACCTTCCTCTGGGGCCACCTCGGCTGACGGGGCCGGCACGGCCGACGGGGCAGACCTCGACGTACGGGGCCACCTCGGCCGACGGGGCAAGCTCGGCCGACGGAGCGAACTCGGCCGACGGGGCAAGCTCGGCTGAAACCCCACCCTCCCGACGCCCCGGTACGACAACCGGATGGACACCCGTACGCCCCCACGGCATAGTCTCCGGGTGCCGACCCCACCCTCACGCCGCTTCGCCTGGGCGAGCCGCAACTTCCGCATCCAGACCGCCGCCACCGTGGTCAGCGGCCTCGGCAACGCCGGCGCCCCCATCGCCACCGCCTTCGCCGTGCTCGGCACCGGCGGCACCACGGCCGAGGTCGGCTACGTCACCGCCGCCCGGCTGGTGCCCACCGTCCTGCTGATGGTGGTCGGCGGCACCCTCGCCGACCGGCTGCCGCGCCACCTGATCATGGTCGCCGCCAACGTGTTCAGCGGGGTCTCCCAGGCCGTCCTGGCCGCCCTGGTGCTGACCGGTGACGTCCGGCTCTGGCAGATGCTGGCGCTCTCCGCGGCCGGCGGGGCCGGCTACGCCCTCTACTCCCCCGCCTCCGGCGGCATGATCATGCAGGCCGTCCCCCAGGAGCATGCCGCCCGCGCCTTCGCGGTCTTCCGGATGGGCCTCAACGCCTCCCAGATCGGCGGCGCCGCCCTCGGCGGGGCGCTCACCGCCCTCGTCGGCCCGGGCTGGGTGCTCGCCCTGGACGCCCTGTGCTTCCTGGTCGCCGCCGCCCTCCGCTTCTTCCTGGAGCCGGAGAAGGCCCCCGCGTCCTCCGGCAGCAGCATGCTGCGCGACCTGCGCGAGGGCTGGCGGGAGTTCGCCTCCCGCCGCTGGCTCTGGGTGATCGTGCTCCAGTTCTCGGTGCTGGTCGCCTGCATCAACGCGGTGGAGTCGGTGTACGGGCCGACCGCCGCCAAGGAGCGGCTCGGCGGGGCGGGCGCCTGGGGCCTGGCGATGGCCGCCTACGGCGTCGGCCTGGTGGCCACCGGCGTGCTGATGACGCGCTGGCGGCCGCGCCGGATCCTGCTGGTCGGCAACTGGGGGGTCTTCCTGTTCGGCGTGCCCGCCCTGGCCCTCGCCGCCGAGGTGCCGCTGCCGCTGCTGGTCGTCGCGATGTTCCTGTCCGGCGTCGGCGTCACCGTCTTCGGCGTCAACTGGATGGTCGCGCTCCAGCAGGAGATACCCGAGGAGATGTTCTCCCGGGTCACCGCGTACGACGAGCTCGGCTCCTACTCGCTGGCCCCGGTCGGCACCGCGCTGGCCGGCCCCGCCGCCGTGGCGCTCGGCCTGTCGGGCGCGCTCTGGGCGTGCGCCGCCGCCTGTCTGGTGCTCAGCGCGGTCGTCCTGCTGGACCCGCAGGTGCGCCGGCTGAGCCGTCGGGGCACGACGGACGCACCGGTGCCCGTCAGCGAGCCCGCGCCCGCTCCGTGAGCCCCCTGTGCGCCCCGCGTGCGCCCGCCCGTGGGCAACCGCAGGTGCGCGGGTGACGTCCGAAGTGTCAGGAAAAACCACCGTCTCCGAGGGGCCACCGGTGCCGAAGCCACTGCTGTTCCTGGACGTCGACGGCGTCCTCAACCCGGTCCGCCCCCACCCGGACGCCGGGTTCGACACCCACACCCTGTTCGGCTACACCGTCCTGCTGTCCGCCCGGCACGGCACCTGGCTGCGCGAGCTCGCCGGAACGTACGACCTGGTCTGGGCGACGACGTGGGAGGAGAACGCGAACACCCACATCGCCCCGGCGATCGGCCTGGACCCGCTCCCGGTGGTCACCTTCACCGGCTACGTCCCGCGGCCCGGCGACCCGCGCGTCCCGCTGATGGAGCTGTTCTCCGCCGCCAAGTGGGCCCCGCTGCTGCGCTACGCCGCCGGCCGGCCGTTCGCCTGGGTGGACGACGTCATCCCGCCGCGGCTGGTCCGCCGCTCCCGGTTGCGCCGGGACCGCCTGCTGCTGCCCGTCGACCCCGGCGAGGGCCTGGAGCGCCGACACGTCGACCGGCTGCTCGCCCGTCCGCCGCGCGGCCGGGCGCGGTCGCTCAAGGGGTCGGCAGCCAGCTGACGTGCCCGGCCAGCAGCGCGTACCCGACAAAGGCCACCGTGTCGATCAGCGCGTGCGCCACCACCAGCGGCATCACCCGCCCCCAGCGCCGGTACAGCAGGCAGAACACCACGCCCATCACCATGTTGCCGACCAGCCCGCCGACCCCCTGGTAGAGGTGGTACGAGCCGCGCAGCACCGAACTCGCCGCCACCGCCGCCGGCCAGGACCACCCGACCTGCCCCACCCGGCGCAGCAGGTAGCCGAGGACGACGACCTCCTCCAGGATCGCGTTCTGCCAGGCCGACAGCAGCAGCACCGGCACCCGCCACCACACGTCCGGCAGCCCGGACGGCGCCACCGTCAGGTTGTACCCGGCCGCCTGCGAGGCCAGGTAGAGCGCCAGCCCCGACCCGCCGATCGCGGCCGCGACGGCGGCGCCCCGCCCCAGGTCGCGCAGCTTCTGCCCGAGGTCGAAGCCCAGCACCCGCAGCGCGACGCCCTCGCGCACCAGCAGGTACCCGACCAGCACCACCGGCATCAGCCCGCGCCCGATGTAGTACAGCTGCCACACCAGGTCCAGCCAGGGCCGCCCGGGCGCCCGCGAGCCGTTCAGCGTGGCGACCTGCTGGCCGAGCTTGAGCGGTTCGGTGAGCGAGCCGGTGAAGCTGATCAGCGCGCTGATCCCGCTGGCCCCGAGCGAGAGGCCGAGGACGATCAGCAGCTCCGCGCCGAACAGCCGACGGGTGGGCTTCGCGGTCTCCGGCGCGGTCGGGACGGTGGTCACGGGGGCTCCAGCGGACGGGCGGTCGCTCCGGCCGTCGGCCGACCACCGGAGCGATCATCCTGACACAGCCGCCGGACCGCCCCGACGGGGAGGGCTCAGCCCACCGGCCAGGTGTGCACCGGCTCGCCGCCGCGCATGAGTTCGGCGTAGCGCCTGGTCATCGCCGCGAGCGCGGCCGGCCGGTCCATCCCGTACTGCTCGCGCAGCCGGTGGAAGGTGGCGGTCTGCCAGGACGCGCCGTTGGTGCGGCGCAGGCAGCGCTGCTCGATGATGCCCAGGTAGCGGTCCCGGTCGGCGGGCTCCACGCCCCACTCGTCCAGCCCCTGGTAGGCCATCGGCAGCAGCTCGTTGAGCACCAGGTCGACCGCGGACACGGTCTGCAGCCCGCCGCCGCGCCCGGCCCGCCCCGAGCGCGGCCACTGGAACACCGCGTCGATGCCGTACCGGGCGCCCTGCTGGAAGTTCTCGTCCGCCCGCTCGAACGGCAGCCGGGTCCAGATCGGCCGGGGCTGCTCGGCCAGCACCCGCACCAGCCCGTAGTAGAAGGCGGCGTTGGCGAGCGTGTCGGCGACCGTCGGCCCGGCCGGCAGCGCCCGGTTCTCCACCCTCAGGTGCGCCACCCCGCCCGCGATGTCGTACACCGGGCGGTTCCAGCGGTAGATGGTGCCGTTGTGCAGCCGCATCTCGGCGAGCCTGGGCGCGCCGCCGGAGGCCAGCACCTTCATCGGGTCCTCGTCGTCGCAGATCGGCAGCAGCGCGGGGAAGTACCGCAGGTTCTCCTCGAACAGGTCGTACGCCGAGTCCACCCAGCGCTCGCCGAACCAGGTGATCGGGCGCACGCCCTGGGCCTTGAGCTCCGCCGTACGGGTGTCACAGGCCTGTTGGAAGAGCACCGGACGGGTCTCCCGCCACAGCTCCCGCCCGAACAGGAAGGGCGAGTTGGCGCCGAGCGCGAGCTGCGGCCCGCAGATCGCCTGGGCCGCGTTCCACACCGAGGAGAACCGCTGCGGGGTCACCTGGAGGTGCAGTTGGAGCGAGGTGGCGGCGGCCTCGGCCACCATGGTGATCGACTCCAGCTGGAGGTGCTCGACGCCCTCGATGTCCAGCGCGATGTCCTCCCCGCGGGCGGCCAGGATCTGGTCGCTGAGCAGGCTGTACCGCTGGTTGTGGCTCATCGCGTCCAGCCCGGTGTGGGCGTGCTCCAGGGTCGGCAGGATGCCCACCATGACGATCCGGGCGCCCGCCTCGGCCGCCTGCCGGTCGGCGTAGCGCAGCCCGGTGTCGATCTCCTCGCGCAGCTCCTCGAACACGTGCCCGCAGAGCCGGTGCGGCGTGATGTTGACCTCGATGTTGAAGCGGCCCAGTTCGGTCTGGAAGTCGCTGGAGCCGATCGCGCTCAGCACCTGCGCGTTGTTCATGGCCGGCAGGCCCTGCTCGTCGGCCAGGTTGAGCTCGATCTCCAGGCCCATCACCGCCCGCGGCCGGTCGAAGCGGTCCTCCCGGATCATCCGTCCGAGCACGTCCAGACACGTGTGGAGCTTGCGCCGGTAGAGCTGCCGGTCCGCCAGTTCCGCCCGAGTCGCCACGACCTTCTCGCCCACGGTCCCCTCCTCCAGAGCCACCCCGTCGAGCACCCGGTCGACCGACCGTGCAAGCATGATGCCCACCGCGAAGATCGATACCCGAACGTGCGTACTGGCTTGCAATGCAAGGCATCTGACGGAAAATCAGACGAACTGTGGACTTGCCCGACACCACAGCCTGTGATAAACAGATCACCCTGCGCACCTGTTCGAATTCGCACAGCGCTCCGGCCGGTCCGCCTCGCCCCGAAAGCCCTCGTCGAGGCGGCGACCGCGCCGGCACCGCGATCCTGCACAACCGGACACGGCCCGGCCCCGTCACCGACGACGCGTCGCCCCGCCACGCCGGTATGCCGCACTCGCACGCCGATCTCGCTTGGAGAGGCGGACCCCGCCATGACTCTGCAAACCCCCCAGCCCCCGCCGAGCGCCCTGCGCGCCGTCCTGGGCGCGCTCGACTCGGAGACCGCGCTGCGCCAGCCCGCCGCCGCAGCACTGCGCCATCCGACCGGCCCACTGCTCCCCGCCCACCCGCTCGCGGTGCACGTCCTGAACGGCCCGCGCCCGGAGCTGCCGGCCGCCCGCCGCACCGGCTGGCGCTTCCTGATCAAGGACGGCGCCGAGGTGGCCGCCGCCGCCGAGGTGGTGCAGAGCGCCGAGGGCCACAGCTTCTCCCACTTCACCGCCGGCCCCTACCTCGACTCGACGGTCCGGGCGCTGCGCGAGGCCTGGCAGCTCGCCCAGGGCTCCCGGACCCGCCGGCAGCCCCGGCTGCTGACCTTCCCCGGCCAGTACGCCACGGCGCTCTGGCTGCACAACCCCGACGCCGACCCGGACGGCGACCTCCTGATCCCCCTGGCCCCGGCCCCGCTCGGCGTCGCCGCGCACCGCGCCCGGCCCGCCGCCGAACTGCTGCCGCTGCTCGCCCGCGCCCCGCTCGCCGGGCCGCTGCTGCTCGGCACCTCCTGACCCGCCGACGCCCCACGGGCCGCCGGGCCCACCCGCCCGGCGGCCCTCGACCGCGCCCGCGCGCCCGCCCCCAAACCCTCACCCGAACGGTGACCACCCGTCCGGGCCATTCGGCATGGCCCCAACGGGCCATGTCCCGACTGACCCACCGGTGCGCCTTTTCCCGTCGGCCCCACCTGAACGGGTGATCTCTACCCGGGAGTTGTGGCGCATGTCACGAAATCCCTGCGCGCGGCTCCCGGGATGCCGACACTGGGAACCAGCGTGGAAGGACCCCCTGTCCTACCCACTTGGGCGCCGGCCCACACTTGGCCGGCGCGCGGACAGGATCCGACCACCGCGGCGGCCCCGGACGGCACCACCTCCGGCGACCGCACCACGGGGAGGATCGCAGAGCGAAGCGAGGGTACGCATGTGCCAGCACCGTCCTGAGTGCCCGACGGCCGAGTCCGAGGACCGCGAGGCGGCCGTATCGGTGGCCCGTCACCCGGAGCAGGGCTGGAGCCTGCTCTGCAACGGCGTCGTCCTGTTCGAGGACACCGGCGAACTGCTGCCCGACGGCCGGGTGATCGCCCCGCGCCGCCCCGTCGCCCACGCGGCCTGACCACCCGGTCCGACCGTACGGCGGGGGCAGCCGCCGACCAGCGCAGACGGGCAGGGCCCCGGTGGAGAACTCCGCCGGGGCCCTGCCGTCCGACCCGGACCACCTGGGCCCGGTCGGGTCAGACGCCGTACTCGTCCAGCGGCGGGCAGGAGCAGACCAGGTTGCGGTCGCCGTACGCGCCGTCGATCCGGCTCACCGGCGGCCAGTACTTGTCCGCCGGGTTCACGCCCGCCGGGAAGACCGCCTCCTGCCGCGAGTAGCCGTGCGCCCAGTCGCCGGCCAGCGTGGCGGCGGTGTGCGGGGCGTTGCGCAGCGGGTTGTCGTCGGCCGCCCACTCGCCCGAGCCGACCTTGTCGACCTCGGCCCGGATGGTGATCATCGCGTCGCAGAAGCGGTCGATCTCGTGCAGGTCCTCGGACTCGGTCGGCTCGATCATCAGCGTGCCGGCCACCGGGAAGGACATCGTCGGCGCGTGGAAGCCGTAGTCGATCAGGCGCTTGGCGATGTCGTCCACCGTCACGCCCGTCTCCTTGGTCAGCGGGCGCAGGTCGATGATGCACTCGTGCGCGACCAGCCCGCCCGGACCGGTGTAGAGCACCGGGAAGTGCGGCGCCAGGCGCTTGGCGATGTAGTTGGCGTTCAGCACCGCGACCTGGGTCGCGTGCTTGAGGCCCTCGCCGCCCATCAGCCGGACGTACGCCCAGGAGATCGGCAGGATGGCCGCCGAGCCCCACGGCGCGGCCGAGATCGGGCCCACGCCGGTGGCCGGGCCGGCCTCCGGCTGCAGCGGGTGGTTCGGCAGGTACGGCGCCAGGTGGGCGCGCACCGCGACCGGGCCGACGCCCGGGCCGCCACCGCCGTGCGGGATGCAGAAGGTCTTGTGCAGGTTCAGGTGCGAGACGTCCGCGCCGAACTTGCCCGGCTTGGCCAGGCCGACCAGGGCGTTCAGGTTGGCGCCGTCCACGTACACCTGGCCACCGGCCTCGTGCACCAGGGCGCAGATGTCGGTGATCTGGGTCTCGTACACGCCGTGGGTGGACGGGTAGGTGACCATCAGCACGGCGAGGTTGTCGCGGTGCTGCTCGATCTTGGCCTTCAGGTCCTCAACGTCCACGTCGCCGTCGACCAGGGTCTTCACCACGACCACGCGCATGCCGGCCATCACCGCGGAGGCCGCGTTGGTGCCGTGCGCCGAGGACGGGATCAGGCAGACGTCGCGCTGGGTGTCGCCGTTGGCGTGGTGGTAGGCGCGCACGGCCAGCAGACCGGCCAGCTCGCCCTGCGAGCCCGCGTTCGGCTGGATCGACACGGCGTCGTAGCCGGTCACCTCGACCAGCTGCTGCTCCAGCTGGCGGATCAGGGTCAGGAAGCCCTGGGCCTGGTCGATCGGCGCGAAGGGGTGCAGCTGGCCGAACTCCGGCCAGGTCACCGCCTCCATCTCGGTGGTCGCGTTGAGCTTCATGGTGCAGGAGCCCAGCGGGATCATGCCGCGGTCCAGCGCGTAGTCCCGGTCCGACAGGCGGCGCAGGTAGCGCAGCATGGCGGTCTCCGAGCGGTGGCTGTGGAAGACCGGGTGGGTCAGGTACTCGTCCTCGCGCAGCAGCGCGGCGGGCAGCGCGTCGGCGGCCTCGGCGACCTCGACGGCGGGGACGCCGAACGCGGCCCAGACGCCGGCCAGGTGCTCGCGGGTGGTGGTCTCGTCGGTGGAGACGGAGATCCGGTCCGCGCCGTCCTGGTGGACGTTGATGCCGTTGGCGCGGGCGGCGGCGGCGATCTCCGCGGCGCGGCCCGGGACGACGGCGGTGACGGTGTCGAAGAACTCGCCGTGCAGCAGCTCGACGCCGCCGGCCCGCAGGCCCTCGGCGAGGGCGGCGGCGTAGCGGTGGGTGCGGCGGGCGATGTCGGCCAGGCCGTCGGGGCCGTGGTAGACGGCGTACATCGAGGCCATCACGGCGAGCAGCACCTGGGCGGTGCAGATGTTGCTGGTGGCCTTCTCGCGGCGGATGTGCTGCTCGCGGGTCTGCAGCGCCAGGCGGTAGGCGCGGTTGCCGTCGACGTCGACGGAGACGCCGACCAGGCGGCCGGGCAGCGAGCGGGCGAACTCGGCGCGCACCGACAGGTAGCCGGCGTGCGGACCGCCGAAGCCCATCGGCACGCCGAAGCGCTGCGAGGTGCCGCAGGCGATGTCGGCGCCCAGCGAACCCGGGGACTTGAGCAGGGTCAGCGCGAGCAGGTCGGCGGCGACGGCGACGATCGCGCCCAGGCCGTGCGCCTGCTCGATCACCGCGGTGAGGTCGCGGACCACACCGGTGGCGCCCGGGTACTGGAGCAGCACGCCGAAGACGCCGCGCTCGACGATCTCGGCCGGGATGCCCTCGGACAGGTCGGCGACGACGACCTCGACACCGGTCGGCACGGCACGGGTGTTGATCACCGCGACGGTCTGCGGCAGGGTCTCGGCGTCGACCAGGAAGACGCCGCCCTTGACCTTGGTGACGCGGCGGGCCAGCGCCATCGCCTCGGCGGCCGCGGTGCCCTCGTCCAGCAGCGAGGAGCCGGAGGTCGGCAGGCCGGTCAGGTCGGAGACCAGGGTCTGGAAGTTGAGCAGCGCCTCCAGGCGGCCCTGCGAGATCTCCGGCTGGTACGGGGTGTAGGCGGTGTACCAGGCCGGGTTCTCCATGACGTTGCGCAGGATCACCGGCGGGGTGAAGGTGCCGTAGTAGCCCAGGCCGATCATCGGCTGGAGCACCTGGTTGCGGCCGGCCAGCTCGCGCAGCTCGGCGAGGACCTGGGCCTCGGTCCGGCCCGCGGGCAGGTCCAGGGCGGTGATGGAGCGGATCGCCTCGGGCACCGCGGTGGCGGCGAGCTCGTCCAGCGAGCCGTAGCCGACGGACGCCAGCATCTTCTCCTGCGCGGCGGCGTCGGGGCCGATGTGGCGGTTCTCGAAGGGGCTGGCCAGCTCAAGCTCGGTGAGGGTCGAGGCGCCGGTGGGGCGTCCCGCGTTCGGCTGGGCGTTCATGGTGGTCGAGGCCTCCTGGTCACGGACCGGCGGGGGTACGCACGCCGGCCGGCCTCGCCGCTGCGGACAGCGGACGAACCTGGGCGGGCGGACCCGACAGGCCTCCCCCTCTGTCATCGGGACCTGAGAGCTTCACCCGCACGGGGCGCTGTGGGCGCTCCGTCGGCTTGCACCGTCGGTGAGGGTGGTGATCGCCGGCTTCCGCGCCGACGCTCCTGCCCTGCTTTCCAGAGTGACCTACCCCACACGGTACGGATGCCTGAGAGATTCCGGGGAGGAGTTGCTCCTTCGGCGCTCCGACCAGCGGCTTTCGCAGTCGGAGACTCTCCCGAGCGGGCTCTGCGGTCGTCGCCCAGGGTACCAGCGGGAGGCCCCCCGATCACGGGTGCGTCAGGTCGTTCGGGGTCTACGCGCGTCCCCCGGACGGTCCAGCGCGCAGCCCGTCCGGCGCACCCCGCTCGCGGCCGTCCGATTCATGGCTTTTGGTGTGAAGTGGCGGACGGAACGGGTGCTCCGGCCGCCTTCCTGCGGGAGTTCCGCAAGCTCAGCGCACGGGAGGAAAGAGTGCAGACCGACATCGACCCCCGGGACCTCATCGGTCACAAGGCCGTCGACCGCAACGGAGACAAGATCGGCACGGTCGACGAGGTCTACCTGGACGACGCCACCGGCCGGCCCGAGTGGGCCGCGGTCCGGACCGGCATCTTCGGCCGGGACGCCTTCGTCCCGCTGACCACGAGCGAGTTCGCCGGCGACGAGCTCCGGGTGCCGTACGACAAGTCGCTGGTGAAGGAGTCGCCGGACTTCGGCGTCGGCCAGCACCTGTCCCCCGCCCAGGAGCTCCAGCTGTACCGCTACTACGGGCTCGACACCCCGATGGACGGCCGCCCGAGCCACGAGAACGGGAGCCGGCCCAAGCAGGCCGACCTCGACTTCGGCACCACGGCGGCGGCCGCCGCCGCCACGACGACCGCGGCGGCCCCGGCGAAGTCGCTCACCTTCCACACCCCCGAGCGCTCCCCCGATCCCGTTCCCGAGCCCGCCCCGGCCAGAGCCCCCGTCGCCACCGCCCCGCCCACCACCGCCGTCACCGCCACGGTCGCCGACAGCACCAGAACCGCCCCGGAGGCCGACATGCGGATGCTCAGCACCCCCGAGGCCACCACCGCCACCCCGGCGGCCGCCCCCGTCGCACCCACCGTGGAGCCGAGGCCGCAGTCGCAGCCCGCCCCCGCGCCCGCGTCTACGCCCGCCCCGGCGGCGACCGTCGTCGCCGCGCACGCCGACGGCGCCCCGTCCGCCCCCAGCGGCCCGGTCGAGATCACCTGCCGCGAGGAGCGGCTGGAGGTCACCACTGAGTGGCACACCCTCGGCACCGCGAAGCTGCGCAAGTACGTGACGACCGAACAGGTCGAGCGCCGCATCCCCGTGGTCCACGAGCGCGTCCGGGTCGAGCGGATGCCGGTCAGCGACGCCGAGCGCGCCACGCTCAGCGAGAAGGACATCGCCGAGGCCGTCGAGGAGGTCACCCTCCGCGAGGAGCGCGCGGTGGTCCGCAAGTACCTCGCGCCCGTCGAGCGGGTCCGCCTGGTCGTCGAGCGCTACACGACGGAGGAGGTGGTCCGGGAGGAGCTCCGCCGCGAGCACGTCGAGGTCCACGACACCACCGCCACCCAGAACACCTCCCCGGCCGGCTCGACGCCACCCCCCGCCTCACCCCCCGCCACCGACTCACCCCGCCCGGCCGCACTGCGCCCGCTCGTCTGACACCACCCGCGAAGAGGGGCCCCGGACACCGTCCGGGGCCCCTCTCGCACACCCACCACAGGCACCCCTCCCCGCCCCCGCCACCCCCACCACGGCCCTTGTCACGTACCCGACCGTTCACCTTTGCCAAAACTTAACCACTCGATATTTGACACTCTGAAGTATCTCCCTGCATGGTTACTTCAGTTCATTCACTATGTACGGGAGGAAGCAACCGTGAGTGAGGCACCACAGCCCACCACCGCGGCCGAGAAGCAGAGCAGCGCCCGGGTCCTGCCGGCCCTCATCCTGGCGATGCTGTCGTTCAGCGTGGTGCAGACCGCGGTCGTCCCGATCCTGCCCTCGCTGGCCAAGGAACTGCACGTCTCCGCATCCAGCGTCACCTGGCTGATGACCGCCAACCTGCTCTCCGCAGCCGTGCTGACTCCCCTCCTGGGCCGCTTCGGCGACCTCCGGGGCCGCAAGCCGATGCTGCTGATCTCGCTGGCCGGCCTGGTCGCCGGTTCGGCGCTGGCGGTCAGCACCCACTCCTTCACCTGGCTGGTCGTCGCCCGTGTCCTCCAGGGCGCCGGCGGTGGCGTCCTGCCGCTGGCGATCAGCATCGTCCGTGACGAGCTGCCCAAGCAGAAGGTGACCGGCGGCGTCGCCGCCATCAGCGCCTCGATGGGCGTCGGCTCCGGCCTCGGCCTGGTCGCGACCGGTCTCCTGCTGGAGCACTGGAACTACAAGTCGATCTTCTGGATGGGCCTGGTCTTCGGCCTGATCGCGATCGCCCTGGTCGCCTTCCGCGTCCCGACCGACCCGGTGACCGACAAGGAGGGCGGCGCCGACCCGCTGGGTGCCCTCACCCTGGCCGGCTGGCTCTCCGCGCTGCTGGTCGCGGTCAGCCAGGGCAACCACTGGGGCTGGACCTCCAACAAGACGCTCGGCCTGTTCGCCGTCGCCGCCGTGGTCGCCCTGATCTGGGGGATCATCGAGACCAAGGTCGCGCACCCGCTGGTGGACATGAAGATGATGGCCCGTCCGGCCGTCGCCTTCACCAACGTGGCCGGCCTGCTCATCGGCTTCGGCATGTACGGCTCCTTCATGGTCATCAGCAACTTCGCCCAGACCCCGGAGAAGCTGACCCACTACGGCTTCACCGCCAGCGTGCTGCACGCCGGCCTCCTGCTGCTGCCGTCCGCGATCGGCTCGATGGTCGCCGCCCCGGTCGGCGCCCTGCTGATCGCCCGTCGCGGCCCGCGCCTGCCGCTGGTCCTCGGTGGCGTCCTCGGCGCCATCGCGATGGCCTACCTGGCCGTGCGCCACGGGCACGAGGGCGACATCTACACCGCCTCGGCGATCTTCGGTCTCGGTGTCGGCCTCGCCTTCGCCGCGATGCCGGCCTACATCAACGGCGCCGTCCCGGTCGAGCAGAGCGGTATCGCCAACGGCATGAACTCCGTGCTGCGCACGGTCGGTGGCGCGATCGGCACCGCCGTCATGGCCGCCATCCTGACCGGCGACACCATGAAGCTGCCGCCGCAGATCCCGCTGTCGCTGCCCACCCTGGACGCCTACAAGCACGCGTTCTGGACCGCGGCCGTCGTCTGCGTCGTCGCCGGCGTCGTCCCGTTCCTGATCCGCGGTACCAAGTCGGCCGCCACCGCGACGGTCGTCGGCGGCTCGGCCCAGCAGGACTCCAGCCCTGAGCTGGTCAAGACCGACGCCTGACGAGGCGTCCGGCCCCCGCGCTCAGGGACAGGGCGCGGGGCCCGGTCCCCGTACATCGTGAGGGCATCACGAACGCACGGGGTCCGGCACGGTGATCGGCCCCACCCGGTACTCCCCCACCGGGTGGGGCCGCTTCGCGTTTCAGGCTCCTTCCCCCGGCCCGCCGTTCCCCTCCGACACACCGTCCGGCCCCTCGTCCGCACCCGCGTCCCGGCGCAGCGGCAGCGGCCGGGACGGTTCGAGCGCCGGGTCGTCCACCGCGAAGGTCCGTACCCGCCCCGGCCCGTCCCACGGCGTCTCGAACCGTACGGTGACCCTCCCGACGCCGCTGCCCTGCACCCAGCCCGGACCGAACTCCTCGTGCCGGACGTCCTGTCCGGGCACCCACCGCCGCACCACGACGGCCTCCGGCTCCGCCTCGGCCTCCTCGGCCTCGGCCGCCGCCTCCGCGTGCTCCGCGGCCTCCTCCCGCAGCGCCTGGGCGAACAGGTCCTCCTGGGTGTAGTCGGCGAGTTGGGCGACGCCCACGCCGAGCAGCCGGACCCCGCCGGTGATCTCCACCTGCTCGGCCAGCCGGCGCGCGGTCGCGGTGATCACCGCCTCGTCGTCGGTGGGCCCGCCGAGCGTCTCCGAGCGGGTCAGCGTCGAGAAGTCGAACCGCCGGACCTTGAGCACCACCGTCCGCCCCGAGCGCCCGGCCGCCCGCAGCCGCCGTACGCACCGGCCGGCCAGGGCCTCCACCTCGCGCAGAACCCGTTCCCGGTCGGCCAGGTCCACCTCGTAGGTGTCCTCCACCGACACGGACTTGGCGTCCTGGTCGGCGATCACCGGCCGCTCGTCCAGCCCTATGGACATCTGGAAGATCCCGGCGCCGTGCGCCCGCCCGACCAGCTGCACCAGCTCCGCCTCCCCCGCCTCCGCGAGGTCGGCCACCGTGCTCAGCCCGGCCCGGCGCAGCACCTGTTCGGTGGCCGGCCCGATCCCGGGCAGCGCCCGCACCGGCATCGGGCCGAGCACGGCCCGCTCCTGCCCGGGCTCGATCATGACCAGTCCGTCCGGCTTGGCCTGCTCGGAGGCGATCTTGGCCATCAGCTTGGACCCGGCCGCCCCGACCGAGCCGGTCAGCCCGGTCGACCGCTGGATGTCCGCCCGCAGGTCCTCCGCGAGCGCGAGGACCAGCCGCTCTCCGGTCTCGTGGTCCGCCTCCAGCAGCGCCGGTCCGTACGGGCCTGCCTCCAGGTCCACGAAGGCCTCGTCCAGGCTGAGCGGCTGCACCAGCGGGGACAGCTGCCGCAGCAGCCCCATCACGATCTCGCTGTTCTGCCGGTAGGCCTCGAACCGCCCCGCCAGGAAGGCCGCGTTCGGGCAGAGCCTGCGCGCCTGCGCCATCGGCATCGCCGAGTGCACCCCGAACCTGCGCGCCTCGTACGAGGCCGTGGAGACCACCCCGCGCCCGCCGAGCCCGCCGACGACCACCGGCTTGCCGCGCAGGCTGGGCTTGGCCGCCTGCTCCACCGCCGCGAAGAAGGCGTCCATGTCGAGGTGGATGATGCTCGGCAGAGATCGCACCCGCCGATCATCGCGTACGGGTCCGACAGTGCGTACGAACCGGGCCGGAGGCCCCGCTCCCGGCCCCCGTCGCTACTGCTTCGCGGCCTCCGCCAGCGCCTTCGGAATGCCGTCCTCCCGGGGCCCGAGGAACACCGGGTCCGGCCGCAGCCAGGCGTTGGCCGCCGCCTTGCCCGCCCCGGCGACCTCCCGCAGCCCGCCGTACAGCCAGGTCGCGTCGTGCAGTTCCGGCACCCCGACCGCGTACGAGCGGATCCCCGCCGCCTCGCACAGCGCCAGCGCCCGGCGGACGTGGAAGTCCTGGCTGACCAGCACCGCGTGGTCCACCCCGAAGATCCGGCGCGCCCGGGTGCAGGAGTCCCAGGTGTCGAAGCCCGCGTAGTCCCGCACCACCCGGTCCTCGGGAACGCCGTTCCGGGTCAGGTAGTCGTACATCGCGTCGGGCTCGGAGTACTCGACCCGCCCGTTGTCCCCGGTCACCAGGATCGCCTGCACCTTCCCCTCCCGGTACAGGTCCACCGCCGCGACCAGCCGGTGCTCCAGGTACGGGGAGGGCTTGCCCTGGTACAGGCCGGCCCCGAAGACCACCGCGACCGGCGCGGCGGGCGCGCTCTCCACGGTGCCCACCCGGTCCCCCGCGGCGAACCACACCCAGGCGCTCGGCGCCAGCGCCAGCGAGCAGAGCACCGTTCCGACCTGGAACACCCTGCGCTGCGTCCGCCGCTGCCGCAGCCGGGCCTCCAGCAGTCCGGCCCTGCGCCGCAGCAGCCCCGATATACCGGTACCGACTCCCACGTGCCCTCCCTCGATCACGTCAACCGGGGAACACGACGGGGCCGCGGGTCCGAACGGTTCCCCGTCCGGGCCCGCGGCCCCGTCGAACGCCTGCTCAGACCGCCCGGTTGCGCCGCTGGGCCAGCTCGTCGGCCGGGTCGTGCCCGACCATCGTCTCGCCGGTGTCGGTGCGCTCGGCGTGCAGCCGCCCGAGGGTGAGCTCCAGCTCCTGCCAGACCGCTCCGACCGCGATGCCGAAGACCCCCTGACCGCCCTTCAGCAGATCGACCACCTGCTGCGGCGTGGTGCACTCGTACACCGTCGCGCCGTCGCACATCAGCGTCATCCCCGCCAGGTCGGCCTGGTCGGCGGCCTGGAGGTGGGCGACCGCCACCCGGATGTTCTGCAGCGAGACACCCGCGTCGAGCAGCCGCTTCACGATCTTCAGCAGCAGGATGTCGCGGAAGCTGTAGAGCCGCTGGCTGGTCGACGGGTACGCGGTGCGGACGCTGGGCTCCAGCAGTCCGGTGCGGGCCCAGTAGTCCAGCTGACGGTAGGTGATGCCGGCCGCCGCGCAGGCCGTCGGGCCCCGGAAGCCGAGCAGGTCGGACGTCGGAGCCAGCCGTTCGATGGCCGGCTGGCCCGCCTGTACGGCCGGGAACCTGCCGACCCGGGGGAAATCCGTGACGGTGCGAGCGGTGCGCGGCATGTGCACGGCGCACCGGCCTCCCACGGCCGCGTCATCGCCGGTGCTGCTCATGCCTGCCTCCGTCCACTTGTGCTGCGGGCAACCCGACTGCGGGCATCGGCCACCCGGACAGCCACTCCTGACGGTAGGCAGTCCCCTATGACCCGTCAACGATCGCCACGCCGGGCCAGACAAACCACTTCACTCAGGAGAGTGGTTTTTCGTGCCCCTAGTGTGGGTAGATGGACGGATTTTGGCAAAACGATGGGCCGAAAGGCCGCACGGTCGGGCCCCGCTACTGCGGGCCGCTGCCGCCGAAGTCCTCGGGCGACACCTGGTCGAGGAACTCGCGGAACTTCTCGACCTCGTCCTCCTGCTCGTCCGGGATCGCGATGCCCGCCTCGGCGAGCACCTCCTCGCTCCCGTAGATCGGCGTGCCGGTGCGCAGCGCCAGCGCTATGGCGTCGGACGGCCGCGCGCTCACCTCGACCCCGCCGGCGAACACCAGCTCGGCGTAGAACACGCCCTCCCGCAGGTCGGTGATCCGGACCTCGGTGAGCTGCTGGCCGAGCGCCTCCAGGACGTCCTTGAAGAGGTCGTGCGTCAGCGGCCGCACCGGCGTCATGCCCTGCTGGGCGAAGGCGATCGCGGTCGCCTCGCCGGGGCCGATCCAGATCGGCAGATAGCGATCTCCCCCGACCTCCCGCAGCAGCACGATCGGCTGGTTGGAAGGCATCTCCACTCGGACACCCACGACGTCGAGCTCATTCACACAGGCAACCCTATGGCTCCGCTCCCGGATATGAAAGCGCAGGGCCGACGCCGCTGGTCAGCGCGGTGCGGCCAGGGCGCGCCGCGGGCGGCACGCGCTATCCGCGCGTCCGCATCCCGGCCTGGACCATGGCCGCGTGCAGCCGTACGGACAGCGTCGCGAGCTCCCGGGCGGTGGCCTCCGCGTGCGCCCTGGTCTGCGGGTTCCGGTGCCGGCGCAACGGCGCCACCACCTGTTCCACCAGCGCGATCTCGCGGTCCGCCGCGGCCTTCATGGCGCGCAGGTGCCGGGGCTCCAGCCCGTACCGGCCGAGCTCCGCGACCAGCCGGGCCACCTGGAGCGCCTCGCCGTCGTAGCCGCCGTCCGGGCCCGGGGCGACGAGCCCGTAGGACTCCCACTCGGCCAGCTCCGGCTCCCCGGCCTCGGCCGCCGCGAGCAGTTCGGCGCGCCCCAGCCGGACGCCGGAGGGCACCTCTCCGCCGGCCACCAGCTCCCGGTCCGCCTCCTCCAGCGGCCCGGGCCGGGTGTCGGCGGCGGAGGGCAGCGCGGGCGGGTTCTCACCGCGCTCGATGGCGTCCAGGTGCTCCCGGATCACCCGCAGCGGCAGGTAGTGGTCCCGCTGCATGCGCAGGACGTAGGCCAGCCGCTCGACGTCGGCCGGGCTGAACTTGCGGTACCCCGAGGGCGTGCGCTGCGGCTCGACCAGTCCCTCCGCCTCCAGGAAGCGGATCTTGGAGATGGTGACCTCGGGGAAGTCGTCGCGCAGGAAGGCCAGCACCGCGCCGATGCTCAGCAGCTCGTCACCGCCGCGCCGGCGGCCGGCGGGCCGCTCGGCCCGGACCGGCTGCCGCGGGCCCGCGACCACCCCGCGTCCGCCGCGGTCCGCCTGCGGACCGGACGGGGTTGGGGTGGCCGCCCCGAGAGAAGAGGAAGGGGTATTCGTATTCACTCGGGCTCCTGCCGACGTCGTTTTCAGTACCCCCGGTTGTGGCCGGCGAAGAACACCAGCCGGTACTTCCCGATCTGCACCTCGTCGCCGTTGTTCAGCGGCACCTCGTCGATCCGCTCCCGGTTCACGTAGGTGCCGTTGAGGCTGCCCACGTCCGCGACGCTGAAGCCGGCCGGGGTGCGGCGGAACTCCACGTGGCGGCGCGAGACCGTGACGTCGTCGAGGAAGATGTCACCCTGCGGGTGGCGACCCGCCGTGGTGACGTCCGAGTCCAGCAGGAACCGGCTGCCGGAGTTCGGACCGCGCTGCACGATCAGCAGGGCCGAGCCCGGCGGCAGCGCGTCGATCGCCGACAGCACCTCGGCCGACAGGGCCGGCGTGGCGCCGGTGCCGGTCGTGGTGGTGGGGTCGTACGACTCCAGGCCGGAGATGGAGATGGTCGACGTGGTCTCCGCCGCCCCCTCCGGAAGCAGGCCGCCGCGCAGCGCCGTGCCGCAGTTGGAACAGAACCGGGCCGCGGCCGGGTTCCGGTTGCCGCACCTGGGGCACGGAGTGGGGCCAGCCATGTTCACAGCCTCCTGGCGCGGCACACCCGACGGGTTGTGCCCGGCGTACGGATCCGGGGCAAACCCTCCACCAGAGGTTGAGGGTCCTGACGGGAAACCTATGCGCGGCTCGCCGGAGGGGTCAACCGACGCGCCGTAGCCCGCCTGATTCCCCGCGTACTGGGCGGCGCCGCCGTCCCGGTACAGCTGCTGACCTGCGTACGGCGCGGCCTCGGGGGCCGGGCGCATGCCCGGCACTGCGGGCTCGTCCTCCGGTCGGCGGTGACGCGCGGTGGGCGCCTCGACGGCGGCGGCGTCACGGCCCTTGTTACGACCGAACAACTTCGAGAAGAAACTCACGGGCGAATCCCCTTGCGTGTGACAGACCCGCCCGCGGGGCAGGGTGAGAACCTCGGACATGCTGCGGGCCCGGTCGTTGCGGCTCGGGCCCGCTGGAGTGGTACTCCGGCGGTTGGTACTGCGGTTGTTGCTCCGGAGCGTACTGGTGCGAACCAGTCTCGCCCATGTGACGGCGGCGCCCCGCAGCGGGTGCCGCCCGCCCTTGACGGGCCGTTCGCCGGGCGCCCCGTCACTTCGAAGCCGGCTTGGCGTACTGCGGCGACTTCGGGTCCACGAGGGCGTCGACGACCACCTTCTGCTGCTGGGCGATCGTCGCCCGCGCCTGGTGGCTCTCCAGCGTGCGGACGACACCTCCCGGGATGTTCAGCGCGGGTGTCAGATCCTGCGGGTTCCCCACGACCGTGAAGCGGTAGGGCTGCGAGACCTTCTTCCCGTCGATCTGCACCCCACCGGCCGACAGGTCGGTGAAGTAGGTGTTGACCACCACGCGCACATCGTTGATCTGAATCGCCTCCGCCCCCGCCGCTCGAAGTTCTTGCAGGGTGTCCAGCAGCATATCTGCCTTCACCTGCCCTTGGGGATCATCGACCGTGAGTACGATGCCCGGACCAGTGGCTTTGACGGTGCCGGCGAGCACGCCGAGCTCCGTCGCCTTCTTCCTGGTCTGCTCCTGGGCCTCCTTGGCCTGGTTGGAGCTGTTCTCCAACTTCGCCAGGGACTGCTCCAACTCCGCCTTCTCCTGCTGAAGACGTTGCTGACGGCTGTCCAGTTCATCGAGGATCCGCACCAGGTCCTCCTGGCGGGCCCCGCGGAGCTGACTGTGGTGGTCGTTGGTCGACCGCACCTGGATCGCCAGCCCCAGGCCGAGCGAGAACAGCAGCAGCGCCACCACCAGCTGGCCGCGCGACAGCCGCGGCGGCCAGAGCGCCGCCTTCAGGCGCCGCCGGCCGGCACTCCGGTCCGCGACGGGCTCGGGCTCGGGTTCCGGCTCGGACCCCGCTTCTGGTGCGGGCTCCGGGTCCGGCACGGGCTCAGACATGGGCTCGGGCGTGGGCTCGGGCTCAGCGGCAGGCGCGGACTCCGGCTTCGCCCCGGTCTCCGGCTCGGCCCCGGGGGCCGGCGCGGTGACCTTCGTGAGCCGCAGCGTCGGCTCGGGCACCGAACCGGCCTCAAGCTCAGCCTTAGCGTCAGACTTCTCCTCCGAGGCGACGACGGGCTCCACGGCCTCGGCAATCTCCCCGGCCGTCCCGGCAGCCTCGTCCGCGTCCGCCGCACTGTCCGTCCGAGGTGCGTCCACGACCTCCCGGACGGGCTTCGAAACCGCCTTCTCGACCGTTTTCCCGCCCGGCTCTCCAGCCGGTTTCCCGGCGGCCGGCCCGGCCACCGCCGCCTCCCGCCCGTCCTCCGCCGCGGGCTCGCGGCCCGGCTCAGGCACGGAAGACATGGCGCCGGATCGCGGCCGCGTTGGAGAAGATGCGGATGCCGAGGACGACGACCACGCCGGTGGACAGCTGCGAGCCGACGCCCAGCTGGTCACCGAGGAAGACGATCAGTGCCGCGACCACCACGTTCGACAGGAACGAGACGATGAACACCTTGTCGTTGAAGATCCCGTCGAGCATCGCCCGGACGCCGCCGAACACGGCGTCCAGCGCCGCCACCACCGCGATCGGCAGGTAGGGCACGACGGCGTCCGGCACCTCGGGTTGGACGAAGAGGCCGACGACCACCCCGATCACAAGACCCAGTACGGCAATCACGGTCTGGCTGCTCCTGTCCCTGTCGTGGTCTTGGTGGTTCCGGTCGGCGGACGCCGCTTGGCGGTGGAAGCACCGCTGGTCGGGGCCGACGAGGCGGAAGCGGAAGGCGAGGCCGACGGTGAGGCGGACGCGCCGGGGCTCTCCTGGGTTCCGGCTCCGGCCGGCGCCGTTGCGCCCGCGGTCGCCGGGGGCGAGGCCTCGGGCGTCACCGGCTGCGCGGTCCGCAGCGTCACCCCCACCGCCGCCGGCAGCGTCAGGTTCTTCTGCACGGAGAGCGTCGACTTGATGCCGTACTGCTCCTGGAGCAGCCGCAGGTACTGCCCGGCCATGTCCTTCTCGAAGGCGGTGAGGAGCTTCGAGCCGTCCCCGATCGCCTGGATGTTGTACGGCGGCACCAGCGGCCGGTTGTCCACCAGCACCGCCTCGCCCGCGGCCCGGATCGCGGACAGCGCGGTCAGCCGCTGGCCGTTGATCGCGATCGCCTCGGCCCCGGATCCCCAGAGGCCGTTCACCACCAGCTGCAGGTCGCGGTCCCGCAGCCGGCCGCTGTTGGAGAAGCCCTGCCCGGCCCTCGGGTCGACGTTGCCGCCGCTGCCCGTGCCCGCGGCGTCCTCCAGGACCAGCTTCACGCCCGGCCCGGTGACCTGGCCCAGGCCCACGGCCCCGCTCACCCCGCCGGGATCGGCGTCGCCCGAGGCGAGCGCCTGCTGCTGCGTGTTGTCGACCTTGAGCCGCAGCTCCTGCACCTGCTTCTGCAGCCGGTCGGCCGAGGTGTTGCTGTCGTTGATCCGGTGGATCAGCGCGTCCCGTTCCTTGGCCAGCGAGGGCTCGGCCTTGTGCGCGTTCACCGCGCCCACCGTCACCACCGCGCCGACCAGCGCCAGCCCCGCCCCGAGCGTCAGCAGCCCCGGCAGGGTCCCGGGTATCCGGCTGTCGCGGGCACCGCCGCGCGCGGCGGCCGCCTCCGCGTAGCCCTCGTCCAGGCTGTGGTCCATCACGTTGGTCAGCAAGGACATCGAGGCGTCCGGGCGGTTGTACCGTCCGTTCGGGGCACTCGGCGTCGGCGTCGCTGGCATGGAGACCATCGTCCCATGTCGTCGAGGGGGCCCGCGCACGGCCCCTGAGCTGCACACACGCTGCACACATGACGGAATGTGACGGAGTATTCCGAATGATGTGAAAACGGACAGAGGGGCGCGCGGGTCACACCGCGCGCCCCGCCGTCCGAGGCGGTTCCGAGCTCAGCTCCTGATCGTGCTCAGTCCCGGTCCGTCACCGTCCCGCCCCGTCGACCACGGCCGCCCACTCGTCCAGCAGCGCCTCGGTGGCCTCGTCATCGGGGCCCTCCGCCCAGAGGTGGGTGACCGCCTCGGCCGGGTCCGGGAGCACCAGCGTCCAGCGCCCGTCCGCCTCGACCACCCGGACGCCGTCGGTGGTGTCCAGCCGACGGCTGCCGGCCGCCTCCACCACCGAGCGCATGACCATGCCCTTGGCGGCCCACGGCGTCGCAATGTCCCGGCGCCGGATGTGCGCCTGCGGGATCCGGGCGTCGATCTGGCTCAGCGTGAGCTGGGTCCGCGCCACCAGGCCGACCAGCCGGACGAACGCCGCGGCGCCGTCCAGCACCCCGCTGAACTCGGGCACCACGAAGCCGCCGCGCCCGTCCCCGCCGAACACCGTGCCCTCGGCGGAGGCCGCCTTCGCGAGGTCGTCCGGCGTCGTCGTGGTCCAGATGACCTGGGTGCCGTGGTACGCGGCGACCTGCTCGGCGATCCGGGTGGTGGTCACCGGCAGTGCCACCTGCCCGCTGCGCCGCTCGGCGGCGACCAGGTCCAGCAGCACCAGCAGGGCCCGGTCGTCGTCGATCACCCGCCCGAGTTCGTCCACGAACGCGACGCGCTCGCCCACCGGGTCGAACCGCACCCCGAAGGCCGCCCGCGAGGAGGCGACCAGCTCACCGAGCCTGGCCAGGCCGGCCCGCCGCGTTTCCGCGTCCTCGGTCGGCCGCGCCTCGTCCAGCCCGCTGGAGACGGTGAGCGCCTCGACCCCGAGTCGGCCCAGGATGCTCGGCAGAACAAGGCCCGCGCTGCCGTGCGCGGTGTCCACGACCACCTTCAGCCCGGCCTCCCGGACTCCGGTCGTGTCCACCGTCCGCAGCAGGTTTCCCGCGTAGGAGTCGAAGACGCTGGAGGGGAAGGTCAGGTCCCCGATCTCACCGGGGAAGGCCCGCCGGAACTCCTGGCGCGCGTAGACGCGGTCGAGCTTGCGCTGGCCGGCCTGCGAGAGGTCCGCCCCGCGCTCGTCGAAGAAGAGGATGTCCAGCGAGTCCGGCACACCCGGCGTGGTCCGCAGGAAGATCCCGCCCGCGCTCCCCCGCGCCGTGTGCTGCCGGGCCACCGGCATGGGCACGTTCTCGAGGTCGCGGACGTCGATCGCGGAGGTCTGGAGCGCCGAGATCATCGCCCGTTTGAGCGCACGCGCACCACGCGAGTGGTCACGCGCGATGGTGACGGTGGCACCCTTCTTCAGCGTCGTCGCGTACGCCCCCGCCAGCCGGACGGCCAGCTCCGGGGTGATCTCGACGTTCAGGATGCCCGAGACGCCGCGGACCCCGAACAGGTGCTCCTGGCCGCGCGACTCCCAGATCACCGAGGTGTTGACGACGGCGCCGGCCTCGATGGTCTTGAACGGGTAGACCCGGACGTTCGCCCCGATGATCGACTCCTCGCCGACCAGGCACTCGTCCCCGATCACCGCGCCGTCCTCGATCCGCGCGGCCCGCATCACGTCGGTGTTCTTGCCGACCACGCAGCCCCGCAGGTTGCTCTGCGGCCCGACGTACACGTTGTCGTGCACCACCGCCCTGTGCAGGAACGCGCCGCGCTTGACGACCACGTTGCTGCCCAGCACGGTGTGCTCGCGGATCTCCACGCCGGCCTCGACCTTGGCGTAGTCCCCGATGTACAGCGGCCCGCGCAGCACCGCCTCCGGGTCCACCTCGGCGCCCTCGGCGACCCAGACCCCCGGGGAGATCTCGAACCCGTCGAGCTCGACGTCGACCTTGCCCTCCAGGACGTCCGCCTGGGCCTTGCCGTAGCTCTCGTGGGTGCCCACGTCCTCCCAGTAGCCCTCGGCGACGTACCCGTAGACCCGCTTGCCCTCCTTCAGGAGCTGGGGGAAGACGTCACTCGACCAGTCGACGGACTCGCCCGCCGCGACGTAGTCGAAGACCTCGGGTTCCATCACATAGATACCGGTGTTCACCGTGTCGGAGAAGACCTGCCCCCAGGTCGGCTTCTCCAGGAACCGCTCGACCCTCCCCTCCTCGTCCGTGATCGTGATGCCGAACTCCAGCGGATTCGGCACCCTCGTGAGACAGACGGTGACCAGAGCGTTCTTACTGCGGTGAAAGTCGATCAATTCCGAGAGATTGAAGTCGGTCAACGCGTCACCGGAGATCACCAGAAAGGAATCGTCCTTGAGCGCGTCCTCGGCGTTCTTGACACTCCCCGCAGTGCCCAGTGGCGTCTCCTCGTGGGCATAGGTCAGATGCATGCCCAGCTCTTCGCCGTCACCGAAATAGTTCTTGACCAGCGACGCCAGGAACTGCACGGTGACGACGGTGTCGGAGAGGCCGTGCCGCTTCAGCAGCCGAAGCACGTGCTCCATGATCGGCCTATTGGCGACCGGAAGCAGCGGCTTCGGCATGCTGGAGGTCATCGGGCGGAGTCGGGTGCCCTCGCCCCCTGCCATTACAACGGCTTTCATTACGGGTGCGTCCTCCTTCGCGGTGGTGGACCGGCAGGTCCATCAAAGCGTTCCAGAAGGTTCTCTACCCGGAAGGTATCGTCCGACGCACCGAGGAGGCGTGGGGCTTCTCTCAGATCACGTCTCAGACTGTGGACGCCGGGCCCGCGGTGCTCCCCCGGACGATCTGCCGCGCCTGGACCGCGTAAAGAATCGCGGCCCACCAGTACAAGGTCGTCCCCCACCAGATGAACGCCCAGCTCACCACCTCGGCCGGCCGGGCGATCCAGCTGTCGACACTGCCGAGCAGCAGAAGCGGAAACGCGTACATCAGATTGAAGGTCGCGGCCTTCCCCAGGAAACTCGTCTGGAGCGGTCCGTAACCGCGCCGGGCCAGAATCGGCAGCAGGCCGGCGATGAATGCCTCACGGGCCAACAGGATCGCGGTGAGCCACCACGGCAGAATCCCACGCCACGTCAACCCAACCAGCGTGGACAGCACGTACAGCCGGTCGGCCAGCGGATCGAGCAGCTGCCCCACCCGGCTGATCTGCCCCCACCGGCGGGCGAGCTTCCCGTCCAGGTAGTCGCTGATCCCGCTCAACATCAGGATCAGCAGTGCCCAACCGTCATTGTTGGGCCCGTCGAAGACCGGCCACAGGATGAGCCAGAGGAAGAGCGGAACACCGACCAGCCGGCCCATGCTCAGCATATTGGGGATGGTGAGGACGCGATCGGTCTGGACCCGCGTCTCCTGGACCTCCACCCGGGGGGCCTCCTGTCCCGTGTGACGACAATTGCATGTTGACCCTACAACAGAGAAGCCCCCGACCGGTTCACCCGGCGGGGGCTTCTCTAGAAGAATTGTTCGGCGGCGTCCTACTCTCCCACAGGGTCCCCCCTGCAGTACCATCGGCGCTGTAAGGCTTAGCTTCCGGGTTCGGAATGTAACC
>NZ_JBIAXP010000044.1:0-72010 GCF_042896795.1 Kitasatospora sp. NPDC001261
GCCGGTGGATCGTCGGCGGCGAGAGGTTCTCCACCGTCGAGCCCGCCTGAGCGACGCCGACGGCCGCCCTCCCCCACGCGGGGACGGGCGGCCGTGGTGTGTCCGGAGGAGGGGCGGGCTCAGCCGCCCGGCTCGATGGTGATCTGGTCGACCAGGACCGCGCCGGAGGGCACCGTGAGGGTCACCGTGTTCGGCCCGGCCTGGAACTGCGGCAGTATCCAGGTGCTGTACCAGGCGGAGGTCTGGTCCTTGGGCTGCGGCCCGTAGATCCTGTACGTCACCCCGCTCGGCCAGTCCTTGCCGTTCACCGCGGCCGAGCCCTTGAACTCCGCGCCCGAGTAGTTGTAGTGCACGGTCAGCTTGTACGACCCGGCGGTGGCGATCTCGCCGGTCCAGGTCACCGAGCCGCCCGGCTGGAGCGTCAGGTAGCTGCCGTCGGCCGACTTGGCGCCCTTGACGGTGTTGCCGGAGGGCGCGTTCTGCCCCTGGAGCTGGCCGGCGTCCACGGTCGTCGGTCCGGAGACCGGGGTGGCGCTCGCCGAGGGGGAGCCGCTGGCGGTCGTGGCGGTCGGCCCCGGGGTGGTGGGGGCCGGCGGGGCGGTGGTGGCGGTGCCGCCCTTGCCGGTCTTGTTGTCGTCCGGGTCCCCGGTGGAGAGGGCTATGCCCGCCCCGATCGCTATCGCCGCGACCACGGCCACCGCGCCGATCACCGCGCCCTTGCTCCGGCCGCTGCTGCGCGGCTCCTCCCCCGGCTGCGGCCGGGAGTGCTCGGCGTAGCGGGTCTGCTGGGTGGACGCCGCACCGTACTCGGGCTGCTGCGGCGGGCCGGGCTGGCCGTACGGGGCCTGCGGCTGGCCGCCCGGGTACTGCGGCGGCATGCCCTGCTGGCCGTACGGCTGCTGCTGTTGCTGCTGTGCCCGCGGCGGGTAGCCGTACTGGGCGCGCCCGACCTCCATCGGGCGGCTGTACGGCGTGCGCGGGACCCCCTGCTGCGGCTCGGCCGGCTGCCCGGTGGAACCGTCGGCCGGGCGGTAGAGGTAGCCGAACGGGTCGTCGTCCTGCGGGGCACCGCCCCCCTGGCCCTCGGGCACTCCGTTGCTGCCGGCGGTCGTCACGGTGGTCTGCTCCCCCATCCGGTGCGCCGCCTGCTGCGGGCGGCGCAGATCATGGACGCTGTCGTACCGGGAACCCTACCTGCCGTATGTGACGGCGGGAAAAGAACCCTTGACAACTCACGGGTAACCGGGACCGACCAGGGCCGGCCCGGGCCCGCGGGGGCCGTCCGCCGGCTCAGCCCGCGCGCCGGTGCGAGCGCTCGCCGCGCGCCCCGCGCACCGCCCCGCCCCGGGCCCGCTTCTCGTCGTACATCCGCTCGTCCGCGGTCTGCAGCACCTCCTCGATGCTCATCCCGCAGCCGGCCCAGCCGACGCCGAGGCTCACCCCCACCCGCATCGCCCGTCCGTCGATCCGCATCGGCGGGATGATCGCGCCCCGCAGCCGGTGGGCGAGGTCCTTGGCCTCCTCGCGGCCGATCCCGTCCGCCAGCACCACGAACTCGTCGCCGCCGAGCCGGGCCACCGTGTCGCCGTCCCGGACGGCCTGGCTCAGCCGCCGGGCGACCTCGACCAGCACCGCGTCGCCCGCGTTGTGGCCGAACCGGTCGTTGATCGACTTGAAGCCGTCCAGGTCGCAGAAGAGCACCGCGAGCCCCTTGTCCACCGCCGCCGCCGCGCCCGAGCGGAACGGCGCCGACCAGGCCTCGCCGCCCGGCCCGTACTCGGCCGGGACCACCGCGTGCACGTGCTCCCCGAAGCCCGGGCCGAGCCCGCTCGGCAGCCCCTCGGGCAGGCCGTAGCCGTGCGCCGGCCCGGCGTACCGGTCCGCGCCCTCCGGCCCGTCGTGCGCCGCGTGCGCGCTGTAGGAGTCGGCCGGGTAGCCGTACGGCTGCGGGTAGGCCACCTCGACCTGCCCGCCGGTGGCGCCGACCGGCTGCGGCTGGGCGCAGAGCCGGCGGGCCAGCCGGGCCTTGAGCTCGGCACCGTTCGGCAGCCCGGTCAGGGCGTCGTGGCTGGCCCGGTGGGCGAGCTGGAACTCGTGCCGCTTGCGGTCCTCGATGTCCTCGACGTGGGTGAGCAGGAAGCTCGGGCCCTCGGCCGCGTCCGCGACGATCGAGTTGCGCAGGCAGACCCACTGGTAGCCGCCGTCCCGCCGGGACAGCCGCAGCTCCGCGCGGCCGCTCTCGGCGCTGGTGCGCTCCAGCAGCGCCCGGTCCTCGGGGTGCACGAGGTCGGCGAAGCTCTGCTGGCGCAGCACCGCCCGGGGCCGGCCGAGCAGTCGGCAGAGCGCGTCGTTCACCCTGGTCAGCTGGCCGCGCCCGACGCCGTGCAGCTCGGTGATCGCCATCCCGCTGGGCGCGTACTCGAAGGCCTGGCGGAAGCTCTCCTCGCTGGCCCGCAGCGCCTGCTGCTCCTTCTCCAGGCGGGCCAGCGCGCGCTGCATCTCGGCCCGCAGCCGGGCGTTGCCGATCGCGATGGAGGCCTGCAGCGAGAACATCTCCAGCGCCTCGCGGGTCCAGGCGCCGGGCCGCTTGCCGCTGCGCGGGCGGTCCACCGAGAGGACGCCGAGGAGGTCGCCGCCGGCGCTGTACATCGGGGCGAGCAGCCCGTCGGCGGGGTGCCAGTCGTTGGCGTACACCGGCAGCGGGCCGTCCCCGATCCAGCGCGGGATGTCGCTGGCGACGGCCCAGCCGCGGTCGTACGGCAGGAAGCGCAGGGTGCCCCAGTGGTCGCTGACGCCGAGCAGCCGGTCCCAGGACTCCCGGGAGCCGACCTGGCCGAGCAGGACGGAGGGGCCGCCCATCGGGCTCTCCTCCAGCTCCCAGACGGCCGCCACCACGAGGTCGCCGTCGGGCCGGACGAGGCTGACCGCGGCGGCGTCGAAGCCGAGCCCGTGCACCGCGCCCTCGACCACGGCCTGGAGCGTGCCAGCGAGGCTGCGGGCAGCGTTGAGGTCCGCCACGACCCGGTGCAAGGTGCGGAGGGTCGCGAGACGGACGTACGGCTCCGACTCGGCTTCCATGCGGGGGCTCCCCGGCTGCTTCGGATAGTTCTTGATTGGTTATCGTCCGATTGCCAGAAGAACTGAATCACAGGGAGCACAGCGCTCGGCACGCTCGGTCAGCAATAGGCCATCACTTGTGACTTAAATCACACGAGACTAATGCGCCCTTAATCAGTTCATCTGTCCCGTAGTGGGACATACAGCGCCATCGGAACTTTTCTGGTGGTCGACCGCATTGGCCGCCGACTGAAGCCGACTGCGCCCGCCAGTCCGGTCGCTTCACTCCTGAGGGTGAGTTCGGCCACCGGGCGTAACCCTTCGGCCGGACCGCCGGTCCTACGACCAAGGCCCGATGCCGTTCCTCCCGGGTGACGACTACCGTGCGGTACGTGTACCCGTCGCCGCAGCCCGAAGCTGCCCCCCACGCCACGCCCGACGAGTTCCGGGCTGCCCTCTCCCAGCTCGCCGCCGGCGTGAGCCTGGTGACCGTTCACGACCCGGAGGACGGCGAGGACGTCGGCATGACCGCCACGTCCTTCCTCTCGGTGTCGCTGGAGCCGCCGCTGGTGCTGATCTCGGTCCGCGAGGACTCCCGGATGGACGAGGTGCTCTCCCGGGTGGACACCTGGGCGGTCTCGGTGCTGACCGAGGGACAGAAGACGCTCGGCTCCCGGTTCGCCATGAAGGGCCGGCTCAGCGACCGGCTGCTGTTCGCGGACACCCCGCACCACCGCGGCCCGCGCACCGGCGCCCCGCTGGTCGACGGCGCGCTGGCCACCGTCGAGTGCCGCACCGAGCAGCGGATACCCGCCGGCGACCACACCCTGCTGCTCGGCCGCGTCCTGGAGGCCACGGTGCCCGACCCCGGCGGCCGCCCGCTGCTCTACTTCCGCGGCGGCTACCGCACCCTCGGCTGAGGCCGCGCCGGCTACTCGCCGCCCCGCGGCGCCCGGCGGCCCTGCTTCAGCTCGGAGCGGTGCTTCTTGTTCTCCAGCCGCCGCTGGACCATCCCCCGGCTCGGCCTGGTCGCCCGCCGGGCCTTCGGCGGCGGCGCGCACGCCTCGGTCAGCAGCGCCGACAGCCGGGCCGCGGCCGCCTCCCGGTTGCGCCACTGCGAGCGGAACTCCGAGGCCTGGACCACCAGCACCCGGCCGTCCACCAGCCGGCCGGCCAGCCGCTCCAGCGCGCGCTCGCGCCACACCTCGGGCAGCGCCCTGGTCGAGGCCAGGTCGAAGCGCAACTCGGCCTTGGAGTCGGAGGTGTTGACGTGCTGGCCGCCGGGGCCGGAGGAACGCGAGAAGCGCCAGACGAGCTCGGCGTCGGGGACGACCACCGACCCCCGTACGCGGATGGGCTCGGACATGCGCCCATCATCCCGCGCCCGGCCCGCCCGGTCACCCGGATATCGGTACGCCCCCCGCTTCCGCACCCGGTTACCCCCGGGCGCCCCGAGCCCCGACAATGGCGTACGTGATCGAGCTCGGCTACTCCCTCTCCAACCGCTTCCCCGACCCCCCGCAGACGGACTACCGCACCGCGTCCGTGCACGCCCTGCGGTACGACCTGTTCTGCGGCGACGTCTACCTGGACGGCGAGGGCTCGGAACTGTCCACCGCCTGGGGCTGGGTGCCCGTGCTCGACTTCGCCTGGGCGCTGTGCGACGTCGCCGAACTCCTGGACCGCGACCCGGACGGCGTCCGGGCCGCCCGGGTGCAGACCGCCGACCTCGACTTCACCCAGAACACCGAGCTGCTGCGCTTCGCCCGCCGCTTCAACTGGGTCGAGGTCACCGCCACCTGGCTGCCGGACGAGCCGCCGGTGGTGGTCCGCCACGGCGAGCTGCGGCGCGAGGCCCGGGACTTCCTCCAGGACACCCTGGCCGACCTCTTCGACATGCACCCCGACCTGGCCGACAACCCGAACATCTGGACGCTGCAGGGCCGGTTCCGGCGCATCTGACACGTCCTTTGCCCGGTCTTTGCCCTCCGTTGGGCGCCCACGAAGAATTCACGGCCCCTGCGGAACCAAGCCACCGCGGTATTGCGTTGTCCCGGGAAATAGCGAACGAAGCGAACGAAGGGACTGCAATCGTCATGCCAGTGAGCCTCTCCAAGGGTGGCAACGTCTCGCTGACCAAGGAGGCCCCCGGCCTGTCCGCGGTCACCGTCGGCCTGGGTTGGGACGTCCGCACCACGACCGGCGCCGAGTTCGACCTCGACGCCAGCGCGATCGTCCTGAACGCGGACGGCAAGGTGCTGTCCAACGGCCACTTCGTCTTCTTCAACAACACCAGCACGCCGGACAACACCGTCGTGCACACCGGTGACAACCGCACCGGCGAGGGCGTGGGCGACGACGAGTCGATCAACATCAACCTGGCCGGCCTGCCGGTCGAGGCCGCCAAGATCACCTTCCCGGTCACCATCTACGACGGCACCGCCCGCGGCCAGAACTTCGGCCAGGTCCGCAACGCCTACATCCGCGTGGTGAACGCGGCCGGCGGCGCCGAGATCGCCCGCTACGACCTCTCCGAGGACGCCGCCACCGAGACCGCGATGATCTTCGGCGAGCTCTACCGCAACAACGGGGAGTGGAAGTTCCGCGCCGTCGGCCAGGGCTACGCCTCCGGCCTGGCCGGCATCGCCCAGGACTTCGGCGTCCAGCTCTGACGCACCCGCGGACAACGCCGCGGCGCGGGAAGTCGGTCCGTCCGACTCCCCGCGCCGCGGTTTCTCCGTTTCCGGGGCCCGGCGGGCCTCAGCGCGAGGCGCGCAGCTCCGGCAGCTGGATCAGCTCGGTCTCGTCCTCCGGCGTCAGGTCCACCACGGTCGGCCCGCCCTGCTCCGGCCGCTCGGCCGACTCCGCCGCCCGGGCCTCGGCCACGGCCTTCTCGGCCACCGCCTCGTCGCCCACCACGTCCGCCAGGTCGGCGCGCTCCCCCAGTTCGGCGACGCTGCCCACCGCCGGTGCCGGGGCCGCCGGGCGCGCCGGGGCAGCCGCACCGCGGCCGAAGAAGCTGAAGCCCTGTCCGCGGGCCGGACCGGACTGCGCCGGACGCGGCCGCTGCCGCTCCACCGGCGCGGGCGCCGCGGCCGGCCCGGCCGACGCGCCGCCGAGCTGACCGACCGTCGCGGTCAGCGCCGGACGCACCGGCTCGGGCCGCACCGGCGCCGGGGCCGCCGGAGCCCGCCCCGGGGTCGGCACCGAGGGCGCCACCGGGGCCGGCACGGCCACCGACGCGGCCGGGGCGACCGGCGACTCCTTCGCGGGCTTCCGCAGGGCCACCTCCGCGCCCGCCGTACGCGCCCGCCGGGCCTCCTGCTCCGCCGCGCGGCGCTCCAGCAGCCGCAGCACGGACGCCGCCCGCACGTAGGCGGCCGGGCTGGCCGGGTGCTTCGGACGGCTCGCGGCGAGCGCCTGCTGGGCCGCCTCGGCCTCCTTGAGCGCCTGCTCGGCCACCGCCACGGCCCGCTCGCGCAGCAGCCGGGCGATCTCGGTCTCGGCCTTCGCCAGCCGCGACTTCTCCGCCGTCAGCCGCCGCCCGAACCGGGTGGCCCGCTCCTCGGCGACCTCCGCCGCGTACTCGGCCTCGGCCAGCTGCTCCTCGAACCGCTCCTCGGCGCGCAGCCGCTGGGCCGCGGACGTCTCGGCGGCCGCCCGGGCCGCCTTGTCCCGCTGGCGCAGCAGCAACGCGAAGCCGAGCGTCGCGATCACCGCCGCGACGCCCACCGAGCGCACCAGGACGGTGTCCTGACTGAAAAGCAGAGCGGCCAGTGCGGCGACCAGCAGCACGCCGGCGGCGGTGGGGGGAAAGACCCGGCCGAGGACGGAGGAATGACGGTGGCGTCCGCGAGACATGTCCAAGAAACTAGCGTGCGAATTGGGGGCCTGTCAGCCCAGGGTCCCCTTCCGCCCTTGACAGGGTGCGGTTTTTACCGCACGTGCCCGGATTCTCACGCAAGATCACGAAGAAAGCCCTGCTCAGCGGTGCCGACGAGGCGGACGGTGCCGGCGGGGCCGTCGAGGCCACCGTGACGCCCGGGCGGCGCCCCGGCGCTGCCCCGGCCGCGTCTCAGCGGTGCGACGCCGCCGGACCACCCGGGTCGTCGTGGTTCTCCGGCAGCTTGCACACGTGCTGGATCCAGAGCGCCGCCGCGATCACTGCGGCCCCCGCCAGCACCGCGAGCCCGGCCGTCACGGCCTGGTCCTTGCGGGCCGACACGTCCAGCTCGCCCAGCAGGTAGATCCCGGCCCCCGCGTAGATCCCGGTGACCACCGAGGAGACCAGCGCGCTGGCCTGCCCCAGCACCACCGCCCGGGCCGCCAGCAGCGGGTCGACCCCCTTCGCCCCGGGCTGCCGCTCGCGCACCGCCTTCAGCCGGGCCCGCAGCGACAGCGCGGTCGCCAGCAGGACCACCGCGACCGCCGCCAGCACCACCGGCGCCGCGGCCGGCACCGCAGGCAGCGTGTCCACGGAGGCCCACAGCTTGGAGCCGGCCCAGGACAGCGCCGTCGTGGCGGCGGTGATGCCGATCAGGAGGCGGAGGCGAAGCAGCTTCACTCGGAGGAGGTCCTTCCCGGGTACCCGAACCGGCCGCCCGCCCGGTGGCGCGGCGACGCCAGGCCACCGTACCGGGCCCGGCCGGGCGGGCACCCGCGTGAACGGCGGACACCTACTCGTACGGCCGGGCCCCCGGCCGAGTTCCCCGGGCAACGGCCCCGGTCACCGGCCTCCGGACCTACTCGGGCAGCGTCAGCCCGATGTCCTCGCGGCGCTTCACGCCCTGCGCGTCCGGACCGCCCAGCGCGGTCAGCAGCGCGTCCACCCGCCCGTGCCCGGGCACCTCGGCCTCCGGCTGGGCGTCCAGCCAGGGGGCGAGCACGAAGGCGCGCTCGTGCGAGCGCGGGTGCGGCAGCAGCAGCTGCGGGTCGTCGCTCAGCACGCCCTCGTAGGCCAGGATGTCGACGTCCAGGGTGCGCGGGCCCCAGTGGACGGTCCGCACCCGCCCGAAGGCGTCCTCGATGGCGTTGCCGCGCTCCAGCAGGTCCCGCGGGGGCAGCGAGGTGCGCAGCACCACGACCGCGTTGTAGTAGTTCGGCTGCTCCTCGGGCCCGCCGACGGCCTCGGTCTCGTACACCGCGGAGACGGCCTTGATCTTCAGCCCCGGGGTGTCGGCGAGCGCGTCGACGGCCCCCTGGAGGGTGTCCAGCCGGTTGCCCAGGTTGCTGCCGAGCGCGATCACCGCGCAGCGCTGGCTGTGCAGCGTGGTGTCGGCGGAGTCCACCCGGCTCTCCAGGTCGAACGCGTTCGGCGTGGCGGTCGGGTCACTGGTGCTCATGCGCCCGCCTCGCTTCGCTCAGCAGGGGCACTCACCCATGCGCACCTCTTGATCATCCGCTCGCTTCGCTCGCTCATCGGAAAACGTCCTCTACATCGGATACCGGGCGCGCGGTGGGGGTCATGCGCGGCCCCGGTGGATGGTCACGGTCACGTCGTCGAACGGCACGGTGATCGGGGCGTCCGGCTTGTGCACGGTGACCTCGACCTCCTCGACCGCTTCGTGCTTGAGGCACTGGTCGGCGATCCGCTGGGCCAGCGTCTCGATCAGGTCGACCGGCTCCCCGGCGATGATCGCGGTGACCTCCTCCGCCACCAGCCCGTAGTGCGCGGTGCGGGTGAGGTCGTCTCCGGCCGCGGCGGGGCGGGTGTCCAGGTGGAGCACGAGGTCGACCACGAAGGTCTGCCCCTCGACGCGCTCGCGCTCGAAGACGCCGTGGTGGCCCCGGGCTCGCAGCCCCCGCAGGGTGACGCGGTCCAGCAAACGAATCACTGCTCCCAGTCGGACGGGCCCCGCCCGGAGAAAGGCATGGACGGGCAGGGCGAAGGCGGGCGGCACGCCCGCCACTCCGTTTCGAATCTACCCGCGAGCACGGACAACGCCTGACCGTCCTACCCGGCACGAACCGACGCCACGCGCACCGATATGGCGATTGACGTGAACGTTCGGTGACCACTCGGAAATTCCCGGCGACTTCCCGGCACCGCATTTCCGCAAGTGCCGGAATCAGCTCTCCTCGTCGTCGTCCCCGCTGGTCAGAACGGGTGAACCGTGATGCGACCAGAGCTTCCACCCGGCCGGGGTACGACGGAACAGATTCGTCGACACGACCTTTCCGCCGACCAGCGGCCCGAGTTCCCCCTCCTCCTCCGACTCTCCGCCGGACAGGATGTTCTCGGTGCACGTGACAAGGGCCACATCACCGTGCACCTCGGCCTCGACATCGGTCAGGAAGAACTGGATGTACTCCGTGTTCATCATGATCAGCATGTACGAACGGGTCACCTGGGCCCGGCCGCGGAGCACCGGCCAGCCCGGGTGCACGCACACCACGCCACCCTTGTCGTCGGCGTCCGCGGCGCCCAGCCAGGCGTCCTCGACCGCTTCCAGGTCCCCCCGTTCCAGCGCCTCGTAGAGCCCCTGGTTCGCCGCCAGAACGGCCTCCAGGTCCGCCTCGCGGGCCCGCCCGGCCGTACCGCCGCTCAACCTGCCGTCACCTGTCACAGACCCTCCCTCACCCCAACCGCGCCGCGTGCTGCCAGGCCGCGACCACCCGGACGGCATCCGCCGTGCCGGACACGTCGTGCACCCGCACCGCCCAGGCTCCCGCCCGTGCGGACAGCACCGACACCGCGGCCGTCGCGTCGTCGCGCTCCCGGGCCGGGCGCAGTTCCCCGGTTGCCGGGTCGGCGAGCAGCGTACCCAGGAACCGCTTGCGCGAAGCCGCCACGAGCACGGGACGGCCGAGCGCGGTGAGCGCGTCCAGCCGGCCGAGCAGCGCCCAGTTGTGCTCGGAGGTCTTGGCGAAGCCGAGCCCCGGGTCGAGGATCAGCTGGTCCTCCTTGACCCCGGCCGCCAGCAGCGCGTCCACCCGGTCGGTCAGCTCGGCGACCACGTCCCGCACGACGTCGTCGTAGACGGCCATCCGGTCCATGTCGGCGGACTGCCCGCGCCAGTGCATCACCACGAAGGGCGCGCCGGTCTCGGCGACCACCCGGGCCATCGCCGGGTCGGCGAGCCCCCCGGAGACGTCGTTGACGATCGCGGCGCCGGCCTCGACGGCCCGCTCGGCGACCGAGGCGCGCATGGTGTCCACCGAGACCACCACCCCGGCGTCGGCGAGCTCGCGCACCACCGGGATCACCCGGCGCAGCTCCTCCTCCTCGGGGACCCGCTGCGAGCCCGGCCGGGTGGACTCGCCGCCGACGTCCACCAGGTCGGCGCCGCGGGCCCGCAGCGCGAGGCCGTGCGCGATCGCCTTGGCGGGGTCGTGCCACATCCCGCCGTCCGAGAAGGAGTCGGGCGTGACGTTGACCACGCCCATCACGGCGCAGCGCTCCAGTCGCGGCAGACCGGCCGGCAGGGAGAAGGAGGGCGAATCGTTCATGCTTCCCATTATCGAACGGGGCCCCCGCCGAGGATTCTCGGCGGGGGCCCCGTTCCGTGCCGTCGCGGCCCCGAAGGCCCGCGACGGGCCTCAGGCGGCCTCGGTGACCTCACGGGTCGACGGGACCGGCATCAGCCCCTCGCGCTGGCGCCGACGGCCGAAACGCGGCATCCCGAGCGTGATGAAGGCCTCCGCCTGCATCGCGGCGAAGCCGATCCGCGGCAGGTCCCGGGTGCTCGGGAAGACCAGGAAGCGCGGCTCCCACTCGGGCTGGAACTTGGCGTTGAACTTGTACAGCGACTCGATCTGGAACCAGCGCGACAGGAACACCAGCAGCCCCCGCCAGGCGCGCAGCACCGGGCCGGCGCCGATCCGCTCGCCGCGGGCCAGCGCCGAGCGGAACATCGCGAAGTTGAGCGACACCCGGCGCACGCCCATCGCGGGCACCGCCTGCAGCGCGGCGACGATCAGCAGCTCGTTCAGGCCCGGGTCGGCGGCGCGGTCGCGGCGCATCAGCTCCAGCGAGATGCCGTCCGGCCCCCAGGGCACGAAGTGCAGCACGGCCTTCAGGTCGTCGCCCTCCTCGCCCTCCTCCGGGGCCTTGTGGGCGGTGACCACCACGCAGTCGTCGTCCAGCGGGTCGCCGAAGCGGCCGAGGGCCATCGAGAAGCCGCGCTCGGTGTCGGTGCCGCGCCAGCGGGCGGCGGCGTCGGCGATCCGGTACTTCTCCTCCACGGTGAGCTCGGAGACCCGGCGCACCTGGCAGGAGTAGCCGTTGCGCTCGATCCGCTTGACCATCTGGCGCACGTTGCGCATGGCCCGGCCGGAGAGCGAGAAGGACGCGGTGTCCACGATCGCCTCGTCGCCCAGCTCCAGCGCGTCCAGGCCCGCCTCGCGGGTCCAGACCTCGCCGCCGACCTCGCTGCACCCCATCACGGCCGGCACCCAGGCGTGCTCGCGGGCCTCGGCCATGAACACCTTGATCGCGCCCGGCCAGGCCTCGACGTCGCCGACCGGGTCGCCGGAGGCCAGCATCACGCCGGAGACCACCCGGTAGGAGATCGCGGCCTTGCCGGTGGGCGAGAACAGCACGCTCTTGTCGCGGCGCAGCGCGAAGTAGCCGAGCGAGTCGCGCTCGCCGTGCCGCTTGAGCAGCTCGCGGACCTTCTCCTCGTCCTCCGCGGTCAGCTCGGGCTTCGGCTTGCCCGGGCGCAGCGCCAGGTACGCGGTGGTGAAGGCGGTCAGCAGGCCGAGCCCGCCGAGCAGGTAGGCGACCAGGTCGGACATCCGGACGTTGTTGTACCGGATCGGGCCCTCGAAGCCGAACAGTCCGTACCCGACGTGCTGCAGGCGCTCGGTCAGGCCCGGGTGGCCGATCTCGTACTTGGTCCGGGTGCTCACGATCAGCAGGCCGAGCAGCACGCTGAGGACGCCCATGACGACCAGGTTGACCACCGCCCGCCAGCGGGTGCGCGGGTCGGCCTTGGCGTAGAACTCGCGCTGGTGGACCAGCATCACGGCGAGGACCACCAGCGAGACGACCGCCGGGCCGATCTGGTGCCAGCGCACGATGTGCAGCCCGGCGCTGACCGGCAGCAGCACGCAGACCGCCCGCCAGGCCCGCCGCTTGCGCCGGCGCAGCGCGTGCGCCAGCGGCACCAGCAGGATGCCGACCATCAGCGCGCCGACCGCCGCCAGGCTGGTGGTGCCGCCCGGCAGCTGCCCCGCGAAGGTGTGCACCTTCGTGTGCCGGAGCCTGGGGAACACCGCGCTGGCGATGTCCACGAGCCCGATCAGCAGACAGGCGTAGCCGACCGCTCCGGGGAGCCAGGCCCTCGGGACGGCGGACGCCTGGTTGCGCAGCGTCTGCAGGCCGCGGCGACGGCGCGGCGGCTGCTCGGGGCTCGGCTCAACGGACACGGGAACGCTCATGGAAGCTCAGCGTAGAGGCTGCGGTGCGGTGTCCGGTCACTCCGGGGGAGGACGCGTGATGGACCTTCATGCCTATTCCTTCATCAGGCAATGCGCATACCAAGGACCCGGAAACGGTCGGTAAACCGGGGCCGTGGTCGCGCTGCGGGTTGAGCCGGCGGTGGGAGCCGGGGGCCCGCCGCAGCGTGGCGCGACGGGACCCTCCGGGACGCGTTACGTACGGTGGACGCCGCATTCTAGGGCGCCGGTTGCCTCCGGCTCTCCCCGCCCTACCAGCCCGCCCGGGCATCCGGACAGCCTAGCCACGGTGGCCCGGCCTGACGGACCGCCAGACGATGAAGCCTGCACCGACAGTGTCCCACCGGAAGGCCGACGGCATGGAACTGACCAGCGACGCGCTGGTGAACTCGCTTCTCGCACTCGGCGCCGCGGCGGTCGTCACGACCCTGTGGCTCTGGCCGCGGCTGGCGCCGCAACGTCCGCTGCCGGTGCTCGGCCGGATCGGGTTACTGACGGTCGTTCAAGCCTCGGTCCTGGCCGTGCTCGCGCTGTCGGTGAACAACTCCTTCGGGTTCTACACCTCCTGGGACGACCTGCTCAGCCCCGGCGGCGCCAAGCTCGCGCTGGCCGGCAACGAGAACCACAGGGGCGGCACCCCGGTCCCCGACGCGCTGGTCCAGCCCACCACCGAGGGCGGCCTGGAGACCATCACCAACCTGCCGAAGGGCCCTCCCGAGGAGGTCGGCAGGATCGAGTCGGTCCGGGTGAGCGGCAAGGAGACGGGCTTCTCCGACCAGATGTTCGTCTACCTGCCGCCCGCGTACTTCGACCCGAAGCTCACCCTGGTCCGCTTCCCCGTCCTGCTGGCCATCGCCGGCTACCCGGGCACCACCCTGAACCTGCTGCACGAGCTGCCCCTCGCCCAGACCGCGATCGAGCTGCAGCGCTCCGGCAAGATGCCGCCGACCGTCCTGGTGATGGCCCGCCCGGCGGTCGTCCCGTCCCGGGACACCGAATGCGTGGACGTCCCCGGCGGGCCGCGCACCGAGACCTGGTTCGTCAAGGACGTCCCCGAGGCCATCCTCAGCGCCTACCGGGTCGGCCGCACGGCCGGCTCCTGGGGCACCCTCGGCTACTCCACCGGCGGCAGCTGCGCGCTGCGCCTGGCGATGCGCTTCCCGAACGTCTACGGCAGCGCGGCGAGCCTGCACGGCGACTTCACCGTGCGCCAGGACAACTACACCGGCGGCGACCTCTTCAACGGCGACAAGGCGCTGGCCCAGCAGCACGACCTCGGCTGGCGGCTGCAGAACCTGCCGGTCCCGGCGCTCAACGTGCTGGCGGTCTCCACCCGCGCGGAGGGGGACTACCCGCAGACCGTCCAGTTCGTCGACCTCGCCACCAGGACCGCGGCGGCCAACCCCCAGTTCAAGATCGACTCGCTCTACCTGGACGACGGCGGGCACAACTTCGACAGCTGGACCAGGGAGCTGCCGGCCACCCTCGAATGGCTGGGCTCGCACCTCGGCTAGCGCACGTGGGTGACTACCCGCCGGTCGGCCCGCCCGGCCGGCGGCCCGGGGGAACGTATCGCGACCGCCCGTCGGCCCCTGCCGGGCGCCCCCGGACCCGCGCAGGAGGCACTGTGCTGAGCACCCGCTCGCTCTTCGACGAGATCTACCGCAACGACCAGGCGTACCAGCTGTTCTGCAGCATCGCAGCCGGCGGCGAGGACCAGGGCGGCTGGGAGAACGAGCGGATCGCCGCCCTCACCCGGGACCCGGTCCTCGCCCCGAAGGTCGCCCGGCACGGTGCCGACGAGCGCAAGCACGGCCGGATCTTCGCCCAGCTGCTGAACCGGCGCGGCCTGCCCAAGGTGCCCGTGCCCGACGAGACCGACTACTGCATGCTGCTGGAGCGCCAGGGCATCGGCCTCTCGCACGAACGGCTGAACACCGACGTCCCGCTGACCGACCGCGAGCTCATCACCTACCTCGCGCACAGCCGGGTCACCGAGCAGCGCGCCGCCGAGCAGATGCGGCAGCTGGTCAGGGCGTACGCGGACAACCCGGCCCTCGGCCGGGCGATGCGGGTGATCTCCGCCGACGAGGACGACCACCTCGCCTACTGCCACGAGGAGCTGCTGCGGCTGATCTCCGAGGGCCACGGCCCGTACGTCCGGCACGCCCTGGAGACCAGCGCCCGGGGCGAGGTCCGCACCTACCGGGACGTCGGCCTCGCCGTCACCGCCCGGATGGCCCGGATCCTGTGCTGGCCGCGCTGGCAGCTCGCCCTGATCACCCTCGGGGTGCGCGCGCTCCACCTGTACGACCGCGCCTACGGCTGGCGCCGGATGGTCACGCTGCGGATGCCCGAGCACCGCAACGCGCTGGGCACCCCGGCTCCGCCGCACGCGGAGCACGAGGTGCCCGGTTCCTGAACCGCGGCCCGGCCGGCGCCCTACCGGCCGATGATGAGGCTCATCGCCTCGGCCCGGGTGGCCGGGTCGCGCAGCTGGCCGCGCACGCAGGAGGTGATGGTCTTGGCGCCGGGCTTGCGGATGCCGCGCATCGACATGCACATGTGCTCGCACTCGACCACGACGATCGCCCCGCGCGGCTCCAGGATCCGCATCAGCGCGTCGGCGACCTGGCTGGTCAGCCGCTCCTGCACCTGCGGCCGGCGGGCGTAGACGTCGACCAGCCGGGCGAGCTTGGACAGCCCGGTGATCTTGCCGCTGGTGGACGGGATGTACCCGACGTGGGCCACGCCGCGGAACGGCACCAGGTGGTGCTCGCAGACCGAGGTCAGCTCGATGTCCTTGACCAGCACCATCTCGTCGTGGCCGAGGTCGAAGGTGGTGGTGAGGACGTCCTCGGGCTCCTGCCAGAGGCCCGCGAATATCTCCTTGTAGGCGCGCGCCACCCGGGCCGGGGTCTCCAGCAGGCCCTCGCGGTCCGGGTCCTCCCCGACGGCGAGGAGCAGCTCGCGGATGGCGTTCTCGGCCCGCTTCTGGTCGAAGGTACCGACGGCGGGCGGACCGTCGAAGGTCACCGGGTCGATCATGCGGGCCTCGCTTATGTATCGGAAGACTCTGGCTGAACAGCACGGATGCCGCGCCTCCAGGGTACAAACCCTGGTGACGCGGCATCCATTCCCTACGGAGCGGGGGTCAGCCCTCGGTCGGCGGCTCGGTGGCCGGCAGCGGCGGGAGCTTCACGACGTCCACCGGAGCGGCCTCGCCGGAGGCGGCGCCGTTGGTGAGCGCCAGCTCCTTCGGGGACTGCACCGGAGGCCGGGTGGACGGCGTGCGACGGGCGGAGCCCGTCCAGGCCGGCCGGGTCGGGCGCTTGACGATCGGGGCGAAGACCTCGGCGATCTGCTCCTTGTTCAGGGTCTCCTTCTCCAGGAGCTCCAGGACCAGGTTGTCGAGCACGTCGCGGTTCTCGACCAGGATCTCCCAGGCCTCGTTGTGCGCCGTGTCGATGAGCTTCTTGACCTCTTCGTCGACCAGCCCGGCGACCTCTTCCGAGTAGTCGCGCTGGTGGCCCATCTCGCGGCCGAGGAACGGCTCCGAGTTGTCCGAGCCGAACTTGATCGCGCCGAGGCGCTCGGTCATGCCGTACTGGGTGACCATGGCCCGGGCCGTCGCGGTGGCCTTCTCGATGTCGTTCGAGGCACCGGTGGTCGGGTCGTGGAAGACCAGCTCCTCCGCCGCGCGCCCGCCCATCATGTAGGCGAGCTGGTCGAGCATCTCGTTGCGGGTGGTGGAGTACTTGTCCTCGTCCGGCAGCACCATGGTGTAGCCGAGGGCCCGGCCGCGGGACAGGATGGTGATCTTGTGCACCGGGTCGCTGTACTGGCAGGCCGCCGCGACCAGGGCGTGGCCGCCCTCGTGGTACGCGGTGATCTTCTTCTCCCGGTCGGACATGATCCGCGTGCGCTTCTGCGGACCGGCCACGACGCGGTCGATCGCCTCGTCCAGGATGCCGTTGTCGATCAGCTTCTTGTCCGAGCGGGCGGTCAGCAGCGCCGCCTCGTTGAGGACGTTCGACAGGTCGGCACCGGTGAAGCCGGGGGTGCGCTTGGCGACGGCCGACAGGTCGACGTCGGGCGCGATCGGCTTGCCCTTCTGGTGCACCTTGAGGATGTCCAGCCGGCCCTGGAGGTCGGGGCGCTCGACCGCGATCTGGCGGTCGAAGCGGCCCGGGCGCAGCAGCGCCGGGTCCAGGATGTCGGGGCGGTTGGTCGCGGCGATCAGGATCACGCCGCCCTTGACGTCGAAGCCGTCCATCTCGACCAGCAGCTGGTTGAGGGTCTGCTCGCGCTCGTCGTGGCCGCCGCCGAGGCCCGCGCCGCGGTGCCGGCCGACGGCGTCGATCTCGTCGACGAAGACGATCGCCGGGGCGTTCGCCTTGGCCTGCTCGAAGAGGTCGCGGACGCGGCTGGCGCCGACACCGACGAACATCTCGACGAAGTCCGAGCCGGAGATGGAGTAGAAGGGCACCCCGGCCTCGCCCGCGACGGCGCGGGCCAGCAGGGTCTTGCCGGTGCCGGGCGGGCCGTAGAGCAGCACGCCCTTGGGGATCTTGGCGCCGACGGCCTGGAACTTGGCCGGCTCCTGGAGGAACTCCTTGATCTCGTGGAGCTCCTCGACCGCCTCGTCCGCGCCGGCGACGTCGGCGAAGGTGGTCTTCGGGGTGTCCTTGGTGAGCAGCTTGGCCTTGGACTTGCCGAACTGCATGACCCTGGAGCCGCCGCCCTGCATCTGGTTCATCAGGAACAGGAAGACCAGGACGATGATCACGATCGGGAGCATCGACAGCAGCAGGCTGACGAAGGTGCTCTGCTTCTCCGGGCTGATCGTGTAGCCCTCGGCGAGCGTGCTCGCGTCCTTGTCGTTGACCTGGGCCTGGAGCTTGTCGGCGATGGCGACACCCTGGTCGCCGATGTAAGAGGCCTGGAACTTGGTACCGGACGGGGTCTTGCCCGTTCCGGCACTGGGCAGCGTGGCGCCGTCCTTGAGCTGGATCTTGATCGTGTTCGAGTCACCGGTGGTGATCTGCGCCGACTTGACGTTGTGCGCGTCGATCGCCGCGACGACCTGACCGGTGTCCACCGTCTTGTAGCCGTTGGAGTCCGAAACGACCTGCATCAGCACGATGACGGCGAGGACGGCCAGCACGATCCACATGATCGGCGCACGGAAGTATCGCTTGACGTCCATCCATGCGGGGCGTTGCCGCCCCGTCCCTCCTGCCACTCAACGGCGCCGGGGGGCTGTTGGGCCGCGGCGCAATCCGATTGGTGCTCATGTGAAGAGCGGTTTATTGGACCGTACCGCAGTCGGACCCACCCATGGCGGGAGCACGGCGAGACGGCTGTGGTTCTTTGTCCCCGGGGGTCCAACGGGCGGGAACGGCCTACTGTTCCCGCCCGTAACCCGAACGGGGCCGTCAGCCGCCGTAGACGTGCGGGGCGAGGGTCCCGATGAAGGGGAGGTTGCGCAGCTTCTCCGCGTAGTCCAGGCCGTAGCCGACCACGAACTCGTTGGGGATGTCGAAGCCGACGTACTTGACGTCGATCTCGACCTTGGCGGCGTCCGGCTTGCGGAGCAGCGCGCAGACCTCCAGCGAGGCCGGACCGCGCGAGCCCAGGTTGCCGAGCAGCCAGGACAGCGTCAGACCGGAGTCGATGATGTCCTCGACGATCAGGACGTCACGGCCGGCGATGTCGGTGTCCAGGTCCTTCAGGATCCGCACCACACCGGAGGACTTGGTGCCCATCCCGTACGAGGAGACGGCCATCCAGTCCATGGTGACCTGCGAGTGCAGGGTCCGGGCCAGGTCGGCCATGACCATCACAGCCCCCTTGAGGACGCCGACGATCAGCAGGTCCTTGCCTGCGTAGTCCCGGTCGATTCGCTCGGCCAGCTCCAGGAGCTTGGCGTCGATCTCGTCCTTGCTGATGAGCACCTTCGCGAGGTCAGCGCCCATGTCGTTCTGGTCCACCGGGGATACGTCCTCAAACGTTCGGGGTCTGTGTGGCCGGCGGTCGGCTCCCCCTGGGCATGCCTCGCCCGTCAGTCGCCCTGCCGCCGAAAGACCAGCGTGCCACACCTGCGGGTGGCCTCGACGCCCCCGGGTAGGTGCAGCGGGCCCTGTCCGCGCCATCCGGTGACCAGCAGGTCGATCGTCTCCAGGTGCCGGGCGAACAGGTCCCCGGCCGGACAGCCCGCCCGCAGCGCGGCCCGGCGCAGCACCCGGCGGCGCACCGCGGGCGGCAGTTCGGCCAGCTTCACGGCGTCCAGGGCGCCGTCGCCCGTACGGAGGTCGCGTTCGGCCAGTGCGGCCCACTGGTCGAGGGCGTCGGCGTCGTCGCGGAACAGCCGGGCGGTGCGGGCCAGCGCCTCGACCACCCCGCCGCCCAGGTGCTTCTCCAGGACCGGCAGCACCTCGTGGCGGACCCGGGAGCGGGTGTAGGCGGGATCACAGTTGTGCGGGTCGTCCCAGACCGGGATCGACTGGGCGGCGCAGGCCTGCCGGGTGGCCGCCCGGTCCAGCTCCAGCAGCGGGCGGCGGTAGCGGCCCTTCTGGGCGGGCATCCCGGCCAGCGAGCGGGAGCCGGAGCCGCGGGCCAGGCCCAGCAGCACGGTCTCGGCCTGGTCGTCCCGGGTGTGGCCGAGCAGCACCGCGATCGCGCCGTGGCGGTCGGCGGCCGCGTCCAGGGCGGCGTAGCGGGCGTCCCGGGCGGCGGCCTCCGGGCCCCCGGCGCGGCCGACCCGGACCGGGACCGCCTCCACCGGGTCGAGGCCGAGGCTGCGCAGCCGGTCGGCCACCTGGGCGGCGCGCTCGGCGGATCCCGCCTGGAGGCCGTGGTCGACGGTGACGGCGCCGACCCGCAGGCCGATCTTGGGGGCTTCGAAGGCGGCGGCGATGGCCAGCGCCATCGAGTCGGCGCCGCCGCTGACCGCGACCAGGACCAGCGGCGAGCCGGGCGCGGCCGGGGTCCGGGGCAGCCCGGAGGGGTGGCGCGCGGCGTTGCCGATCAGGGTGGTGCCGACCGCGGCACCCACCAGCGGCGCCCCGGCCGGGCGCTCCCGCGGTCGGCGCACGGGCGCGGTGAAGGTGGAACCGGCCTCGGCGGCGAGGTCGGTGAGCGTACGGCGAACGGCCAGGCGTATCGCGGCGACGGCGGGGTGAGGACCCACGGCGGACGACTCCTCGACGGAGGGGGGACAGGACGTGCGGCGGACGCGGCGGGGACCGCGCACCCGCATGAGCACCCGGTTACCGGGCGCTCACAGATGGTGGCAGATAGTGGCCACCCACTACGCCACCCGCGCCCCCGGCAGGTCGACCGTCCCACGTTCGGGTGAATGAAGAAACGCTTCTTCACTCGTCGTCGGCCTGATTGGACCACTCGTACGAGCGGGTTTGACCGGCGCGCGCCGCTTGCCGTCCGGCGTACGGCGCGCCCGCGTCACGACCGCGCTCAGCGCGCCACCCGGGCCACCCAGGCGGCCGGGTCGTGGATCTCGTCCTTGGTGGGCAGGGTGTTCGGGGAGGTCCACACCCGGTTGAACCCCTCCATGCCGACCTGCTCCACCACCCCGCGCACGAACACGGCGCCGTCCTGGTACTGGCGCAGCTTCGCGTCCATGCCGAGCAGCCGGCGCAGCAGCAGGTCGAGCCGGTTGGCGCCGCGGTCCCGGCGCTGCTGGAACTTCTCCCGGATCTCGGCGACCGTCGGCACCACGGCCGGCCCGACGCCGTCCATCACCACGTCCGCGTGGCCCTCCAGCAGCGACATCACGGCCGTCAGCCGGCCGAGGATCTCGCGCTGCGCGGGCGACTGGACGATCTCCAGCAGGTTCCCGGAGGAGGCGCCCTCCCGGCTGCCGCCACCCGGCAGGCCGCCGAGCGAACCCGCCGCGTCCCGCAGCCGCTCCAGCAGGGCGCCCGGGTCGACGTCCGTCTCGGCGAGGAAGGACTGCACCTCGGACTGGATGTGGTCGCGCAGCCACGGCACCGCGGTGAACTGCGTCCGGTGCGTCTCCTCGTGCAGGCACACCCAGAGCCGGAAGTCGGACGGGTCGACGTCCAGCTCCCGCTCGACGTGCACGATGTTCGGCGCCACCAGCAGCAGCCGGCCCGGCCCGGGGCCCTCCGGCCCCAGCCGCGGCTTGTCGAACAGCGCCGCCGGGCTGTCCGGCGCCTCCAGCGGGGGCTCGGCCGGGGCGAAGGTCTCGTACTGGCCCAGCACCTTGGTGGACAGGAACGCCAGCAGCGCCCCGACCTCGATCCCGGTCGCCTTCTCGCCCACCGCGCCGAACACCCCGGCCGCCGTGCTGTTCGCCCGACGCGCCTGGAGCTTCTCCACCAGCGGCTGGACGACCGTGCGGAAGCCCGCCACGTTGGCCCGGATCCACCCCGGACGGTCCACCACCAGCACCGGCGTCGCCGCGGCCTGGGACAGGCTGGACGAACGCATGCCGGTGAACGCCCGCACGTGCTCCTCCGCCTCCAGGGCGTGCCGGCGCAGCTCGGCGACCACCGCCGCCGCTTCCTCCCGGCTCACTTCCGGACCCGGCCGCACCAACCTGGTCGCGGTTGCGACCGCGAGGTTCCAGTCGACCATGTCAGCACCGCCACTCGCGCTCGTCATGCCCTCACCGTACGTGCTCCCCACCACCAACGGCAGCCACCCGCCGCGAACACCTCTCCCCAACGGGCCCCGGCCCCACCGGTCTCCGGCCGCGGCCGGTGGCGGGCGGCGGACCGGTGCGCGGCGGCGGGTCAGTGGCAGCCGCAGGTGGTGAGGCGGGCGGCGACGCGGTCCATCGCGGCGCGGGCGGTGTCGGCGGGGGCGGCGGTACGGGTCATGACGGCGAAGGCGAGCAGGCGGCCGTCGGCGTCGACGACGGTGCCCGCGAGGGTGTTGACGCCGCTGAGGGTGCCGGTCTTGGCGCGGATCAGGCCGGCCGCGTCGGCAGCGCCGGACCCGGAGCCGTAGCGCTTGTTGAGGGTGCCGGTGAAGCCGGCGACCGGGAGGCCGGTGAGCACCGGGCGCAGGGCGGGGTGCTGCTCGGAGGCGGCCAGCGCGAGGAGTCGGACCAGGACGGCGGGCGGTATCGCGTTGCCCGGGTGCAGGCCGCTGCCGTCGTTGAGGACCACGGTGCCCATCGGCACGCCGAGCCGGGTGAGCTCCTGGGTGACGGCGGCCGCGGCGCCCTCGAAGCTCGCGGGCTGGTGGGCGGCGATGGCGACCTGACGGGCGATCGCCTCGGCGAGCTGGTTGTCGGAGGTGGTCAGCAGGCGTTCGACCAGCCGGGCGACGGTCGGCGAGAAGACGTCGCCGAGGGGCGCCGTGCCGGTGGCGGTCGGGGCGGGCGCGGGCGCGGCGGCGGGGCCGGCCTTGCCCGTCACGGTGATGCCGCGGGCCCGGAGCAGCGCGGCGAAGGCCTCGGCGGCCGCGGCCGCCGGGTCGGCGACCCGGTCCGGCGCGTCCTCCCGGCTCTTCGGGTCCGCCTTGGCCTCGTCCACCATCAGCGGGACCACCAGGGCGATGTTCTGGGCGTCGTGGTTCCTGTGCTGCGGGCCGCCCGCGTACATCGACAGGTCGTAGTCCAGCTGGACCGTCGTGGTGCCGAGGCTCTTGAGGCTGTCGGCGGTCTGCTGGGCGAGGGAGTCCAGTGAGGCGGGGGCGGTGTCGGCGTCGGCCGGCTGACCGCCGATCTGCACCTGGTCGGCGGGCAGCGCGGTGAGCGTCGGGTCGCCGCCGCCGACCAGGGTGATGGTGCCCGGGGCCGCACCCTGGACCACCCGGGTGTGCAGCCGGGTGTCGCCCGGGATGAGGGACAGGGCCGCGACCGCGGTGGCCAGCTTGGTGGTGGAGGCGGGGGTCGCCGGGGTGTTCTCCCCGGAGCCGTACAGGAGTTGGCCGGTGCCGGCGTCCGCGACGGCGAAGGTGACCTCGCCGAGGCTCTTGTCGGCGAGCACGGCGGCGAGCGCCTGCCGGAGGCCCTGCGCGGTGGGGACGGCGGCGCCCGGGCCGCCCTCGACGGCGGCCAGGACGGCGCCCGGCGCGGGGGCCGGGCGCGCAGCGGACGTGTCGCCACCCCCGGTGGCGGGCACGGAGGCGGCGGGCACGGAGGCCGCGGGCGTGGGCGCGGCGGGCGGCGCGGCGCGACGGGCGGGTGCGGCGCCCGGGTCGTCGTTCGACCGGGGACCGGCGCCGCCCTTCCCGTGGTCGCCCTTCCTCCCGCCGTGGCCGTTCGGTCCGTCGTGGTCCTCGCCCTCGCCCGGCCCGGCGCTGTGCCCGCCCGGCGGCGGGGCCGGCTGCGCGACCGCACCACCCGAGGTCAGGACCGTACCGACGACCAGGAGCGCCGCTCCGAACAGCCCCGCGGCCGTCCCCCCGCGGCGGCCCGCCGCCCCTCCCCCTGTGCCCACCGACCGGCCCCTTTCCCGAGCACCCGCTCCCGTAGGAGACACTTGGATTCTGTCAGTCCCTACCTTGGAGGAACCGTTGGAGTTCGACGTCCTTATCGAAATCCCGAAGGGCTCTCGTAACAAGTACGAGGTCGACCACGAGACCGGCCGTCTGCGGCTCGACCGGATGCTCTTCACCTCGACCCGCTACCCGGCCGACTACGGCTACGTCGAGGGCACGCTCGGCGAGGACGGCGACCCGCTGGACGCCCTGGTCATCCTGGACGAGCCGACCTTCCCGGGCTGCCTCATCAAGTGCCGCGCCATCGGCATGTTCCAGATGACCGACGAGGCCGGCGGCGACGACAAGCTGCTCTGCGTCCCGGCGACGGACCCGCGCTGGGAGCACCTGCGCGACATCCACCACGTGTCGGAGTTCGACCGCCTGGAGATCCAGCACTTCTTCGAGGTCTACAAGGACCTGGAGCCGGGCAAGTCCGTCGAGGGCGCCAACTGGGTCGGCCGCGCCGAGGCCGAGGCCGAGGTCACCGCTTCGATCAAGCGTCTGGCGGAGCAGGGCGGCCACTGAGCCGTCGTTCCGATCCCACTCGGCCGGGGACGGTCGGAGGCAGGTCGGGACAGCCCGGGGCCGGGGTTCGCGGATTCGTCCGCGGACCCCGGCCTCTGTCGTGTCCGGGGACGGGACGTCTTGCCGACAGCCTGTCGGCAAGACGTGAAGTTAGGTTAGGCTAACCACATATTCAGCCGATTCCCACCGGCCGATCCCGGACCCTGGAGGCCGCATGCCCACGCCCGCGCCCGCCCCGTTCTCCACCGTGCTCCGCACCGCCAGCAGCGAGGAGCACGAGGCCGCCGAACAGTCCTCGTTCATGAGCCGGCTGCTGGGCGGCGGTCTCGGGATCGAGGCGTACGCCGACCTCACCGGCCAGCTCTGGTACGTCTACCGGGCCCTGGAGGACCGGGCCGGGCAGCTCGCGGAGCACCCGCTGGCGGGCCCCTTCATCGACCGGGCGCTGCTGCGCACCGCCGCCATCGAGCGCGACCTGGCGCACCTGCGCGGGCCCGACTGGCGGGACGGCCTGGCCCCGCTGCCGGCCACCGCCGCGTACGTCGCCCGGCTGGAGGAGCTGGCCGCCGAGTGGCCGGCCGGGTACCTCGCGCACCACTACACCCGCTACCTGGGAGACCTGTCGGGCGGTCAGATCATCCGGGGCATAGCGGAGAAGACCTGGGGCTTCGAGCGCAAGGGCGACGGCGTGCGGTTCTACGTCTTCGAGGAGGTCGACAACCCGGCCGCCTTCAAGCGCGAGTACCGGGCGAAGCTGGACGCGGCCGGGGAGGCGATGGACGAGGTCGAGCGGCGCCGGGTGGTCGAGGAGTGCAAGCGGGCCTTCGTGCTCAACGGGGCGGTCTTCCGCGACCTGGACACGCGCTACCCGCTGAGTGCGTAAACGTTCCTCCTTACCCCGGTCACGGGAAACGGCCCCGGCGAGCGCTTGCTCGCCGGGGCCGTTTCGGCACTCCGTCCGGGCGTCAGGCCTGGACCGCGCCACGGCGGTTGCGCACCAGGACGGTGGCGCTGCCGCCGACCAGCAGCAGACCGGCCGCGGTGGCCAGCAGCGGGACCACCGGGGTGTCCGCACCGGTGGCGGCCAGCGAGCCGCCGCCCGTACCGCTCAGGCCGCCGGTGGTCAGCGAGGCCCCACCGGAGGTACCGCTGCCGGTGCCCTGGCCGCCGCCGGCCGCGGAACCGCCGCCGGCGCTGCCGTTGCCGTTGCCGGAGGAGCCGGCCGGCGGCAGCTTGGCGTCCTTGTCGAAGGCGAGGGTGGCGCTGACCGGGTCCAGGGCCGTACCGGCCGGGTAGTTGGAGAAGGCCGGCACCCCCTCGGCGGTGAGCGTGGCCGGAACGCCGGAGAGCGTCACCACGCCGCCGACCGGCTTCAGGGCGGAGGCCGGGACGTCCAGCCGGGCGATCCTGACACCGCTCAGCGAGGTCGAACCGCCGTCCTGGGACTTGCCGTTGACGTCGGCGGTCAGGAAGGCGCCGTCCCGGTCGATGGTCAGACCCAGCTTGGAGAGCGTGGTGTCCAGCGCCCAGCCGTCCTTGCCGGGGTGGCCGAGGAAGCGGACCGAGCCGTTGAAGGCGGCGCTCAGGGAGTGGTCGGTGGTGTTGTAGGCACCGGTGGCACCGCCGAAGCGGTAGTCGGCCGCGCCGCCGCCGAATTCGACCTTCCCGGCGGCCATCGGGGACTCCAGGTACGTGCGGAAGCTCTCCTTGACCTTCCAGTCCAGCGTCCCGTTCACCACCGGCAGGGTGGCCGGGGCCGTGCCGGGGCCCCCGCTCGCGGACGGGGAGGCGGTGGCGCCGGGCGCCTGGGTGGCCGACGGCGAGGAGCCGGCCGAGGGGGTGCCGGACGACGGGGCCGCGGTCGGCGTGCCGGTGGCCGTGGCGGTGGGGCTCGCGCTCGGGCTGCCGGTGGGGCCGCCGGTCGGGCCCGTGCTCGGCGAGGAGGTGGCGGACGGCGTGGCGGTGGCCGTCGCGGTCGGCGGCACGGTCGGCGGGGTCGTGGCCGGGCTCTGCTTCAGCAGCAGCGACAGCGGGTCCATGTCCGCCCCCGCCGGGTAGAAGCCGGCGAAGGCCCGGGCGCCCTGCTCGGTCAGCTTGGCCGCGGCGGGCGTCCCGTTGGTGGTGTCCCGCGCGACGGTGAACGTCACCAGCGGCACGTCGTCCCGGCGGGTGACGTCGGCGGCGCCCACCGACTCCTTGGAGGCGGTGTCGGCGGTCAGCGTGCCGGTGGTGCCGGAGGTGGTGATCCGCAGGTCGCTGAGCGCGACGTCCAGCGCGCCGTGGTGGGCGGTGAAGTGCACGCCGCCGGCGAAGGAGGAGCTGAGCGCGTGCGTGGTGAGGTCGTACGCCGCGTTCGCCAGGCCGAAGTGGAAGGTGCCGTCGGCGTTGCGGGTCGCGCCGCCGGTCAGCTCGATCGCGCCGCCCTGGGAGGCCGGGCCCTCGATGTAGCTGCGGAAGCTGGCCTTCACACCCCAGTCCAGCGCTCCGGTGTCGTACGTGACGCTGCTCGGGCCGCCCGCGCCGAAGGCCAGTGCGGGGGCGCCGAGGGCGGTCAGGCCGAGGCCGGCGGTGGCGGCCGCGAGGGCGGCCAGCCGGGTGCGGTTGCGGGACATGCTGGGTACTCCGTTCGGATGGGGGAGGGAGCGGGGGGACGCTCCCGGAGGGGTCAGGCCGCGTCGTCGGCGTCGGGCCCGGCGGCGGGGGCCCCGGCCGCGGCGGCCGCCCGGCGGCGGCGGACGAGCAGGCCGCCGGTGGTGGCGAGGGCCGCCACCAGCACCGCGCCGCCGACCACGGCCGGCACCGGGACGCCGTCCGGGGAGGACGCGGCGACGGGCGCGGCGGCCGGGGAGGCGGGCGAGCTCGCGACGGCGCCCGGCGGGGTGGCCGGGGCGCTGCCGAGGTCGGGCAGCGGGGGCAGCGCGGCGGCCGGGTCGAGGGCGACGGCGAAGCTCAGCGGGTCCATCGCGGTGCCCGCCGGGTACAGGCCGCCGAAGGCCTCGGCGCCGCCCTCGGCGAGCGTGAGCGGCAGTTCGACGGCCGTCAGCAGGCCGCCCTCGGCCTTGAGGCCGGCCGGGTCGAAGGTCGCCAGCTCGACGCCGGGGAGCTGCCGGGTGCCGCCGTCCGGGGTCCGGCCGGAGACGTCGGCGAGCAGTCGGCCCTGGCCGCCGGAGACGCTGACGCCCGGGTTGGCGAGGGTGAGGTCCAGGCCGTAGCCGTCGCCGGCGCGCATGCCGGTGAAGCGGACGGTGCCGGTGAAGGCGGCGGTCAGCTCGCCGGTCGCCGGGTCGTACGCGCCCTTGGCCGGGGTCCAGCGGAAGAACGCGCCGCCGTCGGCCGCGCCGCCGCCGAGCTCCCAACGGCCTTGGGCGATCGTGCCGGTGACGTAGTCGCGGAAGGTGCGGCGCACGCCCCAGTCGAGGGCGCCGTCGGCGAACCCGGTACGGGCCGGGGCCTGGGCGGCCGGCTCGGTGGCCGGCGGGGCGGCCGGCTCGGCCGGCGACGGGGCGGCTGCCGGCGGCGTGGTCGCGGGCACGGCCGTGGCGGCCGCGCCGGACGTCGGGGCGGGGGCCGCCGGCGTCGGCTGCGCGGCGGGCAGGTTGACCGAGAGGCTGAGCGGGTCGAGGGCCGTGCCGGCCTGGTAGAAGCCGCCGAAGGCCTTCGCCCCGGCGTCGGTGAGGGTCGCCGGGACACCGCTCAGCGTCAGGGTGCCGGCCGCGCCGCGCAGGTCGACGCCGGCCAGCGAGAGGTCGGCCAGCTTGGCCTGGCTCGCGCTGCTGACCTGCCCGGTCTCCTTGGACTTGCTGCTGACGTCGGCGTACAGCCCGGCCGCGCCGCCCTGGACGGCCTTGAAGGTGAGCCGGCCGATGCTCAGGTCGAGCGCGTTGGAGCCGCCCTCCTGGTGCCCGGTGAACCGCACGCCGCCGGAGAAGGCGGCGGTCAGCGCGCCGGCCGCCGGATCGTACGTGCCGTTCGCCGAGTGGAACCGGAAGGTGCTGCCGCCGACCGTGGCCGCGCCGCCGGTCAGCCCCCAACTCCCCTTGGCGATGGGCCCGGTGACGTAGGTCAGGAAGGACTGCTTGATGCCCCAGTCCAGCCGGCCGCCGGAGACCCTGCCCTCGGCGGCGGCCGCCGGCCCCGGCGACAGGCCCACGGCCAGCAGGGCGGCGAGGGAGGCCACCAGGGCGGCGGCCAGACGGCGGAGCCGGCTGGACAGGGGCACGGCGAATCACTCCTCAGGAGGCATGGGGGGATGCCGCAAAGGGGGCCCGGCGGGCACCACCCCCTTGCGAAACTCAGGTAAGGCTAACCTAATATATGAGTCAAGAGCCCCGCCGCCCCCTCCCCCGGCGGCGGGGCGCCACAGGCACCAAGTCCCGGTGAAGGGAACCAGGTTGAGCAGCGTTACGATCCGATCCGGGGCGGCCCGCGGGCCCGTCCTCCTGCTGCTCGCCCTCGGCCTGCTGCTCGCCCTCACCGCCTGCGGCGCCGCGAGCGGGACGGCCGGGGCAGCGGGGGCGGCCGTCTCCCGCACCCCCGACGCCGTCGAACCGCTGCCCGGCGAGCCCGCCCCCCGGCTCCCGGCCACCACCGCCTCCGCCGACGGCCGCCAGGTCACCGTCACCAGCGCCGAACGGGTCATCCCGCTCAACGGCAGCCTCGCCGAGCTGGTGTTCAGCCTCGGCCTCGGCCCCAAGGTGGTCGCCCGGGACGTCTCCACCACCTTCGAACAGGCCGCCGCCCTGCCGGTGATCACCCAGGCCCACGACGTCTCCGCCGAGGGCGTGCTCTCACTGCACCCCACCGTCGTCCTCGCCGACCGCTCCACCGGCCCGGCCGAGGCGATCGCGCAGATCCGGGCGGCCGGCGTCCCGCTGATCGTCCTGGACGACGCCAAGCGGCTGGCCGACGTCGGACCGCGCATCGACACCGTCGCCGCCGCACTCGGCGTCCCGGACGCCGGACGGCAGCTCAAGGAGCGCACCGAGCAGCGGATCGACCAGGCCATGGCCGCCGTCCCGGCCGACGGCCGGCACCCCCGGGTCGCCTTCCTCTACCTGCGCGGCAGCGCCTCCGTCTACCTGCTCGGCGGCCCCGGCTCCGGCGCCGGCTCGCTGATCGAGGCGGTCGGCGGCGAGGACGCCGGCACCGCGGCCGGCCTCACCAACGACTTCGTCCCGCTCACCAGCGAGGCCCTGGTCAAGGCCGCGCCCGACGCGATCCTGGTGATGAGCAAGGGGCTGGACTCGGTCGGCGGAACGGACGGCCTGCTCAAGCTGCCCGGCGTCGCCCAGACCCCGGCCGGGCTCGACCGCCGGATCGTCTCGATCGAGGACGGCCAGCTGCTCAGCTACGGCCCGCGCACCCCGCAGGTCCTGCGCGGGATCACCGCCCAGCTCTACCCGGCGGACGCCAAGTGACCACCGCCGTACGGGAGGAGACCTCCCGCGAGGCCCCCGGGGAGACCGCCGCGCCGACCGCCGGCCGGACCGCCCTGCTCACCGCCGGACTCGCCGCCGCCCTGCTCCTCTGCGCCCTCCTCGCGGCCGGCGTCGGCGCCTACCGCATCCCGCTCGGCGACATCCTCGCCTCCACCGCCCACCGCCTCGGCCTCGGCGGCCACGCCCTGGACCGGGTGCCCGAGTCCGTGCTGTGGAACGTCCGGCTGCCCCGGGTGGTGCTCGCCCTGCTGGTCGGCGGCTCGCTCGGCTGCGCCGGGGCACTGATGCAGGGCGTGTTCGGCAACCCGCTCGCCGAGCCCGCCGTGATCGGGGTCTCCTCCGGCAGCGCGGTCGGCACGGTGGCCTGCATCGTGCTCGGCCTGAACACCCTGGGCGGTTGGACGGCCCCCGTCTTCGCCTTCGCCGGCGGCCTGCTGACGGTCGTCGCGGTGTACGCGATGTCCCGCTCCGGCGGGCGCACCGAGGTGGTCACGCTGATCCTCACCGGCGTCGCCGTGAACGCCTTCTGCGGCGCGCTGATCGGCATCCTGCTGTTCATCGCCGACCCCGCCGCGATCAGCCAGGTCACCTTCTGGCAGCTCGGCTCGCTCTCCCAGGCCACCTGGGGCAAGGTGCTCGCCGTCCTGCCGTTCGCGCTGGCCGGCCTGGCCGTCGCCCCGCTGTACGCCCGCAGGCTGGACCTGCTGGCGCTCGGCGAGCGCCCGGCCCGCCACCTCGGGGTGGACGTCGAGCGGATGCGGCTGGCGCTGATCACCGTCGTCGCCCTGCTCACCGCGGCGGCCGTGGCGGTCAGCGGCATCGTCGGCTTCGTCGGCCTGGTCGTCCCGCACCTGCTGCGGATGCTCGCCGGGCCCGGCCACCGCTTCCTGCTGCCCGCCTCGGCACTCGGCGGCGCACTGGTGCTGGTGGCCGCCGACCTCGCCTCCCGCACCGTCGCCGAGCCCGCCGAGATCCCGCTCGGGGTGGTCACCGCACTGATCGGCAGCCCGTTCTTCTTCTGGCTGCTGCGCCGGACCAGGACCAGGCAGGGAGGCTGGGCGTGAGACTGCGACGCCACCGGGAGATCCCCGAACGACCGGAGCCCGGAAGCGAGTTGCTCGCCGCCGAGGGCGTCCGACTGAGCCTCGGCGGGCGCCCGCTGCTGGACGGCGCCGCCGTCCGGGTCGCGGCCGGCGAACTGGTCGCGCTGCTCGGGCCGAACGGCGCCGGCAAGTCCACCCTGCTGTCCGTACTGGCCGGCGACGTCCGGCCGGACGGCGGGTCGGTCACCCTGCGCGGCCGCCCGCCGGCCGACTACGGCGCCGCCGAACTCGCCCTGCACCGCGCCCTGTTGCCGCAGTCCGCCGCACTGTCCTTCCCGTTCCCGGCCGACGAGGTGGTCCGGATGGGCCGCGCGCCGTGGGCGGGCACCGCGGCGGCCGCCGAGGACGCGGCGGCCGTGGCCGAGGCGATGGCGGCCACCGAGTCCACCGCCTTCGCCGGGCGCCCGTTCACCGCCCTGTCCGGCGGCGAGCGGGCCCGGGTGGCGCTGGCCCGGGTGCTGGCCCAGCGCACCCCGCTGCTCCTCCTGGACGAGCCGACCGCCGCCCTCGACCTGCGCCACCAGGAGCTGGTGCTGCGGGTCGCCCGGGCCCGGGCCGCGGCCGGGGACGGGGTGGTCGTGGTGCTGCACGACCTGTCCCTGGCGGCGGCCTACGCGGACCGGGTGGTCCTGCTGACGGGCGGGGCGACGGTCGCGGACGGGCCGGTCGCCGAGGTGCTGCGGGCGCCGCTGCTCAGCGAGGTGTACGGGCACCCCGTCGAGGTGCTGGCGCACCCGCGCACCGGGGTGCCGCTGGTGCTGCCGGAGCGCTGAGCGCTTCGCCGGCGCTCAGTCCTCCAGCCGGAAGCCGACCTTGATGCACACCTGGTAGTGCTTGATCCGGCCGTCCTCCAGGTGGCCCCGGACCTGCGAGACCTCGAACCAGTCGAGGTTGCGCAGCGTCCGGGAGGCCCGCTCCACCCCGTTGCGGATCGCGGCGTCGACGCTCTCGGCCGAGGACCCGACGATCTCGGTCACCCGGTACACATGGTCGGTCATGGCGGACTCCCTCAGCTGTACGGACGCCCCCCGGTCCACCGTGCACCGACCCGGGTCCGCCCGCACCCCGACGGGCGGCCTCCGACGCCGCGGGCTGGTCCTAGAACGCCGCCCGCACCTCGCCGACCGGCACGCCGCCGCCGAGCAGCGGGGCCGCGCCGATCCGCTCGACGGTCCCGTCCGCCCCGGTCACCCCGAGCCGGCGCAGCGCGGCCGCCAGCACCGGGCCGCGGGCCCGCTCGGCGCCGTCCTCGATCTTGAAGGCCAGCGCCCGGCCGTCCGGCAGCGCGACCACCTGGACGGCCTCGGCGCCCATCTTGGACAGCGCGCCCGGCACCGCCCGCATCAGCCAGGTGTCGGCCCGCCGGGTGCCGGCCACGTACTCGGGGTGGGCGCGCATCGCGTCGGCGACGCGGCGCGGCCCGCTGCCCTCGGCGGCCAGCAGCAGGCCGCGGTAGCCGCGGGCCAGGCCGGTCAGCGACACGGCCAGCAGCGGCGCGCCGCAGCCGTCCACCCCGGCGTGGGCGGCGGTCTCGCCGGTGGCCTCCTCCAGGGCCTCGCGGGCCAGCCGCTGGATCGGGTGGGCCGGGTCGAGGTAGCTCTCGGTGTCCCAGCCGTTCGCCGTGCAGGCGGCCAGCCAGCCGGCGTGCTTGCCGGAGCAGTCCATCAGGATCGGGGCGCGCCCGCCGCCGGCGGCGAGCAGCAGCTCCGCCTCGGTCTCGTCCAGCGGCAGGTCGGCCGGGGTGCGCAGGGCCGACTCGTCGAGCCCGGCGGAGCCGAGGATGCTCCGCACGCCGTCGAGGTGAAACGATTCCGCGGAGTGGCTGGAGGCCGCCAGCGCCAGCAGCTCACCCTCGATCGCCAGCCCGGCCCGCAGCGTGGCCACCGCCTGGAACGGCTTGGCGGTCGACCGCGGGAAGACCGGGGCGTCCGGGTCGCCGAGCGCGAACTCGACCGAGCCGTCGGCCGCGAGCAGCACCAGGGAGCCGCGGTGGCGGCCCTCGACGAAGCCGGAGCGTATGACCTCGGCGAGAACGGGCGCGGGGGCGGGCAGGGACATGGCGGTGTGAGCCTTCCGGGGCGAGGGTGGGCCGGGAGCGAGCCGGGCCTCACCCGCCCGCGGCGACCCACCCGGTCAGAGCGGCCCCCGTGCGAGCAGGTCGTCGACCCGTGCTTCCCCATCACGGTACCTGCGGGTGATCTCGGCGTTGCAACCGTCGGCCGTGCGCAGCAGCCGCTGGCGCCGTCCGGACACCTCCCGCTCGTACGCCCGCAGCCGCTCCAGGGCGGCCAGCAGCTCCTCGGCCGGGTGCGCCGCCAGGTCGGCGAGCTGGACGTCGCCCATCAGCGCGTCCGCCTCCAGCCGGGACTCCCGGGTGCGCGGCGGCCCGAGGGTGACGTGCCGGGCCGAGCGCCGCACGGTGGAGGGCGCGTCGGTCAGGATGGCCGGCAGCCGGTCCAGCAGGTCGCCGGGGGCCGGGTCGGGGCCGGACGGGTCGGCCGTACGGACCGGGCCCGTGCCGGGCCGCCGGTCGAGTTCGGCGCGCAGGATGTCCATCCGCCCGTGCAGCAGCCGCCGCAGGTAGGACAGGTCGGCCTCCTGCTCCAGGGTCTCCCGGCGCAGCACCCGCAGCTGCTCCAGGCCCAGCCCCTCCAGGTCGGGCTCGTCCTCCGCGCCCGCCGCCGGACCGTCCGGGCCCCCGGGGGCCCGCACCACCGACCCGGACCGGTCCCGCGCCACGCTGCTCGCGTCCATCACCCAACCACCTGACGTCGTCCGATCCCGCCCGCTCGCGGCACCCCGTCGCTGCCGCCGGTCCGACCCGTCCCCCGACGGGCCGCGCGTCCCGTCCACCGGCCCGCCGGGAACCCCCGGAGGCTCCGGTCCCCGGCCGTGACGCCCACCGGGGCGGCACCGCCAGACGCCTGACCTACCGGCTCGACCGCCCGGCCGAACCCGGGTCCGGCGCGGCGGACCTCCTGGCGCCCCGGACCCCTCGTACGGTCCACCAGCGTGCCACCCCACCCGGCGCACGCGCACCGCCCGTGCACCCGAACGGCCCCCTGGCGAACGGGGGTGGCTGATATGACCAGCCCTTTCCCCAGGAAGAGTGGCGCCCGATTCCGCGCAGGCGCGCACCCCAGGGCGTGCACGGCCTCCATGCGCGCCCCTGGTGTGCGCCCTGGGGAGGCCGCCGGGGCGGAGGGACGGGGCCGACCGGAGGGGCGGCCGGGCAGAACGGCCGGGAAGGGTGCGGCGCTGAGCCGGGGGCACGGCGGATGCGCGGGCGCGGAGCGGCGGCGGACGCGCCGGGCGCGGGCCGCGCGGAAAGCACCCGGGGCTCCTCCGGGGGCCGTACGGCGCTCCGGCACAATGGCGGCATGCGAGCAGTGGTGCAGCGAGTGACCGAGGCCCGGGTGACCGTGGCCGGTGAGACCGTCGGCGCGATCGAGGGGCCCGGGCTCTGCGTCCTGGTCGGCGCCACCCACGACGACACCCCCGCCAAGGCCGCCCAACTGGCCCGCAAACTCTGGACGCTGCGACTGCTGCCCGCGAACGACGAGGGCGTCGAGCAGAGCTGCTCGGACCTCGGCGCCCCGCTGCTGGTGATCAGCCAGTTCACGCTCTACGGCGACGCCCGCAAGGGCCGCCGCCCCACCTGGAACGCCGCCGCCCCCGGCCCGGTCGCCGAGCCGCTGGTGGACGAGGTGGTGGCGCAGCTGCGCGCGCTGGGCGCCAAGGTGGAGACGGGCCGGTTCGGCGCCGACATGCGGGTGGCGCTGGTGAACGACGGCCCGTTCACCGTCCTCGTCGAGGTCTGACCCCGCCGGGGGCCCCACCGGGCCCGGCCGGGGCGCCGAGCGGCCCCGGCGCGGCCCTGGACGGCCCTACTGCGGGACGATCACGTCCTGGGTGCCCGGCACCGTGCCGGCCAGCAGCACGGCGTCCACCGGGACGTTCCGCTTGACGATCGCCAGCGCGATCGGCCCCAGCTCGTGGTGCCGGGCCGAGGAGGTCACGAAGCCCAGCGCCCGCCCGTCCGGGTCGGTGGCCAGCCGCACCTCGGTGCCGTGCGGGGGCAGCGTCTCCTCGGTGCCGTCCAGGTGCAGGAAGACCAGCCGGCGCGGCGGGCGGCCCAGGTTGTGCACCCGGGCGACGGTCTCCTGGCCGCGGTAGCAGCCCTTCTGCAGGTGGACGGCGGTGCGCAGCCAGTCCACCTCGTGCGGGATGGTCCGGTGGTCGGTCTCGAAGCCCAGCCGGGGCCGGTGGCCCTCGATCCGCAGCGCCTCGTACGCCCAGACCCCGGCCGCCGGGCCGTACCCGGCGGTGAGCCGCTCCAGCTCGGCGCGCGGCACGAACAGGTCGCGCCCGTACGGGAGTTCGCGGACGGCGGCGGCGCCCTCGACGGAGGCGGTGGAGCCGGCCGGCAGGTGCACCACGGCGTACTCGGCGGTCGCGTCGGCGACCTCCACCCGGTAGAAGAACTTCATGCCCTCCAGGTAGGCGACCAGCGCCTCCTGGGTGCCCGGCTCGACGTGCGCCCAGGTGGTGGTGCCGTCGTCCACCAGGTAGAGCGCGTGCTCGACGTGCCCGTTCGGGGAGAGCACCAGCGCCTCGGCGGCCTGCTGCGGCGGCAGCTCGCTGACGTGCTGGGTGAGCAGCAGGTGCAGCCAGGAGAGCCGGTCCGCGCCGGTCACGGTGACCACGCCGCGGTGCGAGAGGTCGACGAAGCCGACGCCCTGCGACAGCCTGCGTTGCTCGCGGAAGATGTCGCCGTAGTGGGCGGCGACGCCCTCGTCGGCCCCCTCGGCGGGGACGGCTCCGGGCAGGGAAAGCAGCGGGCTCTTCACACCGGTCATACCGGCCAGCTTACGGCTGGTCCCCGACGAGCTTGGCGGTGCAGTCGGCGCAGCGGCCGAAGATGGCGAAGTGCTTGAGGTCGGTGTCGAAGCCGTGCCGCTCGCGCAGGCTGTCGATCAGCGGCTGGGCGATCTCGGTGCCGGTCTCGGTGACCTTGTCGCAGTCCCGGCAGACCAGGTGCAGGTGGTGGTGGCGGCCGGCCAGGTGGTAGGTCGGGGCGCCGTGGCCGAGGTGGGCGTGCGAGACCAGGCCCAGCTCCTCCAGCAGCTCCAGGGTCCGGTAGACGGTGGAGATGTTGACGCCGCTGGCGGTCCGGCGGACGTGGCAGAGGATGTCGTCGGGGGTGGCGTGGTCGAGCTCGTCGACGGCCTCCAGCACGAGCTGCCGCTGCGGGGTGAGCCGGTACCCGCGTTCGCGCAGGTCGGCCTTCCAGTCGCCGGAGAGCTGCCAGTCGGTGGTGCCGGTGTCCGCCACGGTACTCGTCCCTGCCAATGGTCGGGGGTCCTGGAGCAAGTGTAGGGACCGGCCGGGGGCCGGTCCCTACCTCGTGCACGGAAGTGCCGGTCGCGCGATCGGCCTACTTGAAGAAGGCGATGCCGTCGTCCGGCAGGTCGTTGATGTCCTTGATCAGCTGGGCCGGGCTGAGCACCTTCTTCAGCTGGGCGGACATGTACGGGCGCAGCGGCACGCTCGGGGCGGCCTTCTCGCCGACCCAGAGCAGCTCGCCGTTGACGAAGCCGTACAGCCGCTTGCCGCCCGAGTACTCCGGGGAGCCCTCGATCCGGGCGACCGCGTCGGTGGAGACGTCGACCTGGGGCTTGCCGTCGGCCAGCTCGCCGTACCAGATCTCGACCGTGCCGTCGTCGCGGACGGAGGAGATCTCGATCCCCCGGACACCGCTGGTGCCGTCGTGGTTGCTGGTGATGCGCCAGAACGCGTGCTCGTTCTCCAGCGGACGGACCTTCTCGCCCTCGCTGTCCAGCACCCAGGTCCGGGAGCGGAACTCCAGGAAGGGGCGGCCGTCGTGGCGGATCACGATCTCCTGGCCGAAGTTGCACTTCTCCGCGCCCGGGAAGTCGTAGACGCCCGCGCCCTCCCAGGTGCCGAGGAGGAAGGCGAGCGGGACGACGTCCCTGTGGAGGTCAGAAGGGATCTCGATCATGTTCCTGGTCGCTGTTCTCGTCGGTGTGGGACTGCCTCAACCGTACGGCAGTCTCAGCGCTGGCCCTGGTACAGCTTCATCACCGAGAAGATGGCGAACCAGGTGATCAGCACGGCCATGAGGGCCAGCAGACCGTCGAAGAAGATTTCCAGACCGGACACGGGTGGCTCCCAGGCGGCGACAGTGTGGTGGATTGTGCTCGGCTCACTCTATCCGCCGGGTTCCGGAGGGTCGCGGTGAGCCCCACCACGTCGCCGTTCGCGCCGTCCTCCCGCGGCTGCTCAAGCTTTGCCCAAGGCTTCCGGGGATGCCGGACGGCGGGGGCGCCGGCACCTCTAAGGTGGCGCCATGGCGAAGAAACTGGTCATCAAGGTCACCGCAGGGGCGGACGCGCCGGAGCGGTGCTCGCAGGCGTTCACGGTGGCGGCGGTGGCCGTCGCCAGCGGGATCGAGGTCTCGCTCTGGCTGACCGGGGAGTCCTCCTGGTTCGCGCTGCCGGGCCGGGCCGCGGAGTTCGAACTGCCGCACGCGGCGCCGCTGCCGGACCTGCTGGAGTCGATCCTGGCGGCCGGCTCGGTGACGCTGTGCACCCAGTGCGCGGCCCGGCGCGGGATCACGCAGCAGGACACCGTCGAGGGTGTCCGCATCGCGGGCGCCCAGGTCTTCGTCAGCGAGATCATGTCGGACAACGTCCAGGCGCTCGTGTACTGAGGCACCTCGCGTATCGACGCCTACGGGCGTTCCTCGTGGTCGGGGCGGTCCCGGTCGTGGCCGGGCTCGTCCCACTTCGGGTCGTCCCAGCGCGGGTCGTTCCACCAGTCGTCGTCCGGGTCGCGCTTGTTGGCGAACACCGCGGCGGCCGGCGGGATGACCATCGCGACCACGCACATGCCGATCGCCGCGCCGACCGAGAAGAACCGCACCACGCCCCAGGCCATGACGAACAGGCCCAGACACACGCCCATCATGGCGAAGTAGTAGCGACGCCGCCGCCTTGCCTGCACCCCTCCACGGTACGACCGAGGGCCCCTGCTCGGCAGGGGCCCTCGGAGTCTGGTCCGGGATCGTCCCGGCTCCGGTCAGACCGCGATCGCGACCTCGACGGCGGTGCCCTGGGAGGCCACCACCTGACGGTCCACGGTCTGGCCCGGCACCAGCGCGCGCAGGGTCCACTTGCCCGGGCGGGCGAAGAACCGGAACTGGCCGGTCGCCGAGGTGGGCACCTCGGCCGTGAACTCGCCGCCCTCGTCCAGCAGCCGCACGTAGCCGTTGACCGGCTCTCCGTCGCGGGTCACCGAACCCTGGATGATCGTCTCGTTCGCCACGTCAACTCCTGCCAGGTCCGGGCCGCCGGCCTTCGCACCGCACATGTCTGTCTCCTTCTGACTTACGGGTCGAGCCGGGGGCTCAGTTGCTGCCGAGCTCGATCGGCACGCCGACCAGGCTGCCGTACTCGGTCCACGAGCCGTCGTAGTTCTTGACGTTCTCCTGGCCGAGCAGCTCGTGCAGCACGAACCAGGTGAGCGCGGAGCGCTCGCCGATGCGGCAGTAGGCGATGGTGTCCTTCGCCAGGTCGATGCCCTCGGCCTCGTACAGCGCCTTGAGCTCGTCGTCGCTCTTGAAGGTGCCGTCGTCGTTGGCGTTCTTGGCCCACGGGATGTTGCGGGCGCTCGGCACGTGGCCGGGGCGCTGCGACTGCTCCTGCGGGAGGTGCGCCGGGGCGAGCAGCTTGCCGGAGAACTCGTCGGGCGAGCGGACGTCGACCAGGTTCAGGGTGCCGATGGCGGCGATCACGTCGTCGCGGAAGGCGCGGATCGAGGCGTCGGCGGCCTGCGCCGTGTACTCGGTGGCCGGGCGGGCCGGCACCTCGGCGACCAGGTCGCGGGAGTCCAGCTCCCACTTCTTGCGGCCGCCGTCCAGCAGGCGGACGTCGCCGTGGCCGTACAGCTTGAAGTACCAGTAGGCGTACGAGGCGAACCAGTTGTTGTTGCCGCCGTACAGCACGACGGTCTGGTCGTTGGCGATGCCCTTGGCGCTCAGCAGGGCCTCGAAGCCGGCCTGGTCGATGAAGTCGCGGCGGACCGGGTCCTGGAGGTCCTGCTTCCAGTCGATCCGGACGGCGTTGCGGATGTGGTTCTTCTCGTACGCGGAGGTGTCCTCGTCGACCTCGACGATGACGACCTTCGGGTCGTCCAGGTGGGCCTGGACCCAGTCGGCGTCGACCAGGACGTCGCTGCGGCTCATGGTGGGTTCTCCATCCGAGGGCGGTTGTGCGGAAGGTGCTGCTCAGGAGGGTGCTGCAGGGTGCCCGGGAGGGTGCGGTCCGAAACCCTGTCCGAATAGCGGGACGAGGGGGTGGGCCGGTGCGGCCGGGCAGGAGACTGCGGAGTACCTCGGCGACCGCCGGCCCGGGGGGCCGGGCGCGGTCGCCGGAAAGATCGGCGGCGGGCGTCAACTGCCCTGCCGGGGGCGCCGAATCAGCGCATTCGACACAGACAGGCGGCCACGCGGCACAGGTCTACCGCCCGCCGCTTCGTGAGGTCCGTCTGTCGCTTCATGCCGACGATGCTAGGGACACCGGAGGCCCGCTGTCATCAGCGTATCGAATAGTGGGATCAGAACGACCGGATGATGGGATTTACCCCCGGTCCGGCCTGTCCGGGCCCGGCCGGCGGCCCCCGGAGGGCGTGCGCGGGGCGCGAACGACACCGCTCCACGGCCCGCGCTGGACAGCGCGTCTCGCGGAGCGGAACGATTCGGCACAGCCGTGGGCGGGCCCCGGGACCGGGCCGGGTATGGGCCGGGGATGGACTGGGCACGGGCCGCGCACGGGCCGGGATCAGCCCAGGAGCTTGACGTCCTTGCCGTCGAAGGTCAGCTGGAGGCCCTCCGGCAGCGGCGTCACACCGCCGCCCCCGCCCTCCTTGTCGGCCAGCTTCAGCCCGGCCGGCAGCGAGTCCAGGGTGAAGCTCATCGGCTCCAGCTGCTGGTTGGTGGCGCCGGCCACCAGCCCCGCCAGCGAGCTCAGCCGGAAGCCGTCCACCGTGAGGGTGTTCCCCTTGTTGCGCACGCTGCCCTCGCCGATCTCGATCGGACCCAGCGAGGCCTTGACCTTGCCCGGACCAGCGTAGGCCAGGCTCAGCCGGGAGTTGCCGCCCACCGGCAGCTTGGCCCCGTGCAGCAGCTGGGAGGCGGGCGGCAGCAGCTGCGCGAGGTCCGGGTAGGAGATCACCCCGCTGCCGGTGCCGCTGTCCACCGTGGCACTGCTCATGCTGTCGCTGACCTTGACCCCGGCGAGCCTCGCCTTGAACGAGTGCAGCGCCACCTGGTGGCTGCCGTCGCCGACGGCCAGGCCGTCGGAGGAGATCCGGACGTCGTCCAGCTTCATCGACAGCACCTGGGTGAGGAACGGGAAGCCCTCGATCGAGACGTCCGGGCGCTGGCTCATCCGGCCGCTCTTCACGATCCGGTCGGCGGCCTCGTCCTCGGCCACGCCCACCGCGATCCGGTCCGCACCCAGCAGCAGGCCGGAGAGCACCGCCAGACCGATCGTGGCCTTCAGCCATCCGCGCATCGTGTCCCCCGTCGTCGCCGGTCGCTGTGGTCGTTCGTCGCTGTGGTCGTTCGCAGTGGGTCGTTCACCGTTCCGTGGCGGACGCAGGACACGTCCGCCCTCGCACGACCGTACGACGTCCCGCCCCGGAACATGGTTCCGGGGCGGGAATTCGACCTGAACAGGCCTGGACGGGTGGGTACGGGTGGCTCAGGCCAGCAGCTCCGTGGCGATCCAGGCCAGCGGCGCGGCCACCGCCAGCGGCAGCGCCACGCCCGCCGTCATGTGCACGAAGCGGGACGGGAAGTCGTACGCCGCGACCCGACGGCCGACCAGCGCACCCAGCCCGGCCAGCACACCGAGCGCCGGTGGGGCCCCGACCAGCAGGCCCAGCAGCACCGCCGCGGCCAGGCCCAGCACCGGGCCCAGTTGCTTCGGCCCGGGCAGCGGCGCCGCGGCCAGCAGGGTGGCCAGCGCCACCGCGCCCACCGCGGCCGGCACCCAGTCGGCCAGCAGCAGCGCGGTGCACAGCACCGTCACCACGGTGGCCGAGCCGAGCACGGTCAGCGCGTAGAACCGCTCCTTCGGGTCCGACGGGCGGAACGTCTGCAGCACCAGGACGAGCAGGAAGAACCCGCCCAGGGTGCCCACCACGGCCGCCACGCCGCCGTCGGAGTCCGCCAGCAGCACCGCCACGTCCGCCGTCAGGCCCGCCAGCGCGGCGAGCAGGATGCCCTGCCGGGCCGGCCACATGCCGTTCAGCCGGAACCAGCCGGCCGCCGTCAGCAGCTGGAGCGGCGCGACCACCAGGGCCAGCGCGACCTGCCCGAGTGCGGCACCGCCGGCCAGCAGCGCGGCGATGCCCACCGTGATCAGGGCCGGCTGCAGGCCCGGGTCGATGATCGGCGAGCCGGTCCGGCCGCGCGGACCGGCGGGCGGCGCCGCCTGCGGCGGGACGGCCCCGTACGGCGGCGCGGCGGGGGCGCCCAGCGGGCCGGGGGCGACCGGGCGCTTGAGCGTCATGGTCGGCGGGTCGAAGGCCTCCGCCGCCTGCTGCGCGGGGGCCTGCTGCGGCGCCGGGGCCGCGTGCCGGGCCCGCGGCCCCGGCGGCCGGGGGAGCTGCAGCTGGATCGTCGGATCCGGCTGGGGCTGCACCGGCTGCTCCGGCGGCCGCCGCCGCTGCCGCGGCTGCGGGGCCTGCTGCGGCTGCGGGACCTGCTGGGGCTGCTGGGCCTGCGGGACCTGGGGCGGCTGGTACGGCTGGTGGGCCTGCTGCGGCTGGTGACCCTGCGGCTGATGCGGCTGGTGACCCTGCGGCCGGGGCGCGCCCGACAGCGGACCGGACACCACCACCGGCGGCAGCAGCGCCGTCGCCTCGGCGTCGCTCACCGCCGGCACCGGCGGCAGCAGGGTGGTCGCGGCCGCGTCGTCGAACGCGGGCACCGCCGGCAGCACCGCGGTCGCCGCCGCGTCGTCCACCGGGTAGCCGTACGGCGGCTGGTGGCCGGGCTGCTGCGGCGGGACGTACGGCTGCTGCTGCTGCTGCTGCGGGTACGGCTGCTGTCCCTGCGGCGGGTACGGCTGGTGGGGCTGCTGCGGCCACTCGCCGTGGCCGCCGTGGTTCGGGTGGTTCGGGTTGTTCATGTCCGTCACGCCGCTCAGCCTCCCGCGAACGGCGGGAGGACCTCGACCGTCCCGCCCTCGGTCAGGGCGACGGTCGCGTGGTCGCGGCCGCCCACCTGGGCCCCGTCGACCAGGTACGAGCAGTGCCCGAGCAGCTGGACGAGCTTCGGCCGGTCGGCGTGCCGCGCCCTGGCCGCCGCCAGCGCCTCCGCCAGGGTCGCCGCCTCGTACGGCTCCTCGGCCAGCCCGGCCTCGGACTTCGCCGCCGCCCAGTAGCGGATCGTCCCGCGCACCCGGGCGCCGCTCGCGGGCTCGGTGGTCGCGCCCATCGGGCCACCCCTTCTCGTCGTCCTCGCCCGGCTCCGGTACCCCGGTCCGGCTCGCCACCGCGACGGCCGCCCGACCACCCGAACGATGGACCCGAACAGCGCCTCCGATGTGCGCCCCCCATGATGGCGTGTCGGCCACCACGAGCGGCAATCGCCCTGGCCGGACCGGCACGGAGTACGCACCGGCCTCGCACCGGACCGCCACCCGGAGGCGCCGGACCAGCGCCGGACCGGCGCTCGAAGCTGTGTCCAGCCTCACCCGGCGCACGCCCGAATTGGGCGAACCGCCGGATTCCGGCACTCCCGGCGGAGGGGGCGGTCGGCTATCCTCGACCACCAAGAGGGATCCGGGCAGAGTCGCCCCCGGGTCCTTTTGTGCTTCCAGGACGCCGGTACGGACGTTCTTGCGATTCGTCGGCCCACCCCCGGCGCGCAGCAGGGACCTCCCGGCCGGCGCGGCACAACGACGTGCCCCGGCCGGCCGGGGCATCGCCACCCGGCACCGGGCCGCCACCCGGCGCCGGACCAGACCGGAGGGTTCGCGGTGAGGAACAGGGCAGAAACGGTGCGCCCGGGGTTGCGGGACCCCCGGCGGACCCGCCGTCGCGCCCCGCACGCCGTCCGCTCCCCCGGTCCGCCGCGACCGGCCGTCGTCCTCCCCTCCCCCTCAGCACGTGCGCCATCCGGCTGTGGCGGCAGCCGTCACGCGACCGCGACGACCCGGAAAGGGGACCACCGGGTATGAGTTCTCTCCTCCTCCTCACCAATGCGCTGCAACCGTCCGCCGAAGTGCTGCCCGCCCTCGGACTGCTGCTGCACAACGTCCGGGTGGCCCCCGCCGAGGGCTCGGCCCTGGTGGACACGCCCAGCGCGGACGTCATCCTGGTCGACGGCCGGCGGGACCTGCCGCAGATCCGCAGCCTCTGCCAGCTGCTGCGGTCCACCGGCATCGGCTGCCCGCTGATCCTGGTGGTCACCGAGGGCGGCCTGGCCGCCGTCACCGCCGAGTGGGGCATCGACGACGTCCTGCTGGACACCGCGGGCCCGGCCGAGGTCGAGGCCCGGCTGCGGCTCGCGCTCGGCCGCCTCCAGGTCGTCACCGACGACAGCCCGATGGAGATCCGCAACGGCGACCTCTCGGTCGACGAGGCGACCTACTCCGCCAAGCTCAAGGGCCGGGCGCTCGACCTCACCTTCAAGGAGTTCGAGCTGATCAAGTACCTCGCGCAGCACCCCGGCCGGGTCTTCACCCGGGCGCAGCTGCTGCAGGAGGTCTGGGGCTACGACTACTTCGGCGGCACCCGGACGGTGGACGTGCACGTCCGGCGGCTGCGCGCCAAGCTCGGCGTGGAGCACGAGCAGCTGATCGGCACGGTGCGCAACGTCGGCTACCGCTTCGTCGTCCCGGAGAAGCCCGAGAAGGGCGAACGGCCGGAGCTCGCCCAGCGCCCCGCCACCCCCCTGGACGCCTGAGGACCGGCCGGGCGGGCCGTCCCCCGCCCGGCTTGTCCGGTTCCTCCCGGAGCCGCCCGCCGGCCTGCCGAACAAGGCCCCAGCTCCCCCTGCCGCCCCGGAGGCCACACGCGTAGACTCCCCCCGTGGCCAAAGTGACGCGCGACGATGTAGCCCGGCTGGCTGGTACCTCGACCGCGGTCGTCAGCTACGTCATCAACAACGGTCCGCGCCCGGTCGCACCCGCGACCCGGGAGAAGGTCCTCGCGGCGATCGACCAGCTCGGCTACCGGCCGAACAGCGTCGCCCAGGCGATGGCCTCCCGGCGCACCAACCTGATCGGCATGGTCGTCCCGGACGCCCGCCAGCCCTTCTTCGCCGAGATGGCGCACGCCGTGGAACGGGCCGCCTCCGAGCGCGGCAAGCTCGTGCTGATCGGCAACTCCGACTACGTGGACGACCGCGAGGTGCACTACGTCCGCGCCTTCCTCGGGATGCGCGTCTCCGGCCTGATCCTGGTCAGCCAGGGCCCCTCGCAGCGCGCCGCCGAGGAGTTCGCCGCGATGGAGGGCGCCAAGGTCGTGCTGCTGCACCGCCGGCCCGAGGCGATCGACGACGTCGCGGTGGTCACCGACGACGTGGCGGGCGCCGAGGCGATCGTGCGCCACCTGCTGGAGGTGCACGGGCACCCGTACGTGGCCTGCTTCGGCGGCCCGGTCGAGTCCCCCGCCCCCGGCGACCCGGTCATCGACCACGTCGAGGGCTGGCAGCGCGCCATGGACGCGCACGGCGTCCCCACCGAGCCGCACCTGATCGACGCGCCCTTCCACCGCTACGGCGCCTACGACGTCGCGCTCGGCGTGCTCCGCTCGCCGGACCGGCCGCGGGCGATCTTCTGCTCCACCGACGACCAGGCGATCGGCGTGCTGCGGGCCGCCCGCGAGGTCGGCCTGCGGGTCCCGGAGGACCTCGCGGTGGCCGGCTTCGACGACGTGCCGGAGGCCGCGCTCGCCGACCCGCCGCTGACCACCGTCGCCTCCGACCGCGACGCGATGGCCCGGGCCGCCGTGGACCTGGTGCTGGACGACTCGCTGATGGTGCCCGGCTCGGACACCGAGCGGGTCCGCACCTTCCCGTCCCGGCTGGTCATCCGCCGTTCCTGCGGCTGCGGCGGCGACGCCCCCGGCCGGTCCGTACCGGAGTAGCCGGCCCGGACCGGAGCGGCGGGCCCGTACCGGAACGGCCGGTTCCGCTCGGCAGGCGGGCTGACCAGGCTTTATGAGAACCCAACGGGCTTCTCTCCCCGTTCTGAGCCGGTTCTCATCCACTCCTCATGCACCGGGCCGAGCTTGGTCGACATGAGCGAGAAGCAGCAGCACCCCAGCGAGCAGTACGGCCCGTACGAGCCCCACGAGCAGTACGACCCCTACCAGGCCCACGGCCGGTACGGGCAGCACGGCCAGTACCAGGCCCACGGGCAGTACGAGGCCCAGGAGCCCCGGGTGATCGAGGGCACCGTGCTCGGCAGCGGCCCGGCCGCCGGCGGCTCCGGCACCACCGGCGCGGACGGGTACGGGCCCGGGTACAGCTACCGCGAGGACCACTCCGACGGCGGCTTCGACGCCCCGCCGCCGCCCCCGCCGATCCCGCCCGAGCCGCCCACGATCCTCGGACCGGGCTCCCCCGAGGGCCCCGGCCACCACGGCGGCCGGGCCCGGCGCGGACTGCTGCGCGGCCGGCTCGCCCTGGTCACCGCCGTCGCCGCGGTCGCGGCCGTCCTCGGCGGGGTCACCGGCGGCCTGGTCGCCGCCGACCACCAGAGCGCCGAGAACCGCGTCGGCACCATCGCCAGCCCGGTCTCCGCCCGCTCCGACGGCACCGCCGACGTGGCCGCCGTCGCCGCCGCCGTCTCGCCCAGCACCGTCGAGATCACCGTCAAGACCGGCAACGGCACCGCCACCGGCACCGGCGTCGTCCTGAACACCGACGGACAGATCCTCACTAACTACCACGTGATCGACACCGCGTCCGCCGGCGGCCGGATCACCGTCACCTTCAAGGACGGCTCCACCGCCCAGGCCACCGTCACCGGCACCGACAAGGCCCTCGACGTCGCCGTGATCACCGCCACCGGCGCGAAGAACCTCACCCCCGCCGTCCTCGGCGACTCCTCCACCGTGGCCATCGGCGACCCGGTCGTCGCCATCGGCAACCCCGACGGCCTCACCGGCACCGTCACCTCCGGCATCATCAGCGCCGAGAACCGCGACGTCACCGTCCAGCTCGACGAGGGCAGCACCAGCAACAACGGCGGCTTCGGCCTCCCCTACCTGCCCGGCGTGCCCGGCCTGCGCGGCACCGCCCCGCAGTCCGACAGCGGCAGCACCACCACCTACAAGGCCTTCCAGACCGACGCCGCGCTCAACCCCGGCAACTCCGGCGGCCCGCTCATCAACGCCAACGGCCAGGTCATCGCCATCAACTCGGCGATGTACGCGCCCGGCGGCTCCGGCTCCTCCGGCGGCTCGGCCGGCAGCGTCGGCCTCGGCTTCGCCATCCCGATCAACGACATCAAGCAGGTCCTGCCGAAGCTCGAAGCCGGCCAGAACCTGTGAGCACCGCTCCCTGAGACGGACAATTGCTCCCAGCAGGCCCTCCACCCGACGAGAAAGGGCACCCGCCCATGACCCCGTCCGCCGACGACCGCACCACCGCCGAGGCCGGCCACCCCTTCGCCCGGCTCCTCGTGGTCGACGACGAACCCGCCCTCCGGGACGCCTTGGAGAGCAGCCTCGCCTTCGAGGGGTACGAGGTCGCCACCGCCACCGACGGCTACGAAGCCCTGGAATCCGTCGAACGCGACCGGCCCGACCTCGTCCTGCTGGACATCATGATGCCCCGGATGGACGGCCTCACCGCCGTCCGCCGGATGCGCTCGCGCGGCGACACCGTCCCGGTGCTGATGCTGACCGCCCGCGACGCCGTCGGCGACCGCGTCACCGGTCTCGACGTCGGCGCCGACGACTACCTCGCCAAGCCCTTCGAGCTCGACGAACTGCTCGCCCGCGTCCGCGCCCTGCTGCGCCGCAACGCCCTCGCCGCCGAGGCCGCCGCCCGCGCCGCCGTCGAGGACGAGAGCGAGGTGCTCGCCTTCGCCGACCTGCGGATGAACACCGCCACCCGCGAGGTCACCCGGGCCGGCAAGCCGATCGAGCTCACCCGCACCGAGTTCATGCTGCTGGAGATGTTCCTCGCCCACCCCCGCCAGGTCCTCACCCGCGAACAGATCCTCAAGGCGGTCTGGGGCTTCGACTTCGAGCCCTCCTCCAACTCCCTCGACGTGTACGTGATGTACCTGCGCCGCAAGACCGAGCAGGGCGGCATGCCCCGCCTGATCCAGACCGTACGCGGCGTCGGCTACGCCCTGCGCCCGGCCGCCGGCACGAGCGCGTGAACCACGTCCCGCCCCCACCGCTGGCACCCCCGCTGGCACCGCCCCGCACGCCCCGCCGCCGACAGCGCCTCCTCCACTGGTTCCGCTCCCGCTCGCTGCGCAGCCGCCTCACCTTCCTGAGCGCGGCGGCGGTGGCGGTGGCGATCGCGCTGTCGGCGCTGGCGTGCTGGTTCATCGTGGAGAAGCAGCTCTACGACCAGGTGCGGACCGACCTGGCCAACGCGACGCTGCCGCCGCCGCCTCGTGGAGTACTCGGCCTCCCGTGCTACGCGACGCCGGACCAGGCCCTGCAGAACCAGCCGAGCGGCACCGCTGCGGAGAACAGCGCAGCGGTCGTCCGGGACACCCAGTACGTCGTGGCCAACCCGACGGGCGTCTGCCTGCCCCCGTACGCGACCAAGGCGATCGAGCTCAAGCCCAGTGACTCGGCAGGGTTCAGCCTCAAGAACGGCCAATCGATCATCCGCGACGGCCGGTTCACCGATGGCACGCCTGCGGTCGTCCGGATCTCACTGACCCATTTCCCATCGCGCCCGGCCCTGCTGATGGTGGCCACCTCCACCCAGCCCGTCGAGGACTCCCTCCAGGGCCTCGCCATCCTGCTCGGCTCCGTCTCCGCCGGCGGCATCCTGCTCGCCGCCATCGCCGGCCGGCTGGTCGCCCGCTCCTCCCTCAAGCCCGTCGACCAGCTCACCGACGCCGTCGAGCACATCGCCCGGACCGAGGAGGTGGGCACCACCATCCCGGTCAACGGACACGACGAGATCGCCCGCCTCTCCACGTCCTTCAACTCGATGAGCACCGCCCTCGCCAACTCCCGCGAGCGGCAGACCCGGCTGATAGCCGACGCCGGGCACGAGCTCCGCACCCCGCTGACCTCCCTGCGCACCAACGTCGACCTGCTGATCCGCAGCAACGACACCGGCCGCCCGCTGCCCGCCGCCACCAAGACCAAGCTGCTCGGCAACATGAAGGCGCAGATGCAGGAGCTCACCGTGCTGATCGGCGACCTGCTCCAGCTCTCCCGCCCGGACACCCCGAAGAGCGGCCCGGCCCCCACCGTGGTCGCCCTGCACGAGCTCGCCGGACGGGCCGTCGAACGGGCCAAGCTGCGCGGCCCGGGGCTGGTCTTCGAGACCGACACCGAGCCCTGGTACGTGCACGGCGACGCGGCCGGGCTGGAACGGGCGGTGATCAACCTGCTGGACAACGCGGTCAAGTACAGCCCGCCCGGCGGCACCATCGACGTCCGGCTGCACCGAGGCGTGCTGACCGTCCGCGACCACGGCCCCGGCATCCCGCCGGACGAGCTCCAGTACGTCTTCGACCGGTTCTGGCGCTCGCCCTCCTCGCGCCAGCTGCCCGGCTCCGGCCTCGGGCTGTCGATCGTCGCGCAGAGCGTCCGGGAGGCGGGTGGCGAGGTCACCCTCGGCCCGGCCGCCGACGGCGGTCCGGGTGCGCTGGCCACCGTCCGCCTGCCCGGCGGCCCCGCCCCGGAATGACGGAATGACGAAAGGGGCGGGTGGGGCGCCCCGACAGCGCCCCACCCGCCCCCGTCCCAGGGCTCACGCCCCGGAGCCGGCTCACAGTCAGTCGATGTCGCTGCCCGGGCCGATGATCTTGATCCGGTCCCGCGCCGGAGCCTGGAGCGGCGAGGCCGCCGTGCTGTGGGCGCTCAGGTAGGCCACGAAGACGTCCAGGTCCGAGGCGCCGACCAGCTTGTCGGTGCCGGCCGCGAAGGCCGGGAAGCCGTCGCCGCCGCCGGCCAGGAACTCGTTGGCCGCGACCCGGTAAGTGGCCGCCGGGTCGACCGGTGCGCCGTTCAGCCGCACCGAGTCCACGACCACCCGGTCCGCACCGGTCTTGCGCATGTCCAGGGTGTAGTGCAGGTTCGAGGACACCTGGAGGACCTTCGGCGCGGCCGCGTTGGAACCGCTCACCTGCTGCTGGAGCAGCTGGATCAGCTGGGCCCCGGTCAGCGTCTTGACCTGCATCATGTTGGTGAACGGCTGGACGGTGAACGCCTCGCCGTAGGTCACCACGCCGTTGCCCTCGCCGCCGGAGGCCTTGTAGACCAGGTCGGAGCGGATGCCGCCGGGGTTCATGAAGGCGACCTGCGCGCCGCCCTTGTCGGCCGGGGCCAGCCCGGCGAGCTGCGAGTCGGCGATCACGTCACCGAGCGGCTTCTCCAGGTCGTTGCTGCCGCGGCCGTTGATGTCCGCGGCGACGTAGCCGACCGGACGGTTGGCGATCGGGGCGGCCAGCTTGGAGTAGTGGTCGACCAGCGCCGTCATGTCGGACGCCTTCTCGACCGTGCGGCGCACCACGTGGTTCTCGGCCTTGACCGAGGGGCGCACGATCTCGCCGGTGGTCTTGTCCAGCTTCATGTCGATCTCGGTGAAGAGCCGGCCGAAGGAGGCGGCACTGGTCACCGAGCGCGGGACGCCGTCGGGGTCGGGGATGCTGCAGGCGTACGCGTTGTGGGTGTGGCCGGTGACGATGGCGCCGACCGCCGGGTCGATCTTCTTGGCGATGTCGACGATCGGGCCGGAGATGCCCTGACCGGCCGCGCCGCAGTCGTAGTTGTAGACGCTGCTGGCCGGGTAGCCGCCCTCGTGGATCAGCGCGACGATCGAGTTGACGCCCTTGGCCTTGAGCTCGGCGGCGTACTTGTTGATCGTGGTGACCTCGTTGGCGAACTTCAGGCCCTTGACGCCCTCGGCGGTCACGATGTTCGGCGTGCCCTCCAGGGTGACGCCGATGAAGCCGACCTTCACGCCCTGGGACTTGGTCACCCAGTAGGGCGCCAGCAGCGGCTTGCCGGTCTTCTCGTCGGTGACGTTGGCCGACAGGTAGTTGAAGTTGGCACCCTTGAAGGTGCGGCCGGGCTCGTAGCAGCCGTCGGTCGGGTGGCAGCCGCCGTCCTGCATGCGACGCAGCTCCTGCGCGCCCTCGTCGAACTCGTGGTTGCCCACGGAGGTGACGTCCAGGCCGAGCTTGTCCATCGCCTCGATGGTCGGCTCGTCGTGGAAGAGCGCCGAGGTCAGCGGGCTGGCGCCGATGATGTCGCCGGCCGCGACGGTGATCGAGTCGTCGGCCGGGATGCGCGCCTTGCGCAGCTCGGTGGCCAGGTACTCGATGCCGCCGGCCGGGGTGGCGATCTCCTTGCCGGTGGCCGGGTCGATCTCCTTGATCGTGCCGGACGAACCGGCCGGAGGCTCCAGGTTTCCGTGGAAGTCGTTGATCGCCAGCAGCTGGAGGTTGACGGTCTTGTGGCGCTTGGCGTCGGCGGCCTGGGCGGCCGTCGGCACGACGACCGTGCCGAACAGACCAGCGGCGGCGACGACGGCGAGCGCCGTCCGTCGGGATCTGACGGTGAGCATGAAGGGTTCCCCTGCACCTTGGAGGGAGCACCGGCTGCGGACAGCGGCGGCGTTCGGGCGTGTGACATGTGTTGCGACTGCGAAGCCTAGGGTCAACGCGCGTAGCTGTCAGGACGTGGAACGTAACGAGAGGATTACCTACGGACGAACCGTCACCGTCCGCCGGGTGCGGAGCCTGCGGAGAAGGCCCCTCAGACCCCCGGCTCGGCCGCCAACTTCTGGTCCGCGCGCACCCGTTCGGCCACCGCGTCCTCGGTCATCGCGCGGTCGGTGTAGACCAGCGGGCGCTCCGCCTCCGTGATGATGTGTTTGACCACCTGGACGTTGCTGTTGACGTCCCAGACCGCGATGCCCGGCGACAGGGTCGGGATGATCTCCACCGCCCAGCGCGGCAGGCCCAGCACCCGGCCGGTGGCCCGCGCCTCCTCGGCCTTCTGCATGTAGATCGTCCGGGTCGAGGCCATCTTCAGGATCGCCGAGGCCTCCTTGGCCGCCGCGCCGTCCACCACGTCGGACAGGTGGTGGACCACCGCGACGAAGGACAGGCCGAGCCGGCGGCCGAACTTCAGCAGCCGCTGGAACAGCTGGGCCACGAACGGGCTGTTGATGATGTGCCAGGCCTCCTCGACCAGGAAGATGCGCTTCTTCCGGTCCGGCCGGATCCAGGTGTGCTCCAGCCACACCCCGACGATCGCCATCAGGATCGGCATCGCGATCGAGTTGCGGTCGATGTGCGAGAGGTCGAAGACGATCAGCGGCGCGTCCAGGTCGATGCCGTCGGTCGTCGACCCGTCGAACATGCCCCGCAGGTCGCCGTCGACCAGCCGGTCCAGCACCAGCGCCACGTCCAGGCCCCAGGACTGCACCTCGCCCACCGCCACACCCAGCGACTCCACCGAGGACAGCTCGGGGTTGCGCAGGGTGTCGATGATGTCGTCCAGCACCGGCTGGCGGTCCCTCACCGAGGCCACCACGTGGGCGTGCGCGGCCTTCAGCGCGAAGCCGGCCCGCTCCTCCAGCCCGCGCCCCATCGCCACCTCGACGATCGTGCGCAGCAGCGACAGCTGGCCGTTCTGGGTGATCGCCGGGTCCAGCGGGTTGAGCTTCACCCCGCCGTCCCGGGCCGCCATCGGGTCCAGCCGGACCGGCTTTATGCCCAGCGCGTTGGCGATCAGGTTCCACTCGCCCACGCCGTCCTCGCCCTGCGCGTCCAGCACCACGACCTGGCGGTCGCGGAACCTCAGCTGCCGCAGCACGTACGTCTTCTCCAGCGCCGACTTGCCGTTGCCGGACTCGCCGAGCACCAGCCAGTGCGGGGCGGGCAGCTGCTGCCCGTACAGCTGGAACGGGTCGTAGACGTACCCCTTGCCGCTGTACACCTCACGCCCGATGATCACCCCGGAGTCGCCCAGCCCCGGCGCGGCGGTCGGCAGGTAGACGGCCTGCGCCTGGCCGGTGGAGGTGCGCACCGGCAGACGGGTGGTCTCCACCTTGCCGAACATCAGGCTGGTGAACGCCTCGGAGAGGTTGCCGAGCGCCATGGGCGGGCTCCTGACGGGTCAGCGGTGGACGGACGTACGGATGTGCGGGTGCACGGGTGCGCGGGTGCGTCCGCTCAGCGGCGGATGCCGGTGGCGAACGGGAGGGTGTTGACGAAGGCCCGGTGGTGCTCGCGGTCGCACCACTCCAGCTTGAGGTAGCTCTTGCCGGCCGAGGCCCGGATGGTCCGCTTGTCGCGGGCCAGCGCGTCGGGGTTGCGCGAGGAGACCGTGATGTAGCCGACCAGGTTCACCCCGGCCGCGCCGGAGGCCAGGTCGTCGCCGCGCTGGTCCACCCGGCCGGTGTGGGCCAGGTCGCGCGGGTCGACCGTGCGGTTCATCTTGGCCGCGCGGCTCGCCTCGGCCTCGTCGTTGGTCTTCTCGGTCAGCATCCGCTCGATCGCGACGTCGGTGGGCTCCAGGTCCATCGTCACCGCGACCGTCCGGATCACGTCCGGGGTGTGCACCAGCAGCGGCGCCAGGAAGTTGACGCCCACCGGGGTGAGCGGCCACTCCTTGATCCACGCGGTCGCGTGGCACCACGGCTCCCGGGTCGCCGACTCCCGGGTCTTCGCCTGCAGGTACTGCGGGTCGGTCGCGTCCAGCTCGGCCGGCCAGGCGTTGCGCCGGGACATCGCCTGGATGTGGTCGATCGGGTGGTCCGGGTCGTACATCGAGTGCAGCAGCGAGGAGAGCCGGGCCTGGCCCAGCGGCTGGCGCACCCGGATGTCCGCCTCGGCCAGCCGGGCGCAGATGTCGGTCAGTTCGCGCGCCATGACGGCCGCCAGCCCCTCGTCGTCCCGCGCCCGCCGCCCGGTGGCCGTCCGGCCCATCGCGTGCGCCTCGGCGGCCAGGTCACGGGTGTAGTGCATGCAGGCCACCAGGTACGCCCGGTGCTGCTCCGAGGAGGTCGACACCATCGACTGGAGCTGGTCGTACGAGTCCTGCAGCCAGCGCGGCGAGGACGGGTCGCCGCGCCGCTCGACGTCCTTGGCGTGCGCGTCCGGGTCGGCCGGCAGGGTCCGGGCCAGGATCTGCAGCCGGGTCACGAAGCCGTCCCCGTTGGCGACGTGCTTCAGCAGCGTCCCGAAGCGGTCGACCAGGGCCTCCTGGTCCTCCGAGTCCCGCAGGCCCACGCCCGGGCCCTCGATCTCGATCGCGGCCGTCACCGTGCGCCGCTCCAGGTGCATCAGCACCCCGACCTCGTCCGGCCCGAACGGCGCCGTCAGCCAGCGCAGCCGCCCCACCCCCGGCGGCGGGCCGACCTCCACCTCCCGGCCGTCCAGCCGGGTGCCCGCGTCCATCACGTCCGAACGCCACACCGCCCGCCCGCTGCGGACCGTCCGGCGGTAGGTGCGGTTGATCTCCACCCACTTGTAGAACGTCCGCCTGCGGTACGGCACGTACACCGCCGCGATGGCGAGCGCCGGCAGACCGACCAGACCGCCGATCCGCAGCGGCAGGACCGGCATCAGCAGGCCCCAGAGCATGCCGAGGAAGGCCCCGAAGATGATCAGCACGATCTCGCCGGACTCCCGGTTCCGGCCGATCGGCGCGTTCGGGCGGGCCTTGCCGATCAGGTAGGTGCGGCGCTGGTGGACGTACGGCTGGGCGTACTGGGCACCGTACTGGCCGAGCGGTTCACTGCTCACTTACCCGTCACCCTCCCTTCGCTGGATTGCTGTCGCGGATCGGAACCGGGCCCTGCTTCGGCCCGCCCTGCGGCGGCGGGGACGGCGTCCGCCCGGCGTGCGCGGCAATGCCCGGCGCGACCGAACCGCCGCCGGCACCCCCGCCACCCCCCGTACCGGCCGCCTGACCGCGGTCGCCGTGGGTGCTGATGCCCTGCTTCATCAGGTTCGCAGTGCCGTTGATCATCGCCGAACCGGCCTGCACGGCATTGGCCCGGGCCCCGCGCATGTTCAGCATCTCGTCGCCGAAGCCCGGCACGAAGCGGTAGACCGAGGCGCTCGCGAAGATCGACAGGAACAGGATCGCCAGCCCGGACAGCACCCGGGCGAAGTCGTCGTCAGCCCCGGAGCCGGTCGCCACCGCGCCCGCCAGGCCCAGGATGACCACGATGATCGGCTTCGCCAGGTCCACCGCCAGCATCACCCCCGCCCAGCGCCGCACGTGCTTCCACAGCTGCCGGTCCACCAGCCCCGCGTACACCGCCGTACCCAGCAGCGCGCCGACGTACAGCATCGCCGCCCGGATCAGCAGCTCCACCCAGAGCACCGCCGCCGCCAGCACCGCGACCAGCGACACGATCACGAGTATCAGCGGGCCGCCGCCCACGTCACCCTTCTCCAGCGTGTCGGCGAAGCCCCCCAGGTACGACCCGGTGTCCGTCTTCGTCCCGACCGCGATCGCCTTGGTCAGCCCGTCCGTCACGCTCACCACGGTGTACAGGATCAACGGCGTGAACGCGGACGCCACCACCGTCAGCCACAGGAAGCCGATCGCCTCCGAGAACGCCGTCGCCAACGGCGCCCCCCGCACCGCCCGCTTCGCCACCGCCAGCAGCCACAGCACCAGCGTGATCACCGTCGACACGGCGAACACCACGGCGTACTGCTGCAGGAACGACGCGTTGGTGAAGTCCACCTGCGTCGTCCCGTCGATCGCCCCCGACAGCTTCCGCACCACCCACGCCGCGGCCTGCGCACAGCTCTTGGCCAACGACCCGAGCGGATCGGTCACGGCCCCGACGGCGCCGCCCCCGGGGACCGAACCTCCGGGCTTGGAGGCACAGTAGACGTCGCTACCGGGCAACGGTAGGACGTCGCAGTTGTTGCTGGCCGAAGGGCTCGGGCTCGGGTCCGCGATGGCCCGGGACGCCATACCGATGGCTGCGGCCTGGAAGAGAGCGAAGGCCGTGACGACCCGGCCGAACCGAGGAAGCCGTTTCCTGATCTCACCGTCAACGCGCATAGCGGAACCCTCCGAACTGCTCTGCTGATCCGGCGATCTCATCCGCTGTGGCCGCCTGCTGGTCGCCCGGCAGGGGGGCCGGGCCTGACTTACGAGTGAAGTCGGTGAGCTTCCAGTCGCTGCCCGTCCAGTGCAGCGAGAGCGTGAGGGTGAACCAGTTGGTGGTCACCGGCTGGACGGAGTGCTCGCCGGCGAGGCCGGTGAGGCCGGTGCACCACACCTCGACCTTGGCGTCGCCGTCGCTGTAGCCCGTCGACTTGGTGCCGACCGGCACCGTGCGGCTGACGAAGGTGAGGCCCTTGGGCGCGTGGCCCTGGGCGTCGAGGCCGTAGCGGGTGGCGGTGTCGCCGCCGAAGCCCTGGTCCAGCCGGCCCTGGAGCCCTGCCAGGGCGTCCGGGTCGGCGATGGTGGCGATGATGCCGTGCCGGCTGTCGGTGCGGAACATGTCCGCGGAGCCGATCGCCACCGCGTAGTTGGTGGCGGCCGACTGGGCGCCGGGTTCGGTGTGCGGGTAGCCGGTGGGGATGCCGTTGACGGTGGTGCCGACGGGCTGGTCGCCGCTGGGGGCGGGGCCGGCGCCGGAACCGGCGCGGTCGGCGGAGGCGCCGCCGCCTCCGGTGCCGCTTCCGCTGCCGGGTGTGACCCGGTTGGCGATGGCGATGGCCACGACGAGCAGGGTGACGACCACGAGGACGGCCAGCAGGGCGCGCAGCGGGCGGGACTGACGGTGGTTCTGCTGGGGGGAGGACTGTTCGCCGACCGGCAGGCGCGTACGGGTGCGCGGCTGGTCGTCGGACAACGGCACGGCGGCCCTCCTGGTGCGGGGAGCCGGGGCGGCTCCGGGGGCCCTCCGCCCGGGGGCGGGCGCGAGCGGAGGGTGGGAACGGGGGTGGGGTCCTGGCGGGCCGGCCGTCGGAGGGGGTCCGGACGGGGACCCGGTCTCAGGCAGGTCGGACTACTGCTGTCCGATCGTCAGATCGCCATGCCGTAGACAATGGTGAACAGAGTGCCGAGTGATCCGATGATGAACACGCCGGTCAGTCCGGCGACGATCAGCCCCTTGCCCTGTTCGGCGCCGAAGCTGTCGCGCATCGCGGTCGCCCCGATCCGCTGCTTGGCCGCGCCCCAGACCGCGATGCCGAGGCAGAGGAGGATGGCGACGGCCATGATGACCTCGACCATCACCCGCGCCTCCGACCCGAGGGTCGCGAACGGCCCCCAGTCCGGGGCGATTCCGCCGATGATGGTGTCGATGTTCGGCTTCTTGGGGGGGTCCTCGGCCAGGTGGCTGACCGCATTGGTGTGCACGCTGCTCAGGTTCATTTCCATCTCACCGCCCGATCAGGCAAATTCAAGGGCCCGGACCCGGCCCGCGCGAAGGGTCGGTACCTATTCTTGGCCAGATCTGATGTCGACTTGGCTACTTCTCGCGGATTGGTCGTGAGGCATCGGACACGTACGCGAGGATGTACACCGTACGAAGGATAGCGCTCACTGTTCGTATCTCTGATGATTGCGGTGAGCAACGCCTTCCGGGACACTTCGACTGACGACTCGTCGGGATGGTGCTGATGGTACTCCGGAAGGCCGGTACGGCCGCCGTCGCTGCGGGAGTTGTTGGTTTCGGGTTCATCGGGCTGGTGACGATAGGGACTTATGCGGCGAGTGGGACGCCGCAGCAGGCGGCGAATCGTTCCGCCCTGTCCCCCGGAACGGTCCCCGCGGCCTACCAGGAACCGATCCAGCGGTGGGGTGCGCTCTGCGCGGAGATCTCCCCGCCGATGCTCGCGGCGCAGCTGTACCAGGAGAGCGGTTTCGACCCCAAGGCGCGCTCCGGGGTCGGGGCGCAGGGCATGGCGCAGTTCATGCCGGGCACCTGGAGCTCGTACGCCACCGACGGCAACGGGGACGGCAGGGCGGACGTCTGGGACCCGCTGGACGCGATCGCCTCGGCCGCGACCTACGACTGCGCGATCGCCAAGCAGGTCGCGAAGGTCCCGGGCGACCCGCAGGCCAACCTGCTGGCCGCCTACAACGCCGGCGAGGGCGCGGTGCTCAAGTACAACGGGATCCCGCCGTACCGGGAGACCCAGGGCTACGTGCGGAACATCCAGGCGATGGCCCGCAGCTTCACCGCGCCGGTCTCGCCGACCGCGCCGCTGGAGGTGTCCGCGCAGTCGTCGGCCGCGATCTACTTCGCGCAGACCAAGCTCGGCACCCCGTACCTGTGGGGCGGCGAGGGCCTGCCCTCGCAGAACGGGCGGTTCGACTGCTCGGGCCTGACCCAGGCCGCGTTCGCCAGTGTGGGCATCACTCTGCCCCGGGTGGCCAACGACCAGTGGTACGCCGGGCCGCACCCGTCGCGGGACCAGCTGCGGCCGGGCGACCTGGTGTTCTGGGCGACGGACCTGAGCGATCCGCGGAGCATCCACCACGTCGGGATCTACGTCGGCGGCGGGTACATGATCAACGCGCCGCACACCGGCGCGGTGATCCGCTACGACAAGATCGACACCCGGGAGTACATCGGCGCGACCCGGGTCACCTCGGACGGCGCCCAGGCGCTGCCGACCCGCAACAACGACGGCGTGGTGAACGCCCCGAGCCGGCCGGGCGGGACGGAGCCCACCGCCCCGGCGGGAGGCCAGGGCGGCACCCAGGGCGGCGCGCCGGGCAGTGCTCCGGGCGGTGCTCCGAGCGGCACCCCGGCGGCCTCCGGCCGGCCTGCGGCCGCCGCCCCGCCCGCGCAGGCCGGGCCGAGCCCCACCGGGGCGGGAGGGTAGGCCCGAGGGGGCCGGGACGGCCGGGACCTGTGTGCGCGCTGTGGACGCTGAGTCACGTTTACATAACCGCGTGTTTCCATGGAACGCTGTGTCCCGGCGATGACGTTGGGTCCGGTGGCCCCCCGTCAGCTTTCGGCGCCGGGCCGGCCCCGGCGGGAACGTACAGGTGCAGTGGACCAGAAGGAGGTGCGGCGTGTCGACGCCGCTTGCCGACACGACCAACCCCGACCTCGACCTGCTCTACGCCGTCAACGGCCTGGCCAAGCGCTCCCCGCAGTGGCTTGACCACCTGGTCTCGTGGATCGGCGAGTACGGCATCCTGATCGGCCTGGCGATGCTGGGCCTGGTGGCCTGGCTCCAGGCCAGGCGCCGTCCGGACGCGCCGGTGGCGATGGCCGGGCTGCTCTGGGTGCCGCTCTCGGTGGCGGTCGCCGAGCTGGCGAACCTGCCGATCGCCGCGATCGTGAACCGCCCGCGCCCCTTCGTCGACCATCCGGGGCTGCTGGTGCTGGTGGACGGCAAGGCCGGCACCCACTCCTTCGTCAGCGACCACTCGACCATGACGATGGGCGTCGCGGTGGCGCTGTTCCTGGTGAACCGCAGGCTGGGCTGGATCGCCGGCGGGCTGGCGCTGCTCCAGGGCTTCTGCCGGATGTTCATGGGCGTCCACTACCCGACCGACGTGATCGGCGGCTTCGCGCTGGCCGTCGCCGTGGTGCTGCTGCTGGCGCCGATCGCGATGGCGGTGCTGGTGCCGTTCTGCCACGCGCTGAGCCGGACGGCGGTCGCCCCGCTGATCCGGGCGCCCGAGCGCGGCGGCGCGGCCCGCGGCGGGGCCGGTCCGCGCGGCCGTCGGCGCGGGCGCGGGGCGGTGCGGGCCGGGGAGCAGCCGCCGGAGTCCGACCTCGCGGCCTGAGCCCGCGGGCGGACGCGGCCAAGCGGTCCAAGCGGTCCAAGCGGTCAGTCCGGCTCGGCGCCGTTCCCGGCGAGGTGGTCGGCCCCCTCACGGCGGGCCAGGTCGCGCGAGCGGCGGGCCGGGGAGTACCAGCCGCAGCTGCAGGTCGCGAAGGCGAAGGAGCCGCGCTCGCTGATCACGAGGCGGTGTTCGGGCATCCTGGTGGTGCCGGGTGCGACCGGCAGCTCACTGTGCACGTGGTTCACCGTAACGCGCCGGACGCCCCCCGCGCGACGCTCCGGCGGTACCGGCCCCGTAACCCTTCGCGCCCCAACTCGTTTGCCCGGAAAGAGCTCTGCCCACCGGTGGTGTCCGGCGGGGCAGTCGGGCCCGAGGGGGTTGTCGCGAGGATGAAGATGACCGACCAGCAGCGCACCGGACGGCCGGCACGCCGGCCGGGTCCGCACCTGCGCTCGGCGGCCGGGGCCGCCCTGCTCGCCGCCGCCCTGGCGGCGGGGGCCACCGGCTGCTCCGGAGGATCCGCCGACGGCTCCTCCGACCAGCAGTCGGCCGCGCCCGACCAGCTCGCCGCGGACCCGCTGACGGCGGTGCGCAACGCCGCCGACATCACCGGCCGCACCGGCTCCGCGCACACCGCGACGGAGCTGGTCACCGAGTCCGCCGAGAAGAAGGCCTCGTTCAGCGGCACGGGCGGCTACGACTACGTCAAGCGGATCGGCCGGCTGGAGGTCCAGGTGCCGCCGGGCGCGGCGACCACCGGGAAGATCGTCGAGGTGGTCCTGCCGGGCACCGTCTACCTCCAGAACAGCGGCGCCAAGGTCCCCGAGGGCAAGTGGGTCAAGCTGGACGTGCGTCAGCTGCCGGACGGCAACCTGGTCAGCAGCGGCGCCACCGACCCGGCCTCGGCGGCGGGGGCGCTGCGCGGGGCGCAGAAGGCGGAGGCGGTGGGCACCGAGACCGTCGACGGCGTCGCGCTGCACCACTACCGGGGCACCCTGGACCTGGCGAAGGCCGCCGACGCGACCGGCGGGCGGGGCGGGGACGGCCTGCGGACGGGCGCGCAGACCTTCACCGTCAAGGAGGTCCCGTACGACGCCTGGCTGGACGACCAGGGCCGGCTGCGCAAGGTGGTCGAGGTGTTCACCTTCGCCGGGGTGGCCGGGTCGAAGGAGCCCAAGGACCAGGTGAAGGTGACGTCGACGACCTCCTTGGCGGACTTCGGCAAGCCGGTGGAGGCGGCCGAGCCCGCGGCCTCGGACATCTACCAGATGAAGCCCACGGAGAGCCCGAAGTAGGGCGGGTCCGATGCTTCCCGGGCTGCCGGGGCGAGACGGGGTGCGGCCGGGGCGGGTGGCCGTCCGGGGAGCGACGGCCACCCGTTTCGGCGGTGCCGAGATGGCCCGTCCGTGCCATGTGGACGGGCCCCGGAGTGCCTAGGCTGGGCTCCGGGTGGCTGCCGCCCGGGCTGGCGAGGCACTGAAGGGGTGGTGCAGGTGGTGTCGTCCACGGGCGGCCGCAGCGGCGGCCACGACGACGCGGCCCTCGACGAGATCGATCTGGCCGGGGAGCTGATGATCGCCGCGACGGCCAGCTCCGGCGACCGGCTGCCGACCGAGCGGATCGACGAGGTGCTGCTGGACCGGAGCGAACCCGGGCAGGCCGACCGGGAGGCCGACGGCTAGCGGGGCCCGCGCGGCGGGCCCCGGAGCGGCGGACGGCCGGCGGCTCAGCTGCGCAGCAGTCGGCTGATCGCGGCGGTGGCCTCGGCCACCTTGGCGTCCAGTTCGGCGCCGCCCTCCTCGGCGGCCGCGGCGACGCAGTGCCGCAGGTGCTCCTCCAGCAGGGAGAGCGCGAAGGACTGCAGCGCCTTGGTGCCGGCCGAGACCTGGGTGAGCACGTCGATGCAGTAGACGTCCTCGTCCACCATGCGCTGGAGGCCGCGGATCTGGCCCTCGATCCGGCGCAGCCGCTTGAGGTGGGCGTCCTTCTGCGCGCTGTAGCCGTGCGGGCCGTGGTGCCCGGCCGGGGCGTGGCCGGCGTGCGGGTCGGTCCCCTGCGCGTGCTCCGGCTCGGTGCGCGCTTGCGTGGTGGTCATCGGCCCCGCCTTCGTCTCAGTGCCTGGTGGCTGCGTCGGCCACCAGTGTCCAACACCGGGGCCCTCCGTGGTGTTCCGACGGCCGACCCGGCACGTGCCGCCGGGCCGGGAGCGGGGGTGGCCGGCGGTTCACCCGTCTGAGCGGCGCCCCGGTCTTCCGTACGCACGACGGGGACAATCCGGGCGAGGTTCCGTCAGACTGAGGGCTCCAGTCCGCACGTGGCGGTGCGGTCCGGATCAGCCGGTGCGGCAGCCGAACGGAAGGGGAGCTTCCGGCTCCTTCCCCGGCCCCCCGTTTGCGTGATTGCGCTTGGTTGCACCTAGCATCGTTCAGTCCCTACCCCGCACATCGGAGATTTCCGTGCGTTTTAGCCTGACCCCGAAGGAGACGAGCTTCTACGACATGTTCGCCGCCGCGGCGGAGAACCTCGTCGTCGGATCGAAGCTCCTCTTGGAGCTGCTGGGATCAGACGTGTCGGCCCGTGCGGAGATCGTCGAGCGCATGCGCGCCGCCGAGCACGCCGGGGACGACACCACCCACGCCGTCTTCCACCAGCTGAACTCGTCCTTCATCACGCCCTTCGACCGCGAGGACATCTACAGCCTCGCCTCGTCGCTGGACGACATCATGGACTTCATGGAGGAGGCCGTCGACCTGGTCGTCCTCTACGACATCCAGACCCTGCCGAAGGGCATCGAGCAGCAGATCGAGGTGCTGGCGCGCGCCGCGGAGCTCACCGCCGAGGCGATGCCGAACCTGCGCAGCATGTCCAACCTCACCGAGTACTGGATCGAGGTCAACCGGCTGGAGAACCAGGCCGACCAGATCCACCGCAAGCTGCTCGCCCACCTGTTCTCCGGTCAGTACGACGCCATCGAGGTCCTCAAGCTCAAGCAGGTCGTGGACGTCCTTGAGGAGGCGGCGGACGCGTTCGAACACGTCGCCAACACGGTGGAGACCATCGCCGTCAAGGAGTCCTGACCCTCGTGGACATGGCAGCACTCATCGCCGTCGTCGGCGTTGCGTTCTTCTTCACGTACACCAACGGCTTCCACGACTCGGCGAACGCGATCGCCACCTCGGTCTCCACCCGGGCGCTCACCCCCCGGGCGGCGCTGGCGATGGCCGCGGTGATGAACCTGGCCGGCGCGTTCCTCGGCAGCGGCGTGGCGCACACCGTCTCCAAGGGGATCATCGAGACCCCCACCGGCGACAAGGGCATGGTGATCCTGTTCGCCGCCCTGGTCGGGGCGATCGCCTGGAACCTGGTCACCTGGTACTTCGGCCTGCCGTCCTCCTCCTCGCACGCGCTGTTCGGCGGCATGGTGGGCGCGGCGATGGCCGGCGGCATCGACGTGATCTGGAGCGGGGTCCTCGACAAGATCGTCATCCCGATGATCGTCTCGCCGGTGGTCGGCCTGGTCGGCGGCTTCCTGGTGATGCTGGCGATCCTGTGGATCTTCCGCCGGGCCAACCCGCACAAGGCCAAGCGCAACTTCCGGGTCGCCCAGACCGCCTCGGCCGCCGCGATGGCGCTGGCGCACGGTCTCCAGGACGCCCAGAAGACCATGGGCATCGTGGTGATGGCGCTCACCATCTCCGGCCACCAGTCCGGCAACGGGATCCCGGTCTGGGTGAAGATCTCCTGCGCGACCATGCTCTCGCTGGGCACCTACGCGGGCGGTTGGCGGATCATGCGGACGCTCGGGCGCAAGATCATCGAGCTGGACCCGCCGCAGGGCTTCGCGGCCGAGGCCACCGCCGCCACGGTCATGTACGTCACCTCGTTCGTCTTCAAGGCGCCGATCTCCACCACCCACGTGATCACCGCGGCGATCATGGGCGCGGGGGCCACCAAGCGGATCCGCGCGGTGCGCTGGGGCGTCGCGAAGAACATCGTGCTCGGCTGGTTCATCACGATGCCGGCGGCCGCGCTCGTCGCGGCGCTGGTGTACTGGTTCGCCCACCTGTTCTGGGGCTGACGGCCCCGCGGGACGCACGGAGCAGGACGCGCGGAGCAGGACGCACGAACGGACAGGGCCCGCCCCCACATCTCGGGGGCGGGCCCTTTTCCATGCCCCGTGGCGGCACCGCCATGCAGCACCACGGGACAGCTCGCGATCCGTCACGCCGCTCGGCGCCGGGGCGCCGCCCGTGACGGGGCCGGTCTAGCCGAAGCGGCCGGAGATGTAGTCCTCGGTCGCCTGGACCTGCGGGTTGGAGAAGATCCGCTGGGTGTCGTCCAGCTCTACCAGCTTGCCCGGCTGGCCGACGCCGGCCAGGTTGAAGAAGGCGGTGCGGTCGCTGACGCGGGCCGCCTGCTGCATGTTGTGGGTCACGATGACGATGGTGAACTGCTCCTTCAGCTCGCCGATCAGGTCCTCGATGGCGAGGGTGGAGATCGGGTCGAGCGCGGAGCAGGGCTCGTCCATCAGCAGGACCTGGGGCTCGACCGCGATGGCGCGGGCGATGCACAGGCGCTGCTGCTGACCGCCGGAGAGGCCGGCCCCCGGCTTGTTCAGCCGGTTGTGGACCTCCTTCCAGAGGTTGGCGCCCTTCAGCGAGCGCTCCACCACCTCGTCCAGCACGGCCTTCTTCTTCACGCCGGCGAGCCGGAGACCGGCGATCACGTTGTCGTAGATCGACATGGTCGGGAACGGGTTCGGGCGCTGGAAGACCATGCCGACCGAGCGGCGCACGGCGACCGGGTCGACGTTGGAGGCGTACAGGTTCTCGTCGTCCAGGAGGACCTTGCCCTCGACCCGGGCGCCGGGGATCACCTCGTGCATCCGGTTGAGGGTCCGCAGGAAGGTGGACTTGCCGCAGCCGGAGGGGCCGATGAAGGCGGTCACCGAGCGGGGCTCGATGCTCATCGAGATGTCCTCGATGGCCTTGGTGGTGCCGTAGAAGGCCGACAGTCCGCTGACGTCGATGCGCTTGGCCATGATCGTTGCTTCTCTCGTCTGTCTCGTACGTCAGTCGGTCGCTCAGTGCCCGCCCTTGGGCGAGCGCCAGCGCGCGATGCCCCGGGCGATGAGGTTGAGCCCCATCACGAAGGCGATCAGCACCAGCGCCGCGCCCCAGGCACGGGCGTAGCCGAAGTCGTTGTTGACCTGCGAGTACTGCTGCCAGATGTACATCGGCAGGGACTGCTGCGGGCCTTCGAACGGGTTGTTGTTGATGGAGTCGGCGCCGAACACCAGCATCATCACCGGGGCGGTCTCGCCCGTGATGCGGGCGACCGCGAGCATCACACCGGTGGTGATGCCGCCGATCGCGGTGGGGAGGACGATCCGCAGGATGGTCTTCCACTTCGGCACGCCGAGCGCGTACGAGGCCTCGCGCAGCTCGTTCGGGACGAGCTTGAGCATCTCCTCGGTGGACCGGACCACGACCGGCATCATCAGGATCGCCAGTGCGAGGCTGCCCGAGAAGCCGGAGTAGCTGAAGCCCAGCGCGAGGTTCCAGATCGAGAGGATGAACAGACCGGCGACGATCGACGGGATGCCCGTCATGACGTCGACGAAGAAGGTGACCGCCTTGGCGAGCGTGCCGCGGCCGTACTCGACCAGGTAGACGGCGGTCAGCAGACCGATCGGGGCGGCGATGGCGGTGGCCAGGCCGACCTGCTCCAGGGTGCCGATCAGCGCGTGGTAGATGCCGCCGCCGGGCCCGGACTGGATCACGCCCTTCATGGAGTGGCCCAGGAAGTTCCCGTCGACCACGTGGATGCCCTGCTGGACGGTGTAGACCGTCAGGGCGACCAGCGGGACGACGGCCAGGATGAAGGCGACCCAGACCACCGAGGTGGCGAACCGGTCCTTGGCCTGCCGACGGCCCTCGACCTGGGCCGAGAGGGTGTAGCTGATCAGGAGGAAGAGCAGGCCCGAGATCAGGCCCCACTGGAGGTGGCTGGCCAGCCCGCCGACCGCGCCGATCCCGCAGCCGAGGGCGATCGAGCCGGCGGCGACGGCGGCCGGGGCCCACTTGGGCAGGCGGTTGGCGGTCAGCGGACGGCCGACGGGCCGGGCGTCCTCGACGAGCGCGGTGACGGTCATGCGTTGGCCCCCGAGTACTCCTTGCGGCGGGCGATGATCAGTCGCGCGGCACCGTTCACCAGCAGGGTGATGACGAACAGGACGAGGCCGGAGGCCATCAGCGCGTTGCGGCCGTTGTCCCCGGCCTCGGCGAACTTCAGCGCGATGTTCTGCGCGAAGGTGCCGCCGCCGGCGTCGAGGATGTGCAGCGACAGGACGTTGCTGGCGGACAGCACCACCGCGACCGCGATGGTCTCGCCGAGCGCGCGGCCGAGGCCGAGCATCGAGGCCGAGATGATGCCGGGGCGGCCGAACGGCAGCACCGCGGTGCGGATCATCTCCCAGCGGGTCGCGCCGAGCGCGAGCGCCGCCTCCTCGTGCATCCGCGGCACCTGGCGGAACACCTCGCGGGAGACCGCGGTGATGATCGGCAGGACCATGATCGCCAGCAGGATGCCGACGGTGAACAGGTTGCGCGGGGTGCCGGTCCTGGTCTGGTCGAAGATGTACGTCCAGCCCAGGTACTCGTTGAGCCAGCTGGTCAGACCGTCCATGTGCGGCACGAGGAAGAGCGCGCCCCAGAGGCCGTAGACGATGCTGGGGACGGCGGCGAGCAGGTCGACCAGGTAGGCGAACGGCTGGGCGATCCGGCGCGGCGCGTAGTGCGAGATGAACAGCGCGATCCCGATGGCCACCGGGACGGCGATCGCCATCGCGATGACGGCGCTGACGATGGTGCCGAAGGCCAGGACGGCGATGCCGAAGACGGGCTTCGGGGCGTCCGGCGTCCACTCGAAGGAGGTGAGGAAGTTGCCTTCGTTGGTGCTCAGGGCCTGGACCGACCGCCAGGTCAGGAACGCCGCGATGGCGGCCATGATGACCAGCAGCAGGATGCCCGAGCCCCGGGCGAGGTTCATGAAGATCTTGTCGCCGACCCGGCTGTCGCGCGGCCGGCGTTCCCTGCCTCGCGGGGCGGCAGGGGAGGATGAAGTCATTGGTCTACTCCGGTCTGGTGGTGCCGCCCCGGAAGGGGGAACGGCACCATGGCGGCGGTGCCCCGGACGTGGTGCTGGGTGTGGTGCGTTCCGGTGGGGCGGCCCCGGCCCCCCTCGCTCACGGGGCCGCCCCACCGGGGGTCCTGTCGGGTCAGGCCAGGGTCGCGATGACGCCGTTGACCTTGTCGGTCACGGCCTTCGGCAGCGGGACGTAGCCCTTCTCGCCGACGGCCTTCTGGCCCGCGTCGCTGGCCGTGTAGGTCAGGAAGGACTTCAGGGTGTCGAGGGTCTCGGCCTTGTTGCCCTTGTCGCAGACGATCTCGTAGGTGATCAGGACCAGCGGGTAGGAGCCCTCGTCCTTGGTCGCGTAGTCGAGCTTCAGCGCGAGGTCGCTGCCGGTGCCGGCGGCCTGGGCCTTGGCGATGGTGCTGGCGGCGTTCTCGGCGGTGGCCGCGACCGGCTTGGAGGCGCCCGTGTTGATGTCGGCGCTCTTCAGGCTGTTGGTCTGGGCGTAGGCCAGCTCGACGTAGCTGATCGAGTTCTTGACCTGCTTCACCTGGGCCGAGACGCCGGCGCTGCCGTTGGCCGACTGGCCGCCCTTGGCCGCCCAGGCCTTGCCGGCCGGGTAGGTCCAGGCGCCGCCGCCGGCGGCGGCGAAGTACTTGGTCAGGTTCTCGGTGGTGCCGGCGTCGTCCGAGCGGTGGAAGGTCTGGATCTCCGCGTCCGGCAGCTTGGCGCCCGGGTTCAGGGCCGCGATCGCCGGGTCGTTCCACTTGGTGATCTGCGAGTCGAAGATCTTGGCGGAGGTCGGGCCGTCCAGGACCAGGTTGTCGACGCCGTCGACGTTGTAGACCAGCGAGATCAGACCGCCGACCATCGGCAGGTCGATGCCCTGGCCGCCGGTGCAGACCGCCTTGGAGGCGTCGACCTCGGCCGGCTTGAGGGCCGAGTCGGAGCCGGCGAACTGGATCTTGCCCTGGTTGAACTGCTGGATGCCGGCACCGGAGCCGCCACCCTGGTAGTTGATCGTGCTGCCGGAGCAGGCGGCGGCGAAGCTGGTCTTCCAGACGTCCATCGCCGCGGTCTGCGCGGTCGAACCGGCGGCGATCAGCGAACCGGCCTTGCCACAGTTGATCGCGCTGGTCGCGGCGGAGCCGTTGGAGCCACCGGACGCGGTCGTGTTGTTGTTGTTGTCCGACCCGCAGGCGGCGAGCGACAGCGAGCTGACGAGCGCCATGGCACCGATCGCGAGGGCCTTGGAGCGGCCGTTCCGCTGGAGCTTCACAGGGGTGTCCCTTTCTGTGGCATTGCCCTTGGCGTGCGCCGTACGCGTACGGCCCAGCGCGGGTTTTGCTGTGGTCCGGGGCCCGTGCGGCCCTCCGGTGGTCCCGAAGTTAGGCCGGGTAAGTGACACGACAGCCGGTCGCAAGTGAACGGCGAGTGAACCTCGAACGGATGACAGGAAACTACGTCAGGTAGTAACGGTTGCGTCACGGGGAGGGCGCGACGAGATCACTTCCACCGTTCCTTCACCGACCCGGCCCCCGCGGCCCGCACCGGCTCCGCCCCCAGGACCGCCAGCAGGGCGTCGACCAGCAGCCGGTCCTGGTCGTGGGTGAGCCGTGCGCGCGCCTTCCCGGCCGGCAGCCAGTCCAGCCGGTCCACCTCCCGGTTGGGCCGGAAGGACCCGCTCGACGGCACCGCCGCCCAGTAGCGGACCTCCTTCGGACGGCCCTGCACCCGGTAGTGCTGGGTGGGCAGCTCCGGGCCCAGCAGGCAGTGGAACCCGGTCTCCTCCCGGACCTCGCGCAGCGCCGCCTCGGCCATCCCCTCACCGGCTTCGAGCTTGCCCTTCGGCAGGCTCCAGTCGTCGTACTTGGGCCGGTGGACCAGCGCGATCCGCGGCCGCCCCAGCCGGCCGCTCTTCTTCGGCCGGCCCGGCAGCCACAGCACCGCGCCCGCCGCCAGGATCACCGGGCCGTGCCCCGCACCGGCCGCTGCCCGGCCGGTGCGGGGGCGCTCGCCCACCTCAGACCGTCCGGGGTGCGACGGAGTGCCCCCAGGCGTCGGCCGGGACGAGCTCCAGCCAGCCGTCCGGGCCGGGCGGCAGGTCCGGCCAGCGGCGGCCGACGGCGTACCGCGCCGACTCCACCTCCAGCCGCTGGTCGGCGTGCACCACGCCCAGCACGTACGCGGTCGCCGGGGTGATCCGCGGGGTGCGCGCCGCGGTGGCGGCGGTGACGGCGGCGTCCGCCGCCTCCTGCTGCCGGTCCAGCACCGCGTCCAGCCCGTCCAGCTCGGAGGACGCGCGGCCGCACACCTCCAGCACGTACCGGGCCCGCTTCACCAGGATCCGCAACCGCGCCCAGGGCGCGTCGTCGGCCGCCAGCGCGGTGTCCGCGTCCGTCGCCCCGCGGGACGCCGGCACCGCGCCCAGCCGGCGCAGCCCGTCCCCGCCGTACGGCGTCGCGGCCCGCTGCAGCGGCAGCTGCTGGGCGCCCGCGGACAGCGCGGCGAACGCGGCGGCGGCCTGCGGCAGCAGCACGGCCGGGGCCCGGCCGTCCGCCGAGTCCAGCAGCGGCGCCTCGCCGACCAGCAGGGTCATCCGGTCCGCCAGCGCGTGCAGCCGGGCGGAGCGGAGCTCCTGGAGCACGGTGGAGTGCGCCCTGGTCCGGGCCAGGGTCAGCTGCCGGTCCAGCAGCGCGCGCGCCTTGGGGGCGCCCGCGTGGCCGGCCAGCATGCCCGTCCCCTCCGGGTCGGTGCCGCTCAGCAGGTCCAGCGCGCCCAGCAGCCGGGCCGAGCGGCGGACGTAGCCGGGCTCCAGCGCCAGCAGGTTGAGCAGCCAGCGCAGCTCGGTGCGCGACTCCTGCGCCCAGGTCTGTTCGAAGACCGAGCCGAAGGTGTGCAGCAGCCCGCCGATCCGCCGGACGGCCCGCAGCAGGTCCGAGGTGCCGGCCGACGGGACGGTCGAGGCCGTCCCGGGTCTGGCACCGACCTCGCCCACCGCCAGCGGCAGCGCGCGCAGGAAGGCGCCGGCCTGGACGGTGAGGTGGCGGGAGAGGATGTCCCCGGCGGTCGCTGTGGAGGCCGCCTGGGCCGTCATCGGCGCTTCGGTCATGGCGTGGTAGATCCCCGTTCCCCCGGGGCGGTCCCCCGGAGCTGGTGGCCGACCGCCGGAACAGGTCCCCTTCGGGCCCCGAGGGGCCCGACTGCTCCGGCGGCTCGCATCAGTGGGCGCGTCAGCGCGAGGTGGCGGCCCTGCGGCGCTGGCGCGAGTCGATCAGCAGGTCCTGGACGTGTCGCAGCGGCCGGGCCTCGGCGTCCTGCGAGTGCCTGGTCCAGGCGCCGTCCGGCCCCAGGTGCCAGGACTCGGTCTCGTCCGACACCCCGAGGTCGATCAGCCCGGACAGCTCGGCGCGGTGCGCCGGATCGGTGATCCGCAGCAGCGCCTCGATCCGGCGGTCCAGGTTGCGGTGCATCATGTCGGCGCTGCCGATCCAGACCTCCGGATCGCCGTTGTTGCCGAACACGAAGATCCGGGAGTGCTCCAGGAAGCGGCCCAGGACGCTGCGGACCCGGATGTTCTCGCTCAGCCCCGGGACACCCGGGCGGATCGCGCAGATCCCGCGCACCCAGACGTCCACCGGCACCCCCGCCTGGGAGGCCCGGTACAGCGCGTCGATCACGGCCTCGTCGACGATCGAGTTGACCTTGACCTTCACGTAGGCCGGACGGCCCGCCCGGTGGTGGGCGATCTCGTTGTGGATCCGCGCGACCAGCCCGTCGCGCAGGCCGCGCGGGGCGGTCAGCAGACGGCGGTAGGACTCGCGGCGCGAGTAGCCGGAGAGCCGGTTGAACAGGTCCGAGAGGTCCGCGCCGACCTGCGGGTCGGAGGTGAGCAGGCCGAGGTCCTCGTACAGCCGGGCCGTCTTCGGGTGGTAGTTGCCGGTGCCGACGTGGGAGTAGCGGCGCAGGGTGTCGCCCTCCTGCCGGACCACCAGCGAGAGCTTGCAGTGCGTCTTCAGCCCGACCAGGCCGTACACCACGTGGCAGCCGGACTCCTCCAGCTTGCGGGCCCACTTGATGTTGGCCTGCTCGTCGAAGCGCGCCTTGATCTCGACCAGCACCAGCACCTGCTTGCCGGACTCGGCCGCGTCGATCAGCGCGTCGACGATCGGCGAGTCGCCGGAGGTGCGGTACAGGGTCTGCTTGATCGCCAGCACGTCCGGGTCGGCGGCGGCCTGCTCCAGGAAGGCCTGCACCGAGGTGGAGAAGCTGTCGTACGGGTGGTGCAGCAGCACGTCGCGCTCGCGCATCGCGGCGAAGATGTCCGGCTGGGAGGCCGACTCGACGTCGGTCAGCCCGCGGGCCGTGCCGGCCACGAACTTCGGGTACTTGAGCTCCGGGCGGTCCAGCTCGGCGATCCCGAACAGCCCGGTCAGGTCCAGCGGCCCGGGCAGCGGGAAGACCTCCGCCTCGGTGATGTTCAGCTCCCGCACCAGCAGGTCCAGGATGTACGGGTCGATCGACTCCTCGACCTCCAGCCGGACCGGCGGGCCGAAGCGCCGCCGCATCAGCTCCTTCTCCAGGGCCTTGAGGATGTTCTCGGTGTCGTCCTCCTCCACCTCCAGGTCCTCGTTGCGGGTGACGCGGAAGGCGTGGTGGGCCAGCACCTCCATCCCCGGGAAGAGCTCCTCCAGGTGGGCGCCCATGACGTCCTCCAGCGGGACGTACCGCTGGGGCGAGGCCTCCAGGAAACGGGCCAGCGACTGCGGCACCTTGACCCGCGCGAAGTGCTTGTGCCCGGAGACCGGGTTGCGCACCACGACGGCCAGGTTCAGTGAGAGTCCCGATATGTACGGGAAGGGGTGCGCCGGGTCGACGGCCAGCGGGGTCAGCACGGGGAAGATCTTCTGCCGGAACAGCGTGTGCAGCCGGGCCTGCTCCTTCTCGGCCAGCTCCGACCAGCGGACCAGCTCGATGCCCTCGGTGGCGAGGTCCGGCAGCACCTCCTGCTGGAAGGCGGCGGCGTGGCGGGCCATCAGCTCGCGCGAGCGGGTCCAGATCAGGTCCAGCACCTCGCGCGGCTGGAGGCCGGAGGCACTGCGCGTGGCGACGCCGGTGGCGATCCGGCGCTTGAGGCCTGCCACCCGGACCATGAAGAACTCGTCCAGGTTGCTCGCGAAGATCGCCAGGAACTTCGCCCGTTCCAGCAGCGGGATGCCCGGGTCCTCGGCCAGCTCCAGGACCCGCTCGTTGAACGCGAGCCAACTGCGCTCGCGGTCCAGGAAGCGGCCCTGCGGCAGCGCTTCGAACTCCTCGTCGTCCGTGGCCGGCAGCTCCGGCGGGATCCCCAGCGCGCTGGACATCCGGGCCGGGGGCGACAGCGGGGCAGAGACGGGGCGGGGGATGCTCATGGGCTCCAGCTCCTCCAGCAGCAGGACGGCGTCCGGACGCGATGGGCTCTGCGGGCCGTCGCCCTCGCCCCGGGCCGGACCCGGGGACAGCACCCACCCTCCGGGCGCGGTCCGTACAGGACCGGCCGGTGCGTGGCGGTCGACTCTGCACGAGCGAGACACTACGGACTTCATCCTGTGATCTTCGCGGCAGCAATTGAATCCACGGTAAACACCGCATGGCCGGGAGGAAAGCTGAGTCGGTCGGGGCAAGGGGTTCGGCCGTCCCGTACCCCGTCCGTTCCCTGGTCCGTGCCCCGGTCCGGGGGGGGTGTTCCGGGGCGTTCCGGCCGACGGCGGCTACCGGCGGCTAGGCGGGGCGGGGCGCCCGGTACGGGGCCCGGTACATGAGGTCCACCTCGTGGACGGTGAACCCCAGACGTTCGTACACCCGCACGGCCACCGGGTTGTCGGCGTCGACGTAGAGGAGGACGGCGCCCAGTCCGCGCTCGCCGGGGCCGGTGCCGGTCAGGTGGCGAAGGCCCGCCGCGGTCAGTGCCCGGCCGAGGCCGCTGCCCTGCTCCGCCGGGTCCACGCCGACCACGTACACCTCGCCGAGCTCGGGCTCGGTGGCGGTGGCCGGGTGCACCTTGGTCCAGTGGAAGCCGACCACCTTGCCGTCCCGGGTGGCGAGGAAGAAGCCGGCCGGGTCGAACCAGGGCTCGGCGATCCGCTCGGCCAGGTCCTGCTCGGTCCAGGTGCCCTGCTCGGGGTGGTGGGCGAAGGCCAGGGCGTTCAGCCGCAGCCACTCGGCGTCGTCCTCCCCCGGGCGGAAGGTGCGGAGCTCGATGCCCGCGGGGACGACCACGTCCTCGGTCTGCGGGCCGGGCCGGCGCATCTGGCGCAGTTCGCGGACCAGCTCCGCGCCGTACGCCTCGGCCAGGTGCCGGGCCGCCGGGTGGCCGCCGTGCACCCAGAAGTCCACCGCCTCGCGCCCCGCGCGGTGGGCCTGTGCCAGGACGGCGTCCACCAGCGGACGGGCCAGGCCGCGACCGCGGACGGCGGGATCGACCACCAGCTCGGCGGCGGGGTTGGCGGCCGGGTTCTCCGGCACCTCCAGCTGGCCGTAGCCGAGGACGGCTCCGGTTTCGGTCTCGGGTTCGGCCCCGGATTCGGTCTCTACGAGATGGATGACGCCCGGGCGCGGAGTCTCCGCGTTCCGCAGCCGGAGCCGGCCCTGCTCGGACACGGCGGCCCGGCCGTCCACCGCCTGGGCCTCCGCCAGAACACGCAGAGCGCCGTCGCGCTGCGCGGGCCGGAGCACATCGTTCGCAATGACCGCTGTCTGATCGTCCATGCCCTGACGATACGTCACCGGAAATGCGAAGAACCCCCATCCGGGTCCCGGATGGGGGTTCTTCTGAAGAATTGTTCGGCGGCGTCCTACTCTCCCACAGGGTCCCCCCTGCAGTACCATCGGCGCTGTAAGGCTTAGCTT